>DATJAV010000029.1:0-11437 GCA_035515835.1 Allostellaceae bacterium
GCCGAACAGCTCCATGCCGTCGAGCATCGCATCGATCGCGGGCTTGGCGATGTCGCGAACGCGCGTATAGCTCGCCTCGTTGCAGACGATAATCCCCATCATCGCGTCGGAGTGGCCGACGATGTATTTGGTGGCAGCGATGATCTCGACATCGACGCCCAGCGCCAGAGGCTTGAAGAAAAGCGGCGCCGCCCAGGTGTTGTCGGCGAGCGTCGTGAGCCCTCTTGCTTTGGCGACGGCGACCAGCGCCGGCACGTCCTGGACCTCGAAGGTGTGCGAGCCCGGGCTCTCGAGATAGAGGACGCGGGTGTTGTCGCGCATGAGCTCGGCGATGCCGGCCCCGATCAGCGGATCGTAGAAGCTGCTGGCGACGCCGAAGCGCTCGAGCAGGGTGTTGGCAAAGGCGCGCACCGGACCATAGACGGAATCCGGCAGCAGCACGTGATCGCCCGCCTTGAGGAAGGCGAGCAGCGCCACATAGCAGGCGGCGGCACCCGAGCAGCAGGCGATGGCACGGTAGCCGCCCTCGACCGCGGCCACGGCCTCCTCGAAGGCGAAGGTGGTGGGCGTGCCCCAACGCCCGTAGGTAACCTGGTTGTAGCGGTTCTTCTGCGCCTTCTCCAGATCGGCGACGGTGCGGTGGATGATGGTCGACGCGTGATAGACCGGCGGATTGACGACGCCGAAATTATCCTCGGGCGATCGGCCGGCATGGGTGAGGAGGGTATCGGGCTTCTTCGATTTGCTGCGCATCCGTTTTGCGGCCTCGGGCTGTCTCGGGCGAGCGCATCTTGCATCGGCGGCGACGGCAGCGAAAGCCCACGGGCTGAGGGCCTCGTCTTGCCCTCATCCTCAATTGCGCCCCGCTGTTCCCGGCAGCGCCCGGCGGTGCCCCGCCATTCCCTTGAGCGACCGCCGTCGTTGCGGGAGGACGCGGCGGCATGATAGCGTCGGCGCCGGGCGCTGGCGCTGCGCTCGGGGATTACGCCTGCCGAAAAAAGCGGCAAAAACAGACGCTTTCTGGAGATTGTCGATGCAAATTCTGAAATCGCTTGGCGGCGCGCTCATGGTCTTGCTCGGCGTCGCCGCGCTTAGCTACGGTGCCACGGCGGGCACCCTCGATGTCGTGAAGCAGCGGGGCGCCGTGGTTTGCGCCGTCAATACCGGCCTTGCCGGCTTCTCCATGCCCGACAAGCAGGGAAATTACCAGGGTCTCGACGCCGACACCTGCCGCGCCATCGCCGCCGCCGTCTTCGGCGACGCCACCAAGGTGAAGTTCGTACCATCGACGGCGGAGCAGCGCTTCACCTTGCTGCAAACCGGCGAGGTCGACGTGCTGACGCGCAACACGACCTGGACCTTGCTGCGCGAAGCCGAGAATGGCTTCGACTTCGCTCCCGTCACCTATTACGACGGCCAGGGCTTCATGGTGCCGGTGAAGTCCGGCATCAAGAGCGCCAAGGAGCTCAACGGCGCCACCATCTGCGTCCAGCCCGGAACGACGACCGAGCTCAACCTCGCCGACTACTTTCGCGCCAACCATCTCACCTACAAGCCGCTGGTGATCGAGAAGCTCGACGAGGTCGAGAACGCCTATTTCTCGGGCCGCTGCGATGCCTACACCACCGACCGCTCCGGGCTCGCCGCGACCCGCGCCGCCAAGGCGCCCAACCCCGCCGACCACGTCATCCTGCCGGAGATCATCTCCAAGGAGCCGCTGGCGCCGGCGGTGCGGCATGGCGATGACGAGTGGTTCGACATCGTCAGATGGACGGTTTTCGCCATGATCGGCGCCGAGGAGAAGGGCGTCACCAAGGCCAATGTCGACGAGATGCTGAAGAGCGACGATCCCGAGATAAAACGCATGCTGGGCGTGACGCCGGGCATGGGCAAGGCGCTCCATCTCGACGACAAATTCGCCTACAACATCATCAAGCAAGTCGGCAACTACGGCGAGATCTTCGAGCGCAATGTCGGCAAGGATTCGGCCTTGAAGCTCGACCGGGGCATCAACAAGCTCTGGACCAAGGGCGGATTGATGTACGCGATGCCGTTCCGCTGACCGCCGCCGCGACGCCGCCATGACACCCGCCGGCGCAGCCGCATCCCCGGCTCCGGCGCGGACGCGCGTCGCACCCTGGCGCGACGAGCGCATACGCGCGATCGCCATCCAGGTCTTGACCGTCGCTCTCATCCTGGGATTTGCCGCCTATCTCGCCGGCAACGCGGCCGAGAATCTGCGACGTCAGGGCATCGCCACCGGCTTCGCTTTTCTTGGCCGCGAGGCATCCTTTGCCGTCAGCCCGACGCTGATCCCTTTTTCTCCCGCCGACACTTACGCCCGCGCGCTCCTGGTGGGCTTGCTCAACACCCTGCTGGTGGCGTCGCTCGGCATCGTCTTCGCCACGATGCTGGGCTTCGTCGTCGGCATCGCGCGGCTCTCCAGCAACTGGCTCGTCAGCCGCTTGACGCTCGCCTATGTCGAGGTGATGCGCAACACGCCGCTGATCTTGCAGATTTTTCTCTGGTGGGACGTGCTCCGCGTCGGCGCGCCGCAGCCGCGCGACGCCTGGCATTTCCTGCCGCATGTCTTCATCTCGAATCGCGGCGTCGTCTTCCCCGTCCCCTTCTACGACCCCGTCTATCTCTGGATGCTGGCGGCGCTGGCAGCCGGCGCCGGCGCCGCCTATCTGCTGCGGCTCTGGGCGCGACAGCGCTTGGCGCGGACCGGCGAGAGGCCGCAGACGGCATGGCCCGGTCTCACGCTCGTGACGCTGCCGCCCATCCTCGTCTTCATCGCCGGCGGCGCGCCCTTGCGCCTCGATCTGCCGCAGGTCACCCGCTTCGATTTCAGCGGCGGCCAAAGCATCACGCCGGAATTCGCGGCGCTGCTCTTCGCTCTGGTGGCCTATAGCGGGGCGTTCATCGGCGAGATCGTGCGGAGCGGCATCCAGTCGGTGAGCCGCGGCCAGAGCGAGGCGGCGCAAGCGCTCGGCCTCTCGCGCGGCCAGACTCTCCGGCTCGTCGTGCTGCCGCAAGCGATCCGCGTCATCGTGCCGCCGACCACCAGCGAGTATCTGTCGCTCACCAAGAACAGCTCGCTCGCCGTCGCCATCGGTTTTCCCGAGCTCTTCTCCGTCAGCAACACGATCGCCAATCAGACGGGGCA
This sequence comes from Allostellaceae bacterium, assembly GCA_035515835.1. Lineage (GTDB taxonomy): Bacteria > Pseudomonadota > Alphaproteobacteria > ATCC43930 > CGMCC-115725 > DAHUYF01. The sequence goes on from DATJAV010000029.1 coordinate 3,170, forward strand.
GGCGATCGAGGTGATGGTGATCGTGGCCTCGACATATCTCGTCATCAGCCTCGCCATCTCGCTGGCCATGAATCTCTATAACCGCTGGACGGCGCTGGTGGAGCGATGACGGCGACGGCTGCACTCCAATGGCTCCGCGCCAATCTCTTCAACACGTGGTGGAACAGTGCGCTGACGCTGCTCATCGCTTGCCTGGTCCTCTGGCTGTTGCCGGGCTTCATCGAGTGGGCGGTGGTGAAGGCCTCACTGACAGCGCCCGACGACCGCGTCTGCCAGGCCGCGGGCGGCGCTTGCTGGGCCTTCATCGCCGATTGGTTCCGCTTCATCGTGTTCGGCCGCTATCCCTATGCCGAGCAATGGCGGCCGACGGTGGTGCTGCTGATCTTCGCCGCGCTACTGCTGAGCAGCGTCGATCGACGGCTCAAGGGACGCTGGCTCGCCATCGGTTGGGTGTTGGGGCTGGTCGCGGTCGTCGTCTTGATGGCGGGCGGCATCTTCGGTCTTCCGGCGGTCGACAGCGACCTCTGGAACGGCTTGCCGCTGACCTTGATCCTGGCGGCGGGCGGGCTCGGGCTCAGCTACCCGCTGGCGCTGTTGCTGGCGCTGGGCCGGCGCTCGCCGCTGCCGACGGTGCGCATGCTCTCGGTGCTCTATATCGAGGTCGTGCGCGGCGTGCCGTTCATCGCCTGGCTCTTTCTCCTGCTGGTGCTGCTGCCGCTCTTCCTGCCGCCGGGTCTCACCATCGCCAAGCTGTGGCGCGCCGAGGCCGCCTTCGCGCTCTTCATCGCCGCCTATCAGGCGGAAGTGGTGCGCGGCGGATTACAGGCGATTCCGCGCGGCCAATACGAGGCGGCCGACGCGCTCGGCTTGGGGTACTGGAAGAAGATGCGACTCATCGTGCTGCCGCAGGCGCTCACCATCACCATTCCCGCGCAAGTCAACACCCTCATCGGTGCCTTCAAGGACACGACCTTGATATCGATCATCGGCCTTTTCGACCCCGTGCTCGACACCAATACCGCGCTCAACGACCCCGCCTGGCGGCTCGCTTATATTGAGGGGTACCTCTTCATCGCCGCGCTCTATTTCGTCTTCGGCTATTTCATGTCCTTCTACAGCCGGCGGCTGGAGAAGAGCCTGTCGCAGGGAAGACGCTGATGAGCGACGACGACGCCCACTCGATGATCGAGCTGCGCCACGTGCACAAATGGTTCGGCACGTTCCACGTGCTCAGGGATGTAAGCCTTGCCGTCGAGCGCGGCGGGCGCGTCGTCGTCTGCGGCCCTTCGGGCTCGGGGAAGTCGACGATGATCCGCTGCATCAACCGGCTTGAGGAGCATCAGCAGGGCCAGATCCTGGTGGACGGCATCGAACTCACCAGCGACATCCGCAACATCGAGGCGATCCGCCGCGAAGTCGGCATGGTGTTCCAGCAATTCAACCTTTTCCCGCATCTGACGGTGCTGGAGAACCTGACGCTGGCGCCGGTCTGGGTGCGCCACATGCCGAAGCGCGAAGCGGAGGAGCTCGCTCTCTTCTATCTGGAGCGCGTGCGCATCGCCGAGCAGGCGCGCAAATACCCCGGCCAGCTCTCGGGCGGCCAGCAGCAGCGCGTCGCGATCGCACGCTCGCTCTGCATGAAGCCGCAGATCATGCTGTTCGACGAGCCGACCTCGGCGCTCGATCCCGAGATGATCAAGGAGGTGCTCGACGTCATGGTGGAGCTGGCGCGGTCCGGCATGACCATGGTCTGCGTGACCCACGAGATGGGCTTTGCCCGCGAGGTCGCCGACCAGATGGTGTTCATGGACCGGGGCGAGGTGGTCGAGACGGCGCCGCCGCAGGAATTCTTCAATGCGCCCAAGAGCGAGCGGACGCGGGCGTTCTTGGGTCAGATCCTGCGGCACTGATCTTTCCCCTATCCTCTTGCAGGAGGGTGAGGGCGCTGGCTCAGGCGAGATTCGGCAGCAGCGGATGTTTGAGCTCACGCGGCAGTACGCCGCTGATGCGCGGATCGTCGAACGTCGCGCTCCTTCGCTCGTAGACCTGGAACCCGGCGCGCTGGTAGTTCCCGAGCGCGCGGGGATGGTCGTAGGTCGAGGTGTGTACCCAAAGCCGCCGGGTCGCGCCGAGCCAGGCGCTGTCAATCGCGGCTTGCAAAAACCAAAAACCGAGACGCCGGCCGATGAAATCGGGCAGCAAGCCGAAATAGCAGAGCTCGGTGTCGCCGCTCTGGAGACGCTCGAGCTCGAAATAGCCCGCGGGGACGCCGCCGACATAGAGGACGGAGACGTCGGTTTCGGGTCGCGCCAGCCATTGGCGCAGGCGCTCGTCGCTCCATTGCCGGCGCACATACCAGAGCCAGGGCTCGCCGACGGCGCCATAGAGATAGCGGTAGAAGGAGACGGTGCAATTCTCGGCCCGCATCAGCGCGAGCTTCGCCTGGGGTGCCGGCCGCGGCAGCCGCGTCGGCTTCGCCAGCATCTCGAGATAGGTGATGGTGTCGGCGAGCTGGCCAGGTGCGGCCATCGTTTAACGCGGTCCGGTCTCGACGGGCGTATCGCCCGGGAGCCCCCATTCCGACCAGGAGCCGTCATAGACGGCAGCGTCGGGCCAGCCGATGAGATGAAGGCCGAAGGCGAGCGCGCAGGCGGTGACGCCGGAGCCGCAGCTGGTGACGACGGGCTTGCCGCGCTCGAGCCCGGCGGCGGTAAAGCGCTGCTCCAAAGTCTCGGCGGGAAGAAGCGTGCGCGTCCTGGCATCGGTGAGCGCGTCAAAGGGAAGGTTGAGGCTGCCGGGAATATGGCCGCCGCGGAGGCCTTCCCGCGGCTCCTTGGCGGTGCCGGCGAAGCGGCCGCTGGAACGCGCGTCCAGCACCTGCTCGCGGCCCGTCTTGAGATTCTCGAGGAGCTGCGCCTTGTCGCGCACGAGGAGGGTATTGAGGCGCGCGGTGAAATGGCGCTCGCGCGGGGCCGGCACATCGTCGGTGACGGGGCGGCCTTCGGCTTGCCATTTCGGCAGGCCGCCATCGAGGATGGCCACGTCCTGATGGCCGAAGACGCGCAGCATCCACCAGGGGCGTGCCGCGGAGCTCAAGCCGGCGCTGTCGTAGATCACGATCCTGTGGCCGTCGCCCAATCCCAGCTTCCGCATGCGCTGCGCGAATTTCTCGGGGCTCGGCAGCATGTGCGGCAAGGGGCTCTTGTCGTCGGCGATGTCATCGATATCGAAGAAGACGGCGCCGCGAATGTGGCGCTCGCGGTAGAGCTGCGGCGCGGTCGGCGTCACGCCCGGCAGCGTGAAGGTGCCGTCGACGATGCGCAGATCCGGCGCGTCGAGGTGGCGCGCCAGCCACTCGGTCGAGACCAGAGCGTCGGGATGGGCGTAGGGCATTGCGGTCTTCCGCGCTTCCTCCGCGCGCATCATATCCACCCGGCGAGAGCGGCGCCATGGCCATTCGGCCGTTGCCCTGGGCGATCGATGCTGATATCTCTCGGCGCATGAGCATGATCGCCAACTATCTGCCGTCGGCGCAGGCGGATCTCGATGCGCTTTATGCCGATCCGTCCCGCATCGAGGCGTTCTCGACGAGGCGAGCGACGGCGATGTCATCGATGTCGAAAAGGCGTGGCATGGCATCCATTTCCTGTTGACGGGAGAGGCGTGGGAGGCCGATCGACCGTTGGGCGATGCCGTCTTGGGCGGCGCGGCCATCGGCGAGGAAGACGTCGGCTACGGACCTGCGCGCGGGCTCTCGTCGAGCGAGGTCAAGGCCGTTGCCGCCGCACTCGCGCCGATCGATGCGGCGGCTTTACGCAAGCGCTTTGATGCGGAGGCCTTGGCGGAAGCGGAAATCTACCCGTTTATCTGGGACGAAGGCGCTGAAACGCTCGATTATCTTTCGCGATACTACGCGATCGTCCGCCAACTATTCGCCGATGCCGCGCGCAACGACCAAGCCATGATCTTCTATATCAGCTGAGCGCGCCCTGGGCCTCGCGCGTCTCAGCCTCCGCCGGCGAAGGCGACGACGATGCGGCGGTTCTGCCGGCCCTTGTTCTCGATTTTCCCCACCTCGACCGGGCCGATCTCGCCGGTCCGCGCGAGATGCGTGCCGCCGCAAGGCTGCAGGTCGACGCCGGGGATGTCGATGATGCGGACGCGACCTTGGCCCACCGGCGGCTTCACCGACATGGTGCGCACGAGCTCGGGCCGCGCGGCAAGCTCGTCGTCGCCGATCCAGCGCGGCACTGCCTGGTGATCGGCGGCGATGAGCGCGTTGAGGCGCGCCGTGATCTCAGCCTTGTCGAGCGCGTCGCCCGGTACGTCGAAATCGAGCCGGCCTTTGCCGTTGGCGATTTGCCCGCCGGTGACCGCGCCCGGCACCACCGCGCAGAGGAGATGGAGGCAGGTGTGCATGCGCATGAGGCGGTAGCGCCGGTCCCAGTCGATCGCCGCGGTGACGATGTCGCCGACCGCCGGGAGAATTGCGCCGGGCGCGGGAATGTGCAGCACCTCGTCGATGCCGTCGCCCTTCCGCGTGTCGGCGATGGCGACGCTGCCGCCATCGGCGAGCCGAAGCGTGCCGCTGTCGCCGGGCTGGCCGCCGCCTTGGGGATAGAAGACGGTGCGATCGAGGCGGATGCCGCGCTCGTCGACGCCGACGACCCGTGCCTCGCAGTCCCGGAGATAGGCGTCCTCGCGGAAGAGGAGCGCGGTCATCGGTCGAGCCACTTCGGCGCCGGCAGCTTGCGCTCGCGCAGGAAGGCGGGGTTGAAGAGCTTCGACTGGTAGCGCGTGCCGTAATCGGCGAGCACCGTGACGATGGTGTGACCGGGGCCCAGCTCCTTCGCCGCCTTGATCGCGCCGACGATGTTGATGCCGGTCGAGCCGCCGAGGATCAGGCCTTCTTCCTGGACGAGGTCGAACAGCACCGGCAGCATCTCCTCGTCGGCTACCTGGAACCAGCCGTCGAGCGGCGCACCCTCGAGGTTCTTGGTGATGCGGCCGTTGCCGATGCCTTCGCTGATCGAATTGCCCTCGGCCTTGAGCTCGCCCTTGGCGTAGTAATTGTAGATGGCCGAGCCCATGGGGTCGGCGAGGTAGATTTTGACGCGGGGATTGCGGTCCTTGAGCGCCATGGCGACGCCGGCCAGCGTGCCGCCGGTGCCGACGGCAGAGACGAAGGCGTCAACCTTGCCGTCGGTCTGCGCCCAGATCTCGGGGCCCGTCGTCTCGTAATGACCGCGCCGGTTGGCGACGTTGTCGAATTGATTGGCCCAGATCGCGCCGTTGGGCTCGTGCTGCGCGATCTCCTCGGCCAGCCGCCCGGAATAGCGGACGTAGTTCATCGGATTGGCGTAGGGGACGGCGGCGACGAGGCGGAGATCGGCGCCACAGAGGCGCAGCATGTCCTTCTTCTCCTGGCTCTGCGTCTCCGGCATGACAATGACGGTGCGGTAGCCCAAGGCATTGCCGACCAGCGCCAGACCGATTCCGGTATTGCCCGCGGTGCCCTCGACGATGACGCCGCCGGGACGCAGCTGGCCCCGTGCCTCGGCGTCCTTCACGATGAAGAGCGCGGCGCGATCCTTGACCGAGCCGCCGGGATTGAGGAATTCGGCCTTGCCGAGGATGGTGCAGCCAGTCTCCGCCGAGGCACGCCTGAGCTTGATCAGCGGCGTGTTGCCGATGGTTTCGAGAAAGCCGTCGCGTATCTGCATCTTCTAGGGCCGTTCGTGGGCTTGTGGGAGCAATATAGAGAGCAGGCGGGAAGGGCTGCAATGCGGCTCGCACGACAGTCATGCAGTTGACTCCCGTAAGGCGACGACCACAAAATTCCCCGGTGAGATTTCTCATCCTCGTTCTGGCCGCGGGGCTGGTCCTGGGCGGAGCGGCTCGCGCCGCGACGCCCGAGGATACCATCGTCATGGCGAAGGCGATCGACGAGATGATCTCGCTCGATCCCGCCGAGGTCTACGAGGCCGCGGGCGGCGAGGTCGTCGGCAATCTCTATGATAGGCTGCTGGAGCGCGATCCGGCGATGCCGGAACGACTCCGTCCTCGGCTCGCCCAGTCCTGGCAGATCGGCGCCGACCGGCGCAGCTATCGCTTCACGCTTCGCGGCGATGCGCGCTTTGCGGATGGCGCGCCGGTGATCGCCGGCGATGCCGCCTTCTCGCTGCAGCGGGCGGTCATGCTGGGGAAGGCGCCGGCGCTGGTGCTGCAGCAGCTCGGCCTCGACAGGGAGAACGTCGCCGAGCGCGTCCAGGCGCTCGATGACCGCACGCTGCTCGTCGTCACGGCGCGTCCCTTGGCGCCGGGGCTGGTGCTTGCTTGCCTCAGCGCGGGGGTGGCGAGCGTCGTCGAGAAGAGCGTCGTCTTGGCGCATGCGGAGGAGGGGGATCTCGGCAATCTCTGGCTCGCCCTTCATTCTGCGGGCTCGGGTCCCTATCGCCTGCGCCTCTGGCGTCCGGCCGAACGCTATACGCTCGACGCCAATCCCGATTATTGGGACGGCGCCCCCAAGAATGCCCGCGTCATCGTCCGCCACATCAAGGAGGCGGCAACGCAGCGGCTGATGCTCGAGCGGCACGACATCGACTATGCGCGGGATCTCGACAAGGATGCGCTGACGGCGCTCGCGAGCCGCGCCGACATCCGCATCGATCGCGGCGTGCAGACGCTCATCACCTATCTGGCGATGAACCAGCGCAATCCCTATCTGCGCCGCCCCGAAGTGATCGAGGCGATCAAGTATCTCGTCGATTACCGCGGCATGGCCGAGAGCATTCTAGGACCGGCGCGCCTCGTGCATCAGGGCTTCGAGCCCGTGGATTTCCTGGGCGCCATCGACGACACGCCCTTCGATTACGATCCCCGGCGCGCGAAAGCGCTGCTGGCGAAGGCCGGCTTGGACGACGGCTTCGATGTCACGCTCGACGTGCGCAACACTTGGCCGAGCATGGACATGGCGGTCGCGCTCCAGGCGAGCTTTGCCGCGGCGGGGATCCGTCTTGCCCTCATCGCCGGCGACGGCAAGCAGGTGCTGACGAAGTACCGCGCGCGACATCACGATCTCTTCCTTGGCGAATGGGCCCCCGACTATCCCGATCCGCACAGCAACGCCGAGGCTTTCATCGTCAATCCCGACAACGCCGACAACGCGGCGAAGAAGACGCCGGCCTGGCGGAATTCCTGGTCCGATCCCGCGCTTGCCGAGCGCGTCGCCGAGGCCATGGTCGAAGCGGATCCGGCGCGGCGCGCCGAGCTCTACCGCGCGCTGCAGCGCGACCACCAGAAGGTGGCGCCTTTCGTCTTCATGTATGAGCATGTCGAGCTCGCCGCCCACCGCACCAACGTCAGCGGCTTCGTCATCGGGCCGAGCTCTGGCTTGACGCGCTACGCCGGGATCGCCAGGCGGTGAGAGCGGCGCGCCTGCTTCGCCGGCTCTCGGCAATCCTGATCACGCTTCTCGGCCTTCTCATCGCCACCTTCCTCATCGCCCGCGTGGTGCCGATCGACCCGGTGCTGGCGGTGGTCGGCGACCGCGCCTCGGCCGAGACCTATGCGCGGACGCGCCATGAGCTCGGCCTCGACCGTCCGCTCTACGTTCAGTTCTATCGCTATGTCGCGCTGGTGGCGCGGGGCGATTTCGGCCGCTCGGTGCTGACGCGCAATCTCGTCATCGCGGACATCGCGCGGTTCCTGCCGGCGACGATCGAGCTGGCGACGCTGGCGACGTTGCTGGGCGTGGCACTCGGCATTCCCTTGGGCGTGGCGGCTGCCGCCCGCCACGGGCGCTGGCCCGATCATGCGATCCGCGTTGTCGGGCTCATGGGCTATTCGGTGCCGGTGTTCTGGCTCGGCATGATGGCGCTCCTGGTGTTCTACGCCGATCTTGGCTGGGCGGCGGGACCGGGCCGGCTCGACATCGTCTATGAAGACACGCTGCCGCCGGCGACGGGGCTCTTGCTGGTCGACAGCCTCGTCGCCGGCAACGGCGCGATCTTCCGCAGCGCGCTCGCGCATCTGCTGCTGCCGGCAGGCGTGTTGGGTTACTTCTCGCTCGCCTATATCAGCCGCATGACGCGCAGCCTGCTGCTGGAGCAGCTCGGCCAGGACTACATCACGACCGCCCGCGCCAAGGGGCTGAGCGAGACGCGCATCCTGTGGCGCCACGCGCTCGGCAATGTCCTCGTGCCGCTGCTCACCGTCATCACGCTCGCCTATGCCCATCTCCTCGAAGGCTCGGTGCTGACCGAGACG
>DATJAV010000030.1:0-3697 GCA_035515835.1 Allostellaceae bacterium
GGTGGCGGGGTAATCGCCGGAATCGAGCAGCGCCCCGGCGGCGGCGCGATAGGGGAACGCGCCCGAAGGCACGAGGTTGCGGCGGATGACCTCAAGCGGGTCGAGCGCGAGCACGACGGCGATGCGCTGCATCAGCCGCTCCAGCGCGAAATAGACTTGCGGACCGCCGAAGCCGCGGACGAGGCCGGTCGGCGTCTTGTTGGTGAGGACGACGCGGTTGCGCACGGTGAGGTGGCGGATGGCATAAGCGCCGGTGAGGTTGCCATGCATGCGGTAGAGCGTCGCCGGCTCGGGCGCGCGGAGATAGGCGCCGCAATCCTCGAGCTGATCCCAGTCGAGCGCGCTCACCACGCCATCGGCGCCGACGGCCGCCTTGAGCCGCACGACGCGGTTGGTCGCCGAGACGGCACCCGCGAGATGCTCCAGGCGGTCCTCGACCCATTTGACGGGGCGGCCGGCGATGCGCGCCGCTATCGCCATCAGCACGACATAGGGAAAGACTGCCTGCTTCACGCCGAAGCTGCCGCCGGAATCGGGCGGCGTGCGCAGCCTGAGGCGATTGGCGGGGATATTGAGCGCGCGGGCCATCACCGGCTGCAGGCTGAAGGGACCCTGGAAATTGGCGAGGACGTCATAGACGCCTTCGCCGGGATCGTAGTCGGCGACGACGACGAGGCCTTCGATGGGTGTGCAGGAATTGCGGGGATAGCGCACGGTGATCTCGACGCGATGCGCGGCTGTGGCAAAAGCGGCGCCGGGATCGCCATAGGCGAAAGACCGGTCGCTGACGAGGTTCGCGGCCGCTGCCTCGGGATCGATGGCAGCGGGAAGCGGCCGGTACTCGACGGCGACGAGATCGAGCGCGTCCTCCGCGAGGTAGCGGTCGGCGGCGACGACGACCGCGACGGGCTCGCCGACATAGCGCACGCGCTCGACGGCGAGCGCCCAGCACTCGATCGGGCCCTTCACGCCGACGACAAAGGGGCTCGAGAGTGACCTTACCTCGTCGCGGGTGATGACGGCGAAGACGCCCGGCGCGGCCCGCGCGGCGCTGGTGTCGATGGCGACGATCTCGGCATGGGCATGTGGCGAGCGCAGGATGGCGGCGTGAAGCGTGTCGCCGCGCACGGGAAGATCATCGGCATAGCGCCCCCGTCCCGTCAGCAGGCTCCAATCCTCGAACCGCTCCAGCGGCCGGCCAAGATAGGGCCGGTCGCCGGCACCGTCTTCTGGCGCATCCATGAGCGCTCCTTCCTTGCGCCCGCGTCCTTGTCACGGGCATAGAGCGGGCTTCAGAGCCACGCAATCGGCACGCCCATAAGGGCGCTGGTTAGGGGAGGGGCGGGCCGTGCCCGCACCCTCGACGGGCGCGCCCTCTCTTACGTCCTGAGGGCTGGGGGCGGCACGAAGCCGCCGAATTCGCGCTCGACGAGCGCGGCGAAGGCGATCGTCGTACGGTCCTCGAGATAGGGGCCGATGATCTGCATGCCGATCGGCAGCCCTTCATCGCTCAGGCCGATCGGCATTGCGGTTGCGGGCAGCCCCGTCAACGTCGCGACGCTCGGCCACATCGCCTGATCGGCATAGGGGACCTCCTTGCCGTCGATGGCGATCCGCCGGGTGGTCATCTCGCTGTGGTCGTGGCGAAATGCCGGCGTCGGCATGCTTGGGCACAAGACCACATCCCAATCGCGGAAGAACTGCCGCCATTGATGAGCGGTAACGGCGCGGAGACGATCCGCCTTGATCCAGTCGCGATGGCTCATCACCAGGCCGCGCAGGCGCGCTGCCGAGAGACTGGCGTCGCCGGGCGGTAGGCTCGCTGCGGCCTCTTGCAGCTGGCGGTAGCGGTCGGCGGCCAAGTCGGCGCCGGCGAATGCCGCGAGCAGCTGCGCATAAGTGCGGCCCAAGAGATCGAGGTCGGGAAGAAGATCGCTGGTCCGCCCCACTTTGCATCCGGCCTTGCCAAGGCGCTCAGCGATCGTTTCGAGCGCCGAGCGAACGGAGTCCGCGGTTGGAAGGAGCGGATGCTGATCGATCACCATTACCCGGAAGCTCGCGCGATCGGTATGGCGCGGCGGCGACAAGGCGAGCTCGTAGCCGATCGCCTCGGCATCGTCGGGTCCGGCGAGGACGTCGAGCGCTAGCGCGAGGTCGTCGGCGCTCCGCGCCATCGGACCGACGACGGCGAGGTCGACCTCGACGCCGACCGAGAGCGTGGGCGCGCCGGGTGGTGCGACGCCGCGCATCGGCACCAGGTCGTGCGTCGGCTTATGCGCGAAGACGCCGCAATAATGCGCCGGAGCCCGCAGCGAACCGGCGATGTCTGTGCCGAGTTCAAGCGAGACGTACCCCGCCGCCAGGGCCACGGCGGCGCCGCCGGACGAGCCGCCCGGGGTCCGGTTGAGGTCCCAGGGATTGTTGGTGGTGCCGTAGATGGCATTGTAGCTCTGCCAGTCCGAGAGGAGGAGCGGCACATTTGTCTTGCCGAGCACGACGGCGCCCGCCGCCTTCAACCGTGCGACCGGGACGGCATCCGCGCTGGCGCGCGCGTGCTCAGTGCCGGGAATGCCCCAGGTGGTGGGCAGGCCGGCGACGTCGTTGCATTCCTTCACAGTCATCGGCACGCCCAGCAGCGGCCGACGCTCGCCCCGCGCCAGCGCCCGGTCTGCTTCGGCCGCCGCGGTGCGCGCCCGCTCGAAATCCCGCACGACGACCGCATTGAGCGCGCCGTCATGGGCCTCGATGCGGGCGATCGACCGCTCGAGCAACTCCACCGCCGATACTTGCCGCGACTGCAGCAAGCCGACGAGTTCCTTTGCGGTGCGATAGTCCAAGGCGATGTCTCCCTTGTCTCTGGGCTCTCCGGCGGCGCGACTGATCGCACTCGAAAGGGAGAGAGCGGCAGCTGCCGCGCCGGCTCCGAACAGCATTGACCGTCTCGTACTCGTCATGATGTCCTCCAATCGCTGTTCCCATAGCCGGTTCCGGCAAAGCTCATTTGATGGAGATTGCCATGGTGCCGCGAATTCCCGTCTCGCTTTGTGGAAAAGGACGGGCGCTCCCAGCGTGCCGACGCGGGCTTGTCACGGACAGCCGGCAACCACCGTGTTGCAAGCCAGAGGGAACGTAAGACATGACGAACACGCTCGAGCAAGAACCGCTTGCCGGCCTCCTGACGGAACTGCACCGCAAGGCTCGCCGCGAACTGCCCCATCTCGCCGTCAGCATGCTGAAGTTGATGGCGCCAAGGCTAATCGGCCGCCCGGTCACGGCGGAGGATCAATCCCGCATCTTTCAAAAGGCGTTCATTTCCCTTGGGCCCGACGCGGGGCGCTTTGCCTACACCACGGCGCGGCTCATCGGTGCGCGGACGATCGTCGAGTTCGGCATGTCCTTCGGCATCTCGACGCTCTATCTGGCAGCCGCGGTGCGCGACAACGGTGGCGGTTGGGTCGTCACCACCGAGCTCGACGCCGGCAAATGCCGCGTAGCCGCCGGGCATTTCGCTCGCGCCGGCCTGGCCGATGTGATCAAGGTCCGACAGGGCGACGGGCTGGAGACGCTGCGGCATGGGCCGGAGGCGATCGACATGGTGCTGCTCGACGGCTGGAAGGAACGTTATCTCGACGTCCTCAGGCTGCTCGAGCCCCGTCTGCGTCGCGGCGGTGTGGTGCTCGCCGACAACATCCACATG
>DATJAV010000031.1:0-2714 GCA_035515835.1 Allostellaceae bacterium
CCCCCTCCCCGCGAGCGGGCGGAGGGAGGCACCCGCGGCGAAGCCGCGGGAGGGTGAGGGGCTGACCTGACAATGGCCAAAACCCAAACCCATTATGCCTGCCAGCAATGCGGCGCGGTCTATCCGAAATGGGCCGGGCGATGCGATGCCTGCGGCGGCTGGAACTCGCTCGTCGAGGAGCTGCCGCGCGAGAGCGCCCCCCGCGGCTTGGGCGGCGCCAAAGGCCGGAAGCTCGCTTTCGCCGGGCTCGCCGGCACCAGCGAGGCGCTGCCGCGGCGAATCTCCGGCATCGCCGAATTCGACCGCGTCTGCGGCGGCGGCATGGTTCCGGGCTCGGCGCTGCTGGTGGGCGGCGATCCCGGCATCGGCAAGTCGACCGTGCTGCTGCAGGTGGTGGCGGCGCTGGCCGCGGCCAAAGGCGGCGCCCCTCTCGAATGCGCCTACATCTCCGGCGAGGAGTCGCTCGATCAGGTGCGGCTGCGCGCCGCGCGCCTCGGCGTCAGCGCCGCGCCGGTCGGGCTCGCCGCCGCGACCAGCATCCGCGACATCGTCGCCTCGCTCGAGGACGGGCGGAGCGACGTCGTCGTCATCGATTCGATCCAGACCATGTATCTCGACACGCTCGACAGCGCGCCGGGCACCGTGAGCCAGGTCCGGGCCGCCGCCCAGGAGCTGATACGCCTGGCAAAGCAGCGGGGCTTTACGCTGATCCTGGTCGGCCATGTCACCAAGGAAGGCCTTATCGCGGGGCCTCGCGTGCTCGAGCACATGGTCGACACCGTGCTCTATTTCGAGGGCGAGCGCGGCCACCAGTTCCGCATCCTGCGCGCGGTCAAGAACCGCTTCGGCCCGACCGACGAGATCGGCGTCTTCGAGATGACCGACGCCGGGCTTGCCGAAGTCCCCAACCCGTCGGCGCTCTTCCTCGCCGAGCGCCAGGGCGAGGTCGCCGGTGCCGCCGTCTTTGCCGGCATGGAAGGGACGCGCCCGGTTCTCGTCGAGATCCAGGCGCTCATCGCGCCCTCGCCGCTCGGCACGCCCCGACGCGCCGTCGTTGGCTGGGACGGCAGCCGGCTCGCCATGATCCTTGCCGTGCTCGAGGCGCGCTGCGGCGTCGCGATCGGCCTCAACGACATCTACCTGAACGTGGCCGGCGGGCTCCGCATCAGCGAGCCCGCCGCCGATCTCGCCGTCGCCGCGGCACTGGTCTCGGCGCTCGCGCACGCGCCCGTCGCGACCGAGACGGTATTCTTCGGCGAGATCGGCCTCTCCGGCGAGATCCGCCCGGTGAGCCAGGCCGAAGCGCGCCTCAAGGAAGCGGGGAAGCTCGGCTTCGGCGCCGCCGTGCTGCCGCCGCAGCGGAGCCGCGGCAAGGAGCGCGTGCCCTCCGGTGGCATGACGCTGACCGAACTCCGCCATGTCCGCCATCTCGTCGAGCTCTTCGAGGCCCGCCCCGAGCGGGACCGCGCGAGCCTGGCGCCGGCGGCGCGGCGATGACACGCGCCCATCCCTTTGGTCCTGAGGTAATGCCGTGAACGGCTTCGACATCGGCGTGATCGCCGTCATCTGCCTCTCCGCCCTCTTCGCCTTCGCCCGCGGCTTCGTCAAGGAGATGCTGTCGATCGTGGCGTGGATCAGCGCCGCCGCCATCGCTCTCTTTGCCCTGCCACATGTTGCCCCCATCGCCGAGCGCTATGTGCCGAAGGGATGGATCGCCGACGGCGTGGCCGGGGGCGCCGTCTTCTTGGTGGCGCTGATCATCCTCTCCTATTCCACGTCTCTGATCGCGAATCGGGTGCAGAAGAGCTCGCTCTCCACCATCGACCATACGCTCGGGCTCATCTTCGGGGTGGTGCGGGGCGTCGTCTTCGTCTGCCTTTGCTATCTGGTGCTCACCTGGGCGTTGCCTGAAGGCCGCGAGCCGCTGCCCAATTGGATCGCGGACGGCAAGACCCGCCCCTTTTTGAAAGCGGGCGCCGAAGAGCTGAGCCTGCTGCTGCCGGCCTCCTATCGTCAGAGGATGGAATCAACGCTGAGCGATGCACGCCATACGGCGGACCAGGCGGGTGATGTCAACAGCGCCATTGGCGGCAAGCCGCGCGCGCCCGAGACGCCGCCCCACCACGCTCCGGTCTATTCTCCCGACACGCGGCGCGACTTGGATCGGCTCATTGACCAGCAACGCGGTCAATGACGCGACCGGAAAAACCGCAGTAGTAAAGTAAACGCCGATTCCATCAACCGAGGAGCGCGCTAATACTGGCGAATCGCGGCGTTTTCCGCTAGAAGGACGCGTGGCCTTCTCGACGTTGCCTGGGTCAATCCCCACCTCTATCGCGGGAATCGGCGCTTTCCGCAAGGACGGGGCATGCTGACCACCGCGCACCCCTATGACGACGACCATTTGCGCGAGGAATGCGGCGTCTTCGGCGTCTTCGGCCACGCCGAAGCGGCCGCGCTGGTGGCCCTCGGCCTCCACGCACTGCAGCATCGCGGCCAAGAAGCTGCCGGCATCGTCGCCTATGACGGCAAGGAATTTCCCGCCCACCGCGCCATGGGGCTCGTCGGCGAGCAGTTCAGCTCCAAGGATGTGATCGCACGGCTCAACGGCCATTCCGCCATCGGCCATGTGCGCTATGCGACGACCGGCGAGGTGGCGCTGCGCAACGTGCAGCCGCTTTTCGCCGATTTCGAATTCGGCGGCCTCGCCATTT
>DATJAV010000032.1:0-4300 GCA_035515835.1 Allostellaceae bacterium
CATAGACCAGGAGCTTCTTCGGCACGCAGCCGCGGATGACGCAGGTGCCGCCGACGCGGCTGTCCTCGCATATCGCGACCCGGGCGCCGTAGGAGCCGGCCCGCCGCGACGAGGCGACCCCGCCGGAGCCGGCGCCGATGGTGAACATGTCGAAATCATAGCTGGCCATGAACGCCTCTCTCTTCGGCGGCGGATCGCGGCGGCACCCTAGCGCCTCGCCCGCGCCGCTCTCAACCATCCGACAAAAAGCCGTGCTTTAGAAGGCGTTAATCGCTCCCGGCGACCCTGTCGGCATGGCCGTGCTGCACTATATGGGTAATTTCGTCGCGCAAAGCCTGCTGTGGCTCTGGCTCGCCATCTTCCTGCTCGGCCTCCTGGTCGAGCGCCTCGCCCCGGCGGAGCCGCGGCAGCCCGCCGGCGACCTCCTCATGAACTTGGGCTATTCCGCACTGCTCAACTGGCTGCTGTTCACCGCCGCCCCGGCCACCGCCGCCGCCGAGACCTTCATCCTCAATCGCGTCGGCCTCGGGCTCCTCCCCCTCTCCGCAGAGGGGTGGCGGCTCGTCCCCTCGGCGGCGCTCTATGTGCTCACCGCGGATTTCCTCGAATACGCCTTCCATCGCGCCCAGCACGCCTTCCCCTTGCTCTGGTCGATGCATTCCTTCCACCACAGCGACCGCTCGGTCAACGTCACCACGACGCAGCGCAACTTCTGGCTGGAGAGCCCGCTCAAGCTCGCCGTCGTCTATCCCGTGCTTGCGGTCCTGTTCCGCGTGCCCACCGAGGTGCTCGCCATCTACGCCGCTTTCGGCACGCTCCACTTCTTCTCGCACCTCAATCTGCGCCTGTCGCTGGGACCGTTCTGGACGGTGGTGAATGGGCCGCAATTCCACCGCATCCATCACTCGGCGCTGCCGCAGCATCGCGACAAGAACTTTGCCGCCTTCTTTCCGGTCTTCGACATCCTGTTCGGCACGCATCATCGGCCGCTGCCGGGAGAGTTCCCCGGCACCGGTCTCGACACCGCCGACGCGCCGCGCGGCCTCGTCGAAGCTGCGCTCTGGCCGCTGCGCCGCTGGCTGCGGCCGGCGGGCGCGATCAGCCGGTGACGCCGCCCATGCAGAGATACTTGACCTCGAGGAACTCCTCGATGCCGTATTTCGAGCCCTCGCGCCCGAGACCGCTCTCCTTGACGCCGCCGAAGGGCGCCACTTCGGTCGAGATGATGCCCTCGTTGATGCCGACGATGCCGTATTCGAGCGCCTCGGAGACGCGCCAGACGCGGTTGACGTCGCGGCTGTAGAAATAGGCGGCGAGCCCGAACTCGGTGTCGTTGGCCATCTCGATCGCCTCCGCCTCGCTCTTGAAGCGGAAGAGCGGCGCCACCGGCCCGAAGGTCTCCTCGCGCGTCACCATCATGTCGGTGGTGACGTCGGCGAGCACGGTGGGCTCGTAGAAGCTGCCGCCGAGCGTGTGGCGGTGGCCGCCCACCACCACACGGGCGCCCTTGGCCAGCGCGTCCGAGACGTGCTGCTCGACCTTCTCGATCGCCTTCATGTCGATCAGCGGCCCGATGACCGCGCCCTGCTCGGCGCCCGGTGCCACCTTCATCGCCTTCACCGCATCGGCCAGCTTCGCGGCGAAGCGCTCGTAGACCCCGTCCTGCACCAGCACGCGGTTGGCGCAGACGCAGGTCTGGCCGGCATTGCGGTACTTGGAGGCAATCGCGCCCTTGATCGCGGCATCGAGATCGGCGTCGTCGAAGACGATGAAGGGCGCGTTGCCGCCGAGCTCGAGCGAGAGCTTCTTGATCGTCCCGGCGCATTGCTCCATCAGGATCTTGCCGACCTCGGTCGAGCCGGTGAAGGTGAGCTTGCGCACGATCGGATTGGACGTCATCTCGCCGCCGATCTCGCGCGCGGTGCCGGTGACGCACGAGAACACGCCCTTGGGCACGCCGGCGCGCTCGGCCAGCTCGCAGAGTGCCAGCGCCGAAAACGGCGTCTGGGTGGCGGGCTTCAGCACCATGGTGCAGCCCGAGGCGAGCGCCGGCCCCATCTTGCGGGTGATCATCGCCGCCGGGAAATTCCACGGCGTGATCGCGGCACAGACGCCGATCGGCTGCTTCAGCACGACGATGCGCTTGTCGCGCATATGGCCGGGGATGGTGTCGCCATAGACGCGCTTGCCTTCCTCGCCGAACCATTCGATGAAGGCCGCCGCATAGGCGATCTCGCCGCGGGATTCCGTCAGCGGCTTGCCCTGCTCGGCAGTCATGAGCTGCGCCAGATCCTCCTGATTGGCCATCATCAGGTCATAGAGCTTGCGCAGCACGGCGGCGCGCTCCTTGCCCGTGCGGGCGCGCCATTCCGGCAGCGCGCGCTCGGCCGCCTCGATGGCGGCGCGCGTCTCGTCGGCGCCCATCTTCGGCACGTGGCCGAGGATGGCGTTGTCGGCGGGGTTGTTGACCGGGATCGTCTCGCGATTGCCGGCGTCGACCCATTTGCCGTCGATGTAGCATTGCTGGCGGAAGAGCTTGGGGTCCTTGAGCTGCATGGCGACCTCCCATTCGCGTCTCAAGAACTATAACACGCCATCGGCCCGCTCCGCTCGGCGGCGGCCGCGGGCGCGCGTTGCGCCGCCGCGATGGCGGCCTTACCATTCCTGATGCCACCAATTCAGCGGGGCCCGAGCCCGGGAGGGGACGCGATGACCACGATGGTGAAACCCGCGCCCGGCCGGCGCCCCACCACCGCCGCAAAGCCGCCTGCCTATCTTACCGGCTTCGGCAACGAGCATGCGAGCGAAGCGCTCGCCGGCGCCCTGCCGCAGGGCCGCAACTCGCCGCAGCGGCCGGCGCTCGGCCTCTATGCCGAGCAGATCAGCGGCACGGCCTTCACCGCGCCCCGGGCGCAGAACCGCCGCACCTGGCTCTACCGCATCCGGCCTTCGGCCATGCACCCGGCCTATCGCCGCATCGACAACCGCCGCCTGCGCAGTGCGCCCTTCACCGAAGTCGAGGCACCGCCCAACCGGCTGCGCTGGAATCCGCTGCCGGCCCCCGATACGCCCGGCGATTTCGTCGACGGGCTCATCACCATGGCCGGCAACGGCGATGTCAGCGCACGCAATGGCGTCGGCATCCACCTCTACCTCGCCAACCGGCCGATGACCGCCCGCTATTTCGCCAATGCGGACGGCGAGATGCTGGTCGTGCCGCAAGAGGGCCGGCTGGCGCTCCACACCGAGCTCGGCCTGCTCGAGCTTGCGCCCGGCGAGATCGCGCTGCTGCCGCGCGGCGTGAAGTTCCGCGTCGGGTTGCCGGATGGCTCGGCGCGCGGCTATGTCTGCGAGAACTACGGCGCGCTCTTCCGCCTGCCCGAGCTCGGACCGCTGGGCGCCAACGGGCTTGCCAATGCGCGCGACTTCCTCGCGCCCACCGCCGCCTTCGAGGAGCACGACGACAAGGTCGAGGTGGTGACCAAGTTCGAGGGCAATCTCTGGGCCAGCGAGTTCTCCCACTCGCCCCTCGATGTCGTCGCCTGGCACGGCAACTACGCGCCGTGCAAATACGATCTCGCCCGCTTCAACGCCATGGGCACGGTGACCTTCGACCATCCCGACCCGTCGATCTACACGGTGCTGACTTCGCCGAGCGACACCGCCGGCACCGCCAACGTCGATTTCGTCATCTTCCCGCCGCGCTGGCTGGTGGCCGAAGACACCTTCCGCCCGCCCTGGTTCCATCGCAACGTCATGAGCGAGTTCATGGGCCTCGTTCACGGCGTCTACGACGCCAAGGCCGAGGGCTTCCTGCCGGGGGGTGCGAGCCTGCACAATTGCATGAGCGGCCACGGGCCCGACGCCGCGACCTTCGACAAGGCCAGCGCCGCGGAGCTCAAGCCGCACAAGATCGACCACACGCTCGCCTTCATGTTCGAGACGCGGCTGGTCTGCCGTCCGACGCGGTTCGCGCTCGAGACCCCGGCGCTGCAGCGCGACTACGACGCCTGCTGGCAGGGCTTCGAGAAGCTGTTCAAAGGCTGACCATCGACCCCGGGAGAGGAGACGCCATGATGGCTTCCAGACGCGCCGTGCTCGGCGGCGCGAGCACGGTCGCGGCGCTTGCCGCGGTGGCGCCCGCTGAGGCGCGATGGGAACCGTCGGAGGGCTATCCCGACCCCGCCATCGAGATCCTCGATCCCAGCTTCGCCAAGTACCGCATCTTCAACGCCGCGGTCGAGCGGCTGGGCACCGGTTTCCGCTGGTGCGAAGGCCCGGTCTGGTTCGGCGACGGACG
>DATJAV010000033.1:0-12535 GCA_035515835.1 Allostellaceae bacterium
GGCCTCGAGAAGAAGAAGCGCGTGCTCAACGCGCAGGAGCGCCGCGTCGTCGCCCATCACGAGATGGGGCACACGCTGGTCGCGATGTCGCTGCCGGGGAGCGATACCGTCCACAAGGTGTCGATCATCCCGCGCGGCATCGGCGCGCTCGGCTATACCATCCAGCGCCCGAGCGAGGATCGCTTCATTCAGACGCGCGACGAGCTCGAGAACCGGATGTGCGTCCTGCTCGGCGGGCGCGCGGCGGAGTACATCATCTTCCATCATCTCTCGACCGGCGCCGCCGACGACCTCGCCAAGGTGACGAGCATCGCCCGCGACATGGTGGTGCGCTACGGCATGGAAGAGAAGATCGGTCCCGTGAGCTACGACAGCGAGCGGCCGAATTTCCTGGGCGCGCCGCCGACGCCCTGGGAGCCCCGAACCTATAGCGACGCGACGGCACGGGCGATCGACGAGGCGGTGCAGCGCATCGTCGAGCACGCCTTTGCCCGCACCGTCGCCATTCTCGAGGAAGAGCGCGGCCTCCTCGAGCAAAGCGCGGAGCGGCTTCTCGAGAAGGAGACGCTCGACGAGGCCGAGCTCGCCTCGATCCAGGCGCAGGTCAAACCGCCGAGAGCCGAGGCGGCGCAATAGTCGTTCTTGCCGAGTGCCGTGCTCGCCTTGGGTTCATTGATGCATGAGCCGCCAACCGATCGGCGAATGACGAACTCGATGTCCTCCGCACCGTTAGCCGGTCTTTGCGGAGGAGGAGTGACGATGGTACGTAAGCGTAATCCCGATCAGGCACAATTCGAGGGAGCGGAAGAACAGGTCGAGACGACGGCGTTCCGGGCGCCGGATCTTTGGGTGGAGAGCCAAGCCAAGGCGTTCGAGCAGATCGACGAGGTCGCGCGGCGCTGGCTCGATCGCCGTCGCGAGGCGCTCGATGCGACGCGCCAGTCGTTCGAGGAGATGCGGAGCTCCGACAACATCGGCGAGCTGATGCGCATTCAGCAGGAATGGATGGTCGGCCAGATGCGAAGACTCGTTGCAGACTTCGTGGAGTTCAGCGGCATCGCGCTCAACCTGGCGCAGCGCGCCACGTCGCAGGCGGGCCGCACCGCCGAGGGAGCGGCCCATGACATGGAGCGCGCCGGCCACGAGCTCGGGAACGCCGCCACCGGCGGAAGGCATGCGGCCGACTGAGTGACTCGAGACCGTCGCGGCAACAGCCCCTCTCCCGCATCGTGCGCACCGTGGGAGAGGGAGGCGTTGCGCGTCTTCGAGGAGATGACGGCGATGAGGTATCGCCCGACTCCACCGCCCTAGATCCGATAGCGCTCGATCGCGTCGGGATCGAAGGTGAAGCCCAGTCCCGGGCGCTCCGGCACCACCACCATGCCTTCCTTCATCTCGATCCGCTCGCGGAAGAGCGCGCCGAACCACGGCATGTGCTCGAGATACGTGGCGTTGCCGAGCGCCGCGACGAGGCCGATGCTGTGCTCGGTATAGATATGCGAGGAAACCGGCACGTCGAGGGCATCGGCCATGTGCGCCACCTTGACGAACTCGCTGACGCCGCCGACCCGCCCCAGATCCGGCATCAGCACGTCGGCGGTGCGCCGGCTCAGCATGTCGCGGAAACCGTAGCGCGCATATTCCGTTTCGCCGCTGGCGATGGGCATGTCGAGCGCCTCGGCGACGCGCGCCGAGCCGTCGAGGTCATAGGCCGGGACCGGCTCCTCGAACCAGGCGAGTTGGAACTCCTCAAGCCGCCGCCCGAGCCGGATCGCGTGATCGACGGTGAAGCCCTGATTGGCGTCGGCCATGAGCGCAATCTCGGGCCCGATCGCCTGACGCACCGCGGCGACGCGCTCCACGTCCTCTTCGAGGCGAGCCTTGCCGAGCCGCATCTTGACGGCGCGAAAGCCGTGGGCGACGAGCACCCTCGCTTCGGCCACCAGTTCCGGGGTCGAAGCACCGAGCCACAGTCCGCCACTCGCATAGGTCGGAACGAGGCTGCGGCAGCCGCCGAGCAACCGGTGGATCGGCCGCCGCAGCGCTTTTCCGCGCAAGTCCCAGAGCGCCATATCGATGGCCGAGAGGGCAAAGACGGAGACGCCTTTATGGCCGTAGAAATTCATCTGCCGCCAGAGCTCGCGCCAGATCCCCTCGCCGAACTCCGGGTCGGCGCCGATGAGCGACGGCCTGAAGCTCAGCACCATCTCCTCGAAGACGCGGAGCTGCCGCGTCCCCGGTGCGAAGAGGTAGCCCTCGCCCTTCAGTCCGTCGCCGCCGTCGATCTCGAGCAACAACGCGCCCACCGAGCGTATGTCGTGGATCGCGGTGCGGATCGGTTTCTCGAGTGGCACTTCGACGCGCGTCGTGCGGATATCGACGATCTTCATGACGGGCCTCCCCAGGATGGGGCGACCGTGGCACGGGGCGCCGCCTGCGGCAAGATGTCGGCGAAGGGGCCTAAGCCTTGGGCTCGCCGCGCTTTCGCCGGGCGAGCGCGGCGCTTTCGCGCTTTAGCGGACGGCTCACCGGACAAACCTCCTCGACGAAACCCATAAGGGTGCTGACGAGATTGTCGGGCACCAAGCGGTAGTAGACATACTGGCCACGCTTCTCGCTCGCCACCAGGCCGGCGGCCTCGAGGATGCTCAAATGCTGCGAGACCGAAGGCTTCGACATTTCGAACCGGGCGGCGATCTCGCCGGCGTTGAGCTCGGCATGCGTCAGATAGGCCAGGATCTTCCGGCGGACGCTGGAGGAGAGAGCTTCGAAGACGCGCTGCATGACCCGTCGACATTTAGTTAATTCACTAACCGCTTTACAAGAGCGCGGCCGTCGATTATCCGCGGCGCACCCGATGGATCGCCGACCGGGCGCGGCGCCACCATGCCAAAGCGTCGATCGAGGGCCTGGAAATCCTCGATGTGGGCTGCGGCGCCGGGCTGCTCTCGGAAAGCCTCGCCCGGCTCGGCGCGCGAGTGACGGGCATCGATCCCGTCACGCGAAACATGGCGCTGGCGCGGGCCGCGGCGGCAAAGGCGGCCCAGATCATCCACTACCGCGTCGGAACGGCCGACGCCTTGCGCGACGAAGGCCGCCAATTCGATGTCGTCTGCGCCTTGGCGGTGATCGAGCACGTGCCGGACCGCCGGCGCTTCCTGGAGACGCTGAGCGCGCCGTTGCGGCCGGGCGGATTGCTCATCGTCACCAGCATCGACCGGACGCTCCTCGCCTGGCTCGCGGCGATCGTCGCGGGGGAACGGATCCTCGGCATCCTGCCCCGGGGCACGCATCGCTGGGACTGGTTCGTGCGACCGCAGAAAGCACAGGCGGTGCTGGCGGGCAAGGGCTTGGGCCTGATCGATCTGCGCGGCATGCGGTATCTGCCGCTCTTCAATCGCGTCGGCTGGACGACGCGCACGGGCGTGAACTGGGCCGGCACCTGGCGCCGTTCCGCTTGACATCGCTGCGCCGGTCGCTATGGTGCATGCCCTCTTCAGGGGTGTGCCATGGCCAAGTCGAACACGGTCCTGATCAAGCTCGTGAGCAGCGCGGATACCGGCTACTTCTACGTCGCCAAGAAGAACCCGCGCGCCAAGACCGAGAAGCTCGAGTTCAAGAAATACGATCCGGTCGCGCGCAAGCACGTCCTCTTCAAGGAATCGAAGATCAAGTAGCGGCCCCAGGGATCGTTGCCGACATGTCAAAGGCCGCTCGCAAGAGCGGCCTTTTCGCTGACCGGGCCCGCGCTCAGGAGGCTTGGCTGACCGGCAGGATCTCGGTGACGGAGCCCGCGACGCAGTTGCGCCCGCGGCCCTTCGCCTCATAGAGCGCCTTGTCGGCGCGCTGCAGCATGGCGGCGGCGCTATCGCCGCCGTCCCGCGTTACGGCGATGCCGATGCTGATGGTGACGTTGATCTCGCCTTGGCCGTCGGCGAGAGCGATCGGCTTGGCGGCGACGACGGTGCGGAGCCGCTCGGCCACCATCGCCGCGACCGCCAGCTGCGTTTCCGGCATGACGACGACGAATTCCTCGCCGCCATAGCGGGCGACGAGGTCGAAGCTGCGCACGTGGCGGGCGATGCGGCTCGCCACTTCGCGCAGCACGGCGTCGCCCGAGGCGTGGCCGTGGTTGTCGTTGACGCGCTTGAAGAAGTCGATATCGACCATCAGCATCGCGGGGCCCGAGGCGCCCTCGGCGGCGCGCACCATGAGGCCGTCGAGATGGGCCATGAGATAGCGGCGATTATAGAGGCCGGTCAGGCCGTCGGTGAGCGCCAGCGCCAGGCTCCGCTGGTAATTGTCCTGCAGCTGGTCCTGGAGGCGCTTCCTGCGGATCTGAGTGCGGGCGCGCGCGGTGATCTCGTTGCGGTCGAGCGGGCGCACGATGTAATCGTTGGCGCCGAGGTCGAGGCCCTTGGCGAGCCGCTGCAAGTCCTCGCCATCGGCCACCAGCAGGATCGGCACGAGCCGGCTCGCCTCGTGGCCGCGCAGCTGCGCCACCAGGCGGAGCGCGTCCTGCTGCCCGGCAAGGCTCAGAATCACCAGGTCGGTCGTGCCGTCGACCTTCTCGCGGAGATCGTCGGGCGTGGTGGCACGCTGGACCGATTGCGCGACGCCCTGCAGCATCTCGGCGAGCCGCTCGGCGGCAAACGCCATCTCTTCCCAGATGACGACGCGCGCCGGGCTCACATCCTCGGCGCGCCGCGCCTCGGCGATGACGTTGTCGAAGCGGCCATAGACCTCCTCGCGCAGCCGCCATTCCTCCATCATGCGCTTGAGGCGGACGAGCGAGCGGACGCGCGCGAAGAGCGCCACGTCATTGACGGGCTTCGTCAGGAAATCGTCGGCGCCGGATTGGAGCCCATGGACGCGGTCGGAGACCTCGGAGAGCGCGGTCACCATCACGACGGGGATGTCGGCGGTGGTCGGATCCGCCTTCAAGCGCTTGCAGACCTCGAACCCGTCCATCTCCGGCATCATCACGTCGAGCAGGATGATGTCGGGATGCTCGGCGCGCGCCAAGCGCAGCGCCTCGGCGCCGCCCGAGGCGGTGATGACGGTGAAATACTCGCTCGAGAGTTTGGCCTCGAGCAGGCGGACATTCACCTCGACATCGTCGACGACCAGGATACGAGCCGACATGGCGCGCGTCTCAGCTCAGGAAGCGCTCGACAGTCTGCAGGAAATTGGCCACCGAGATCGGCTTCGCGATATAGGCCTCGCAACCGCCCTCGCGGATCTTCTCCTCGTCGCCTTTCATCGCGAATGCGGTCACGGCGATGATCGGAATGGCCTTCAGATCGTCGTCCTCCTTGATCCACTTCGTCACTTCGAGGCCGGAGACCTCCGGCAATTGAATATCCATCAAGATAAGGTCAGGATGGTGCTGGCGCGCCAGCTTGAGCGCCTCCATGCCGTCCTTGGTCTGGAGCGTCGCATAGCCATGCGCCTCCAAGAGATCGTGGAAGAGCTTCATATTGAGGTCATTGTCTTCGACAATGAGGACTCGCTTGCTCATTGGAATATCCTTGTGCCTTCGGCATCGCCCGGCGACCGACGCCGCCCTTGGGGCGGCAGGGCTTGGAGCACGGCAGGTCGGTCGAGATTTCTCATGGTCTCCCCTGCGGATAAGTACCTATAGTTTGGTTTACCTTAAGATTTCGTAACTTTTGCAGAGCGGCTTGAGGCGATTGCGTATCGGCGTCGATATCGGCGGGACGAAAATCGAGGCAGCGGCGCTCGACGACGGCGGACGGATCGTCGCGCGGCGCCGCGCGCCCACGCCCGCCGGCGACTATGCCCGGACGATTGCCGCGGTACGGGGGCTCGTGACCGAGCTCGAGGCGGAGCTGGACGAGACGGGAACCGTCGGCATCGGCATGCCCGGCGCGCTCTCGCCGGCAACAGGCCTCGTCAAGAACGCCAACTCCACCTGCCTCAATGGCCGGCCCTTCGACCGGGATCTCGCCGAGGCGCTCGGCCGCCCGCTGAGATTTGCCAATGATGCCAATTGCTTCGCCTTGTCGGAGGCGGTCGATGGCGCGGCTCAGGGAGCGGTCGTGGTGTTCGGCGTCATTCTCGGGACCGGGGTTGGCGGCGGCATCGTCGTCGCCGGACGGCTCCTGACGGGGCCGAACGCGATTGCCGGCGAGTGGGGCCACTCCCCCCTCCCCTGGCCCGGCGACAGCGAGCGGCCCGGGCCGGCCTGCTATTGCGGTCGGCGCGGCTGCCTCGAAAGCTTTCTCTCCGGCCCGGGACTTGCCGCTGACCATCGGCTGGCAACGGGCGCGTCGCTGGACGCCGCCACCATCGCCCGGCAGGCCACCGCCGGCCACCCCGACGCCGCCGCGAGCCTCGCCCGCTACGAGGACCGCCTGGCGCGCGGCCTTGCCATGGTCGTCAACCTCCTCGACCCCGACGTCATCGTCCTGGGCGGCGGTCTCGGGCAGATCGAGCGGCTCTATACCAACGTGCCACAGCGGTGGGGCGCCTATATCTTTTCCGACACCGTGGCGACGCGGCTGGTGCCGCCGCGACATGGCGATTCGAGCGGCGTTCGGGGTGCAGCCTGGCTCTGGGCGCCGGGCGAGGCGCCGTGACCACCCTCTGCCGCGATTGCGCCGCCCTCGGGGAAGCGCCTCCGGCGGCCGGGCGCTGTGGCGAGTGCGGCTCGCCGCGCCTCATCGCCCATCCCGAGCTCAAGGACCTCGCGCTGGCGCATATCGATTGCGACGCTTTCTACGCCAGCGTCGAGAAGCGCGACCATCCCGAGCTGCTGGACCGCCCGGTCATCGTCGGCGGCGGCGCGCGCGGCGTGGTGCTTGCCTGCTGCTACGTCGCGCGGCTCTCGGGCATCCGCTCGGCGATGCCGATGTTCAAGGCCTTGAAGGCCTGTCCCGACGCCGTCGTGATCCCGCCCGACATGACCAAATACCGCACCGTCGGCCGCCAGGTGCGCGCACTGATGCTGGCGACCACACCCCTCGTCCAGCCGCTTTCGATCGACGAGGCCTTTCTCGATCTTGCCGGCACCGAGCCCGGCAATGGCGGCCCCGCAGCCCCCACCTTGGCGCGGCTCGCGCGCCGGATCGAGCGCGAGGTCGGCGTCACCGTCTCGATCGGCCTCTCCTACAATAAATTCCTCGCCAAGATTGCCTCCGATCTCGACAAGCCGCGCGGCTTTGCCGTGCTCGGCCGCAGCGAGGCCCTCGCCTTCCTGGCGCCGAAGCCGGTCAGTTTGATCTGGGGCGTGGGCGATTCGCTTCGGCAGAAATTGGCGCGCGACGGCATCGGCACCATCGCCGAGCTGCGCCAGCGCGACGAGCGGGAGCTGACCCGCCGCTACGGCGCCATCGGCCGGCGTCTCGCGCGCTTCGCCCGCGGCGAGGATGATCGCACCGTCGACCCCGATGCGCCCACCAAGAGCATCTCGGTCGAGACCACCTTTGCCCAGGATCTCGCGCGCTTCGAGGCTTTGGCCGAGGCGCTCCGGCCGTTGGCGGAGAGTCTGGCCCGGCGCCTGGCACGCTCGGGCCACGCCGCCGCCGGCGTCACGGTGAAGCTCAAGACGGCCGATTTCCGCGTGCTCTCGCGCAGCCGCCAGCTCGCCGATCCGACGCAGCGCGCGGACACGCTCTACCGCGCCGCGCTGCCCCTGCTGCAGGAGGCGGCCGACGGCACCCTCTTCCGCCTCATCGGCATCGGCGCCGACCGCCTCGCAGAGCCGACGCTTGCCGATCCGCCGGATCTATTCGATCAGGCGCCAGGGATCAGGAGCCGGGAACCAGGGGCCAGGACTCAGGAGTGAGAGATTGGTGGCGTCCGCTTGATCCTCGTGACCCCTGACCCCGGCTCCGGGTCAGCAGCTCGGGCGGGGCAAGGGCTCGATGTCGTCGAGACGGGCGTGGATGACGTAATCGGTGTAGTCGATCGTCATGTCCTGCGACACGCCATTGTCGAGAAGGCGTTGGCCGAGCTCATAGTCCGGCTCCTCGACCTTGCTGTCCGCCGGGAAGAAGGCAAGCCGCATGCGCCAGGAGGGCCGCTCCAGGAGCGGGTTCTTCGGCAGATTGTCGTCCTTGGGGCCTTCGTCAGGCTTCAGCGCCGGGCCGATGACGGCGGTGATTTGGCCCGAATTCTCTACCTCGGCGCCGTCGAAGACTTTGCGCGAGACGAACTGGTCGCCTGCTTGAGCGCGGGCGATCAGCACCAGCGTGTGCGCCGTCGGGAAGAGCGTGCCCACAGGCAGCGTAAGGGTCGTCGCCTCGGGCTTGGTGAACTCGGCGACGCCGCCCTTCCCGGCACCCGCGAGCGTCGCCTCGCCCTTGATCTCCTCGTCGAGATCGCCGTTCTTGAGCCGGCGCTCGTTGAAGCGGTAGCGCAGCCCGTCCTTCGATTCCCAAGTGACCAGGGTCGAGCTCATCTCGACATTGTCCTGCTCGGCATATTCGAGCCGGAGGCGGAAGCGCTGCTGTACCGTCCAACCGTCGCAGGTCTCGCCCCATTCATAGACCATGCCGCCACTGGCACCGACCACCCCGGAGCCGCCGGCGGTCTTGGCCGAAGCGAGACTCAGCGAATAGAGAGCGCGGTGGGGAGCGATGTCGACCGCGAAAGCCGGTGCAGAGCCAAGCCAGAGCAACGTCGCTAGAGCAAGCAAGCGATCCGAACGATAGACGACCATTGAAAGCGATCCCGGTTACAGTGCAGAGAATACGGGTCGCGATTATGTCACGCTTCGCCGGCTGACGATAGTAGAGCCCAACCCCGTGGCTCATCCCCGCCCGGCAAGCCACGCCACGCGGCAGAACTTGCCGACATTGCGGCCTGAAAAAGGGCGGCAGCGCCTATGCGGGCGTGGCACAGGTCTTGCGACCCCACTCGAACGGAGGAGATCGATCATGTCGGTTCCCGCGGAGACTCGCTGGCACAACGATGAGCAGGGAATCGCCCGCCTTGCCTCGTCCGCGCGCCCGGCCGCCGACGATCAGCCCGCGCTCCTCGCCTGGGCGCTGGCGACGGCTGCAGCCGCCCAACAGCGGGTCGCCGACCTCGAAGCGCGGCTGGTCTATCTTGAAAGCCTGTCGGCGACCGATGAGCTCACCGCCGTTCTCAACCGCCGTGGCTTCCTCTCGGAGCTGGCGCGGGCGCGCGCCGCAGCAGCGCGGGGCGGGCCGCAAGGGGTCCTCGTCATCGGCGATCTCGACGGCTTCAAAGCGGTCAATGACCTCTATGGCCACCGCACCGGCAACGAATTGCTGCGCCAAGTGGCGGCGCTCCTCCGCGCACGCGTGCGCCGGAACGACGTGGTGGGCCGCCTGGGCGGCGACGAGTTCGCCTTGCTGCTGATCGGCGCGACCTTCGCCAATGCGCGGCGCAAATGCCAATCGCTGGCGCGCGAGCTCGCCGAAGCTCCGCCCGAAATCGACGGTTCGGCGGTCCCTTTGAGCGCCAGCTTCGGCGCCGTCGCCTATCGCGGCGACGAGGATCAGGAGGCGCTGCTCCACCGCGCCGACATGGCGATGTATGCCGAGAAGCGCCGCCGCCGCGAGGTGCTTGCCAGCCGCGACGCGGAATGTCAGACGAGGTGACCGCTCTCCCGCGGTGCGGGGAGAGGGGCTCGATTCATCGCGCCGGAGACAACGTCACTGGTGATGCGACCGCCACCGCCGCGACCGAGCCCGGACGCGGCACGCTGGCATGTCCCTGCTGGACGACGACCGTCTTGCCGCGCTCAGTCTCACGGGTATCGCAGAGCGGCTTCCGATCGATCACCGCGGGGATCACGGCGCAGTCATGGCCGGTAGCAGCCGAGAGTCCATGGTCGGTAAGGGTCTTGCCCGTGGTCACATAGCTGATGCCGTCGGCCGCGTAGGAGGCGATCACGACCCCGGCAGGCAACGCGCAGCCGCCGGCAAAGAGCGGCAGCAACGTCGGGACCAGCCATGCAGCAAGGCGCAAGGTTTCTCTCCCTCGGCCGCTCGCAGACTCTCGCAGACGTTGTGCAGCAAAGCAAGAAGAACTGCTATTCGGTTAGATCAATCGCCCGACGGCAAATGCAGATACATCGATTGGATCGCGACCCGGCCGGGGCCGGTGAAGCGGTTGGTGACGAAATTCATGCTGCCGAACAAGCCCGTGCTGAGGTTTTGCGGGTTGGTCGCCATCCGCACCGAAGGCTCCTTGTAGAGCCAGCCGCCGGGCTCGACATCGATCTGCTCGCCGGCATCGAGATTTTTCTCGAAGACGTTGCCATAGCCGTGCAGCCAGAGGATGCCCGGTGCGCCTCGCGCATGGAACTTGTCGATGAAGAAGCCGGTGCCACCGAACAGCACGTTGGCGACGCCGCGGACGCGCTCGAAGGTGTATTCGATGCTCTTCGTCGCCGCCAGGAACTGATGCTCGCGCACATGCACCTCTTGGTCGGCGGCGAGATGGATGGCGAAGATGTGGCCGACGCCGTCGCGGCTGAAGGCGACCTCGCCATGGCCCTGGGCCTCGGTGATGAAGACCTGCATGCCGGCGATCATGCGCTTCAGCGCGCCTTTCATCGCGCGGATGCTGATGTCGACATTGGGATCCTTCCACAGCATGACGTGGTGCTCGAAATAGACCGGCTGGTCCGAGGTCAGGTTGACCGTCAGCACCGGCACGAGCTCGCCATCGATGTGATAAGTGACGCCGGCAAAGGTCTCGCCGGCGGCGCCGGTGGGCAGCAGCTTCGGGGGTGCGCTCATGGTTCCTTTCCTTTGCTGGGTGGCGGCGGCACGACGCGGATATGGAGCTCGCGGAGCCGCTCGGGCGGCACCTCCGCCGGCGCCTGCATCAGCAGGTCCTGCGCCTGCTGGTTCATCGGGAAGGCGACGACCTCGCGGATGTTGGGCGTGTCGGCGAGCAGCATGACGATGCGGTCGATGCCCGGCGCCGAGCCGCCATGCGGCGGCGCGCCAAACTTGAAGGCGTTCAGCATGCCGCCGAAGCGCGCCTCGACCTCGGCCGCGCCGTAGCCGGCGATGGCGAAGGCCTTGTACATGATATCGGGGCGATGGTTGCGGATGGCGCCGGAGCTGAGCTCGACCCCGTTGCAGACGATGTCGTACTGATAGGCCTTGATCGCCAGCGGGTCCTCTGTCTCGAGCACTTCGAGGCCGCCTTGCGGCATCGAGAAGGGATTGTGGCTGAAGGCGACCTTGCCGGTCTCGGCATCGAGTTCATACATCGGGAAGTCGACGATCCAGCAGAAGCGAAACTCCCCCGGGGCGATGATGCCAAGCTCCTGCGCGATCTTGGTGCGAGCGGCGCCGGCGAGCTTCGCCGCCGCGTCCTTCTGGTCGCAGACGAAGAAGACGGCATCGCCGTCCTTGAGCCCGGTGAGCGCCTTCAGCCGCTCGAGCCGCAGCGCATCGAGGAACTTGGCGATGGGTCCCTTGGCCGCGCCCTCGGCGAAGACGATGTAGCCGAGGCCGGGTGCCCCCTCGCCCCGCGCCCAGTCATCGAGCTTGTCGAAGAAGCTGCGCGGCTGCGTCGCGACGCCGGGCACGGCGAGGGCGCGCACCACCGCGCCGCTCTCGACGGCGCCGGCGAAGACCTTGAAGCTTGAGCCGCGGAACACCTCGCCCGCCTCCGAGATGAGCAGCGGGTTGCGCAGGTCGGGCTTGTCGCTGCCGTATTTGAGAAGCGCCTCCTCGTAGGGAATGCGCGGAAAGGGCGGCGGCGTCGCTTTGCGGCCGCCGCCGAACTCGACGAAGACGCCATGCAGCACCGGCTCGATCGCGGCGAAGACGTCCTCTTGCGTCACGAATGACATCTCGAAGTCGAGCTGATAGAACTCGCCGGGCGAGCGGTCGGCGCGGCTCGCCTCGTCGCGGAAGCAGGGCGCGATCTGGAAGTAGCGGTCGAAGCCCGCCACCATCAGCAGCTGCTTGAATTGCTGCGGCGCCTGCGGCAGCGCATAGAACTTGCCGGGGTGAATGCGACTCGGCACGAGATAGTCCCGCGCGCCCTCGGGCGAGCTCGCCGTCAGGATCGGCGTCTGGAACTCCATGAAGCCCTGCTCGATCATGCGGCGGCGAATCGAGGCGATGACGGCCGAGCGCAGCACGATGTTGGCATGGACATTCTCGCGCCTGAGATCGAGGAAGCGGAATTTGAGGCGGATGTCCTCGGGATACTCCGCCTCGGCGTTGACCGGGAGCGGCAGCGGTTCCGCCGCCGATTGGACCGCCAGCTCTGCGATCTGCAGCTCGACCTCGCCCGTCGGCAGCTTCGGATTGATGGTCTCAGGCGAGCGCTTTACCACCGTGCCGGTGAGCGTCACGACGCTCTCGAGGCGCAGGCCCTCGGCCTTGGCGAAGATCGGACTTCCCTGATCGATGACGCATTGCGTCACGCCATAGTGGTCACGCAGATCGATGAAGAGGAGCTTGCCGTGATCGCGCTTGATATGCACCCAGCCGGAAAGCCGCACGTGCTGCCCGGCGTCGGCGAGGCGGAGGGCGCCGCAATGGTGAGTGCGATAGGCGTGCATCGAGCT
>DATJAV010000034.1:0-2227 GCA_035515835.1 Allostellaceae bacterium
GGGCGCGATGCGACATTGACGATGCGTCCGCCGGCGCCGCCCCGCATCGCCCGCACCGCCGCGGCGCAGCAGAGATAGGCGCTGACCAGGTTCATCTCGATCTGCGCCATGAGCGCGCTCTTCCCGGTCTCGGCGATCCCGCTCATGGCGAAGCCGCCGGCGATGTGGATCGAAGCCCAGAGTGGGCGCACCGACGCATAGAGCCGGGCCACCGCCGCTTCGTCGGCGAGATCATCGACGGCGACAAGGCGGAGGCGCTCGTGATCGCGGTGGGGAAAACGCTCCGCTTCCGCGGCGACGATGTAGGGCACGTGGCAGTGCGCGCCTTCGGCGAGGAGCGCGCCCACGACGGCGCTCCCCAGCGCCCCGGTGCCGCCCGTGACGATGACGCTCTTGTCGCGGAAGTCCATGGCCGACCTCGGCTATAGTGCTTCAGTGTGCAACGCGACCTTAGAACCGGGCCGTGGCGCGCGCCACGAGATTCGAGAGGACAAGCCTTGACCACCCGCGACGCTGCCCTTGCCGAAGCCGAGGCCTATCTCGACCGCGGCGATTTCATGCGCGACCTTGCGCGCCGCGTCGCCATCCCGAGCGAGAGCCAGAACCCGGCGCGCGCTGCCGCGCTCGAGGCCTATCTCGAAGCCGAGATGCGGCCCTCGCTCGAGGCGCTGGGCTTCCACTGCCGGTGCTTTCCGAATCCGACCGGCGGCGGCCCCTTTCTCATCGCCGAGCGGCCGGAAGAGACCGCGGCGCCGACCGTTCTCGGCTACGGCCATGGCGACGTGATCCGCGGCCTCGAAGGGCAATGGCGCGAGGGCCTCTCGCCCTGGGAGATCAGTGAGCGCGGCGACCGGATCTATGGCCGCGGCACCGCCGACAACAAGGGCCAGCACACGATCAACCTTGCGGCGCTCCAGGCCGTTCTGAAGACACGCGGACGGCTCGGTTTCAACGCGACGCTGCTGATCGAGACCGGGGAGGAGATCGGCTCGCCCGGCTTGCGCGAGCTTTGCGCGGCAGAGCAGGCGAGGCTCAAGGCCGATCTCTTTCTCGCTTCCGATGGGCCGCGCGTCGCGCCCGAGCGTCCGACGCTCTTCCTCGGCGCGCGCGGCATCGTCGATTTCATGCTGAGCATCGAGCTGCGCGCCGGCGCGCACCATTCCGGGAATTGGGGCGGCCTCTTGGCCAATCCCGGCATCATTCTGGCGCATGCCATCGCCAGCATCGCCTCGCCGCAAGGCACGATTCGCGTGCGCTCCTGGGTCCCGCCGAGCTTGCCTAATTCGGTGCGCGCCGCCCTGGCCGACGTCGTGGTCACGGGCGGTCCCGACGCGCCGGCGATCGATCCCGACTGGGGTGAGCCCGGGCTCTCGCCGGCGGAGAAGCTTTTCGGCTGGACCAGCTTCGAGGTGCTCGCCTTCAAGACCGGCAATCCCGAGGCGCCGGTCAATGCCATCCCGCCCAGCGCGCAGGCCTATTGCCAGATCCGCTACGTCGTCGGCACCGATCCCGGCGAGTTTCTTCCGGCGCTCCGCCGCCATCTCGACGCTGCCGGATTTCCGATGGTGGCGATCACGCCGTCCCGGAAGGGGAATTTCGCGGCGACGCGGCTTGACCCCGATCATCCCTGGGTGCGTTGGGCGGCGCAATCGATCGCGCGCAGCACCGGGCAGTCGCCGGCGATCCTGCCCAATCTCGGGGGCTCACTGCCGAACGACGTCTTTGCCGACCTGCTCGGGCTGCCGACGCTCTGGGTTCCGCATTCCTACGCCGCCTGCTCGCAGCACGCTCCCGACGAGCACCTGCTGCGGAGCGTAGCGCGCCAGGCGCTCCGCGTCATGGCCGGACTCTACTGGGATTTGGGCGAGAACAACACGCCAGCGCAGGTTGAACGCCGCTAGCCGCTATGCGCCGACCTCAGAAGTCGCTGCAGCGGCCGTTCACTTCCCAATCGCCGTAGCGCGTCGGCTCAGGGCCTTTCGGCCCACCGATCTCGCGTGGCATTTTCTCGGGCGGAGGCGGCGGCTTCGTCGCCTTGGGAGCAGGCTCGCTGCCCGCCGGTTTGCTGTCGCTCATGGTGCCTTATCCCTCCTACGAGGACGAGGCGCAAGGCTTGACGATCGGCTGGGCGCACGCCAGCTATGCTCCGAGGTGATTGCGGCATGGCCGCGAGCGGGGGCCAAGGGTCGCATGCGCTGGGATCGCCCGTGCTCTCACCCTGGCGATC
>DATJAV010000035.1:0-3809 GCA_035515835.1 Allostellaceae bacterium
CTTCGGGATAGCGTAGAGCGCGCCCAGGATCGGCTCCATCACTTCGCCGGCGCTGCGCCAGAGGCCGAGCGCGAGGCCCGAAGCGAGACCCAGAAGGATGGTCAGCACCACGGACCAGAAGAAGGCGCGGCCGGTCGCCAGCGCGTGTTGCCAGAAATCGCCGCTCGCCAGCATGGTCTCGAGGCGCGCCAGCGTTTCGATCGGCGAGGACAGGCCGCTGCCGGCGAGCCAGTGCAAGGCCTGCCACAGCAGGAGGAAGACGAGGACCAGCCACAGCGCGTCGAAGCGTTGGCTCATGCCCGCCCCCAGCGCCGATGCAGGCGCCGCTCCCACTGCGACAGGCCGAGATTGACCAGGACGACGTAGCCCAGCACCAGCAGCAGCAGACCGTACATGGTGGGATTGTCGAGATCGTTATAGGCGATCGCCAGGCGCCGCCCGACGCCGGCGACGGCGAGAATGAATTCGCCGGCGAGCACGCCGATATTGGCGTAGATCACCGCGAGCCTGACGCCGGTGAGAAGCTGCGGCGCGGCGGCCGGCAGCTTGATGCGCAGCGCCACGGCGAGCGGGCTCATGCGATACCCCGCGGCGGTTTTCAACAGCACCGGCGACACGCGGTCGAGCCCGTCGAGCGTGCTCACCATCATCGCGACGACGCCGAGGATCGTGCCGATGGCGATGAGCGGCAACCGGTTGAGCCCCAACAGCACGACCAGCACGGGATAGAAGATGAAGGTCGGCACCGCGTAATAGGCGGCAAGCAGCGGCGCCACGACGCGGCGCAGCCTTGGCAGGCCATGCAACAGGGCGCCGCCGAAAAAACCCAGAATGACCGCAACGCCGATCGCCGCCACCATGTTGATGAAGGTGAAGGCGACATCCGGCCAGATCTCGCCGCGGCGCATCAGCGCCACCAGCGCGACCGCCATCTCGCTCGGCGGGATCATGGTCAGGCGGTCGATGACGCCGACGCGGCACAGCAGCTCCACCGCGGCGACGGCGGCGAGGATGACCGCCAGACGCCATAGGGCGATGCGGCTCACCGGGCCCGTGACCTCACTGCAGATCCTTGGGCAGGTAGGCGGTATCGACCAATTCCTCGACCGTATGCTTCCGCTTCGACGCGCCCACCATCTCCATGCCGTCGAGCAGGGTTTGCAGCCCCGGCCGGTTGAAATCGCCGCGCGACCAGTAATTCACCGCGAAAGTCTTCTTCAGCAGCTCCTGCGCGAGCGGCGGATCGATCTGCCAGTCCCTGGCATAGGTGCGCGCCGCCTCGGCGGGATGCTCGCGCATAAAATCGACCGCCTTGCGCCGCGCCTCGATGAGGCCGCGCACCGCGTCGCCATGCGTTTTGGCGAATTCGCGCGTCGTGATGCCGACCGTCCAGGTGACGTTGGGCACGTAATCGCGCACATAGAAAATGATGCGGTACTTGTCCTTGGGCGTGAAGGCGATGTCGTCGACCGGCGCCGCGTCGATGGCGCCCTGGTCGAGGATCGCCCAGCCCGCCGCGACGCCGCCGGTCGAGACATAACTGACATCCTTGTCGAGGCCGACCGCGTGCAGCGACATGTGCACCAGCATCTCCGTCGTCGAGCGCGGATTGGTGAAGCCGAGCTTGCGGCCTTTCAGGTCGGCGATCACCTTGATCGGCGAAGCCGGCAGCGCCACCCAGCCCATGTCGGCCGTATTGTTGTTGGCGCTGTAGATGAAGATGACGTCGAGCCCGGCCTCGACGGCGGCGACGCCGGCCGAGGTCGCTACCTCGGCGAAAGGCAGGCCGCTCGCCATCATGTTGCGCACCGAGGTGCCGCCGCCATTGCTCGAGACGATGCTGTCGATGGCGACGCCGCTCGCCTCGAAGAAATTCTCGTCACGCGCCACGCCCCAGGGCAGCGAGGTTGCGGCGACGCCATATTGCGTGACGGAGAGGCTGTTTTCCGCGCGAGCCGCCGCCGCCGCGAGCAGCACGAGCGTCACCAGACCGATGGCCGGCGTTTTCATGGGCTTCCCCTCCCCCTTTGGCGGCTGATTTGGGCGCCGTCTCTTTAGCGCCACTCTAACCTGTGCCCGCTCGGCGCCGCAACTTCGCGGGGCAACCACAAAATCTTGTGGGCAGTCCTAAAATTTACACAAAACCTATTGACCCGCTTTCGGGCTTGGGACAGCATTTGGGGTCCCAGGAGCGCCAACCCCCAATATGTAGTGGAATTCGGGGAGGGGGAGCGCGGGGGGAGCGGCTTACTTGGCGGGGACATTTCATGCGCATCGAGCGTCGATTCACGGTGGCTGGTCAAGATGCTTGCGCCGGCATCGAGTTCCGATCCGCCAGCAGCGAGATCCGTAATCCTGACGGCTCGCGTGTCTTTCACCAGGCCGATATCGACGTCCCCGCGCATTGGAGCCAGGTCGCCTGCGACATTCTCGCGCAAAAATATTTCCGCAAGGCGGGCGTGCCGGCACGGCTCAGGCCCGTCGTCGAAGAGGACGTGCCGCAATGGCTGTGGCGCCAGGTGCCCGACGAGGCGGCGCTCATCGACGTGCCGGCGAGTCAGCGCAGCGGCTCGGAAAAGAGCGCGCGCCAGGTTTTCCACCGCATGGCCGGCACCTGGACCTATTGGGGCTGGAAGGGCGGCTATTTCGACGGCGAAGCCGATGCGCGCGCCTATTACGACGAGATCACCGCGATGCTCGCCCGCCAGATGGGCGTGCCGAACTCGCCGCAATGGTTCAACACCGGCTTGCACTGGGCCTACGGCATCGACGGTCCGGCGCAAGGCCACTACTACGTCGACTACAAGACCGGCACGCTCACCGCTTCGACGAGTGCCTATGAGCATCCGCAGCCGCACGCCTGCTTCATCCAGTCGGTGAGCGACGATCTCGTCAATCACGGCGGCATCATGGATCTCTGGGTGCGCGAGGCGCGCATCTTCAAATACGGCTCGGGCAGCGGCTCGAATTTCTCCAAGGTGCGCGGCGAAGGCGAGCGGCTCTCCGGCGGCGGGCGATCCTCCGGCCTGATGAGCTTCCTGAAGATCGGCGACCGCGCGGCGGGCGCCATCAAGTCCGGCGGCACGACGCGGCGCGCCGCCAAGATGGTCACCGTCGACATCGACCATCCCGATATCGAAGCCTACATCGACTGGAAGGTGGTGGAGGAGCAGAAGGTCGCGGCGCTGGTCGCCGGCTCGAAGCTCGCGCAGAAGCACCTCAACCTGATCATGGCGGCCTGCCATGGCGAGGCGGCGACCGCGCTCGGCGAAGGCCGCTTCGATCCGAAGATCAACCCCGCGCTCAGAGCCGAGATCAAGGCCGCGCGGCGCGTCATGATCTCGGAAAACTATATCCAGCGCGTCATCCAGTTCGCGCAGCAGGGCCACACTTCGATCGACTTCCGCACCTACGACACGGATTGGGACAGCGAAGCCTACCTCACCGTGTCGGGCCAGAATTCCAACAATTCGGTCCGCGTCTCCGACGATTTCCTGCAGCGCGTGCGCGACGACGGTGAATGGCACCTGAAGCGCCGCACCGACGGCAAGGTGGCGAAGACGCTCAAGGCGCGCGATCTCTGGGACAAGATCGCCTATGCCGCCTGGGCGAGCGCCGATCCCGGCCTGCAATTCGACACCACCATCAACGAGTGGCACACCTGCTCGAACAGCGGCCGCATCAACGCGTCGAACCCGTGCTCGGAATACATGTTCCTCGACGACACGGCGTGCAATCTCGCCTCGCTCAATCTCCTGGCGTTCCGCCGCGAGGACGGGCGGATCGACATTCCCGCCTATGAGCATGCC
>DATJAV010000036.1:0-2417 GCA_035515835.1 Allostellaceae bacterium
CAGCTCGATGCCGAATGCGACCTGCAGCGCATCGCCGCCAAGTCGGCCGATTTCCGCGAGGGCGTCGCCGCCTTCCTGGAGAAGCGGCCGGCCAAGTTCAGCGGCACCTGATGGCGGGGCAAGCGGAGCGCCTGGCCGAAGCCGTCGGGCGCAGCATGCTGGCGGACGACGACGCCTCGCGCGCGCTCGGCATGGTGCTGGAGGAGATCGCGCCGGGCCGCGCGCGGATGCGCATGGCGGTGCGCGATGACATGCTGAACGGCCACGACCTCTGCCATGGCGGCCTCATTTTCACCCTCGCCGACAGCGCCTTCGCTTTTGCCTGCAATGCGACGAACCACGTCACCGTCGCCGCCGCCGCGGAAATCCACTTCGTCAGCCCGGCGCGCAAGGGCGAGACGCTGCTGGCAAAGGCGCATGAGCGTGCCCAGGGCGGGCGGAGCGGCATCTACGACGTCGAAGTGACGGCAGCCGATTCGGGCCGTCTCGTCGCGCTTTTCCGCGCCCGCGCGCACCGCACCGCGGGACGCATCGTCGAGGAAGGAACGCCGTGACGCTCCCCGACATCGCTCCGCCCCAGCGCAGCGAGCTCGATCCCATCGAGATGGCGAGCCGCGACGAGATCGCCGCGCTGCAGCTGCAGCGGCTCAAGGCGACGCTGCGGCGCGCCTATGACAACGTCGCGCATTTCCGAGCCAAATGCGCGGCCGCCGGCGTCCATCCCGACGATCTCCGCATGCTGGGCGATCTCGCGCGCTTTCCCTTCACCACCAAAGAGGACCTGCGCCAGACCTATCCCTTCGGCATGTTCGCGGTGCCGCGCAGCGAGATCTTGCGCCTCCACGCCTCGAGCGGCACGACGGGCAAACCCACCGTCGTCGGCTATACCAAAGGCGATCTCGATACCTGGTCGGAGCTCGTCGCGCGCTCGATCCGCGCCTCGGGCGGGCGGCGCGGCGACATCGTCCATGTCGCCTATGGCTACGGCCTCTTCACCGGCGGGCTCGGCGCGCATTACGGCGCCGAGCGGCTGGGCTGCACGGTGATCCCCGTGTCGGGCGGCATGACCGAGCGGCAAGTGCAGATCATCCAAGACTTCAAGCCCGACATCATCATGGTGACGCCCTCCTACATGCTGGCGATCGCCGACGAGATCGAGCGCCAGGGGCTCGACCCTCGCGCCACGTCGCTCCGGGTCGGCATCCACGGCGCCGAGCCCTGGACCAACGCCATGCGCGCCGAGATCGAGGGACGCATGGCGATGCACGCCGTCGACATTTACGGCCTTTCCGAAGTGATGGGACCGGGCGTCGCCAATGAATGCGTCGAGACCAAGGACGGCCTCCACATCTGGGAGGATCATTTTTATCCCGAAGTGGTCGATCCCGCGACCGGCGCGGCGCTGCCCGACGGCACGCCGGGCGAGCTCGTCTTCACCACGCTGACGAAAGAGGCGCTGCCGATCGTCCGCTACCGCACGCGCGACCTGACGCGGCTGTTGCCGGGGACGGCGCGCACGATGCGGCGCATGGAGAAAGTGACCGGGCGTAGCGACGACATGCTGATCATCCGCGGCGTCAATCTCTTTCCGAGCCGGGTCGAGGAGCTCATCCTGCGCGACCGCGCGCTTTCCGGCCATTACGTCCTCGAAGTGAGCCGGCCGCGCCAGCTCGACGAGCTCAAGATCGTGGTCGAGCTCCGGCCCGAAGCGACCCCCAACAGCGCCGAAGCGCTGGCCGAGATCGGCCGCCGTCTCCAGCACGACGTGAAGTCCCTCATCGGCGTCACCGCGCTCGTCGAGATCGTCCCGGTCGGCAAGGTCGAGCGCTCGATCGGCAAGGCCAAGCGCGTCGTCGACCTCCGGCCCAAGGGGTAAGGGGGACGGCTTGCAAACAGCCGACCCCCACCCGAGATATACGGCCAAAACGGCAACCCAAGGGGACGACCATGGCCCGATGGCGGAATTGGCTGCTGGCGCTCTTCTGCGCGGCAATGGTGCTTTCGCCCACCCTCGCCGAGGCGCGCGCCGGCGGCAGCTTCGGCTCCGGCCGCAGCTACTATTCGAGCCAGGGAAGCTGGGGCTCGCGCAGTTATAGCAGTCCTAATTCGGCCTACTATGGTCGCAGCACGAGCTTCGCCCAGGGCCATCCCTTTCTCACCGGCCTCGCCGGGGCGTTTTTCGGCTCATGGCTGGGCTCCTTGCTCTTCCCGCATTGGGGCATGGGCTTCGGCGGCACGTTCAGCTCGCTTTTCATCTGGCTGCTGATCATCTTCGGCGTCTCCCGGCTCTTCCGTCTCTTCCGCAGCGGCGGCGCGATGAGCATGCCCTATATGAGCGGCGGCGGCAGCGCACCGCTCTACCGCGGCTTCGACGCCGGCCCGCGCGAGAGCCGCGAGATCGCCATCAGCGCCACCGA
>DATJAV010000037.1:0-2643 GCA_035515835.1 Allostellaceae bacterium
TGGTCCGGCCCCCCGAAACCGGACATTCCCGAGGCCAGTATGCCGGTTCGGTGTCAGGCTTGTGAAGTCGAAAGATCGCGCACTGCGTCGGCGATGCGCGTAAAGACGCCCTCCCAGTCGCGCAGCTTCTCCTGCCGGAACAGCCGCATGGTGGGATACCAGGGCGTGTCGTCGCGCCCCATGAGCCAGCGCCAATCCGGCACCATCGGCAGCGCGGTAAAGGTCGGCCGGCTGAGCGCGCCGGCCAAATGCGCCGGCATCGAGTCGATGCTGACGACGAGGTCGAGGTTGGCCATCACCGCCGCCGAGTCGAGCGGGCCCTCGGCGGTCGGATCGTTGGGGTCCATGATGCATTCGATGCGCGCGGCGAACGGCACTTGCGTCGCCTGCTCGGTGCCGGCGCCCTTCTGCAGCGAGATCAGCCGCACGCCGTCGATCTCGGCAAGCGGGGCGAAAGCGGCAAGCGGCGCGGCGCGCGCGGCCGGCACGGGCCCGCCCATCTGCCCCTGCCAGAAAATGCCGACTTTGAAGCCGGCGGAGCCGATACGCTCGGCCCAGCGCCTGACGCGCTCCGGCTCGGCGGACAGATAAGGCGCCTGCGCCGGCACCGTGTCGGGCGTCAGATGCAACAGCCCCATGG
Source organism: Allostellaceae bacterium (assembly GCA_035515835.1). Taxonomy (GTDB): domain Bacteria; phylum Pseudomonadota; class Alphaproteobacteria; order ATCC43930; family CGMCC-115725; genus DAHUYF01. The sequence continues at coordinate 641 of DATJAV010000037.1, forward strand.
TCGACAGCAGCGGCAGCCAGCGGATGCTGCGCTTGTCGGCGTTCAGCTCCTCCTCGGTCGAGATCACGCGCTCGATGCCGGTCAGCGTGCGCAGAAGCGGGGCCAGCACCGGCGGCGCCACCACCCAGACCGCATGGCCGCGGCCGGCCAGCAGCGAGGCGTAACGCGAGAATTGGATGCTGTCGCCGAGGCCCTGCTCGCACAGCAGCACCAGGCGGAAATCGCCCGGCCGCTCGCCCTGCCAGCGCGGATAATCGAGCGTCTCGTAGCTCGGCTTGGGCAGCCCGACGCGGCTCTCGAGCAGCGGGAAGCCGGCGCGCCAGTCGCCCATCAGCAGCGTGATCAAAGCGAGGTGGTAGGAATTGTTGGCGTCGTTCGGGTCAAGCCGCCTTGCTTCTTCCATCAGCGCGCGCGCCTCGGCGAGGCGGCCCTGGTGCTTCACCGCCAGGCCCTTGTAGGCATAGGGCAGGGCGAATTTTGGATTGCGCTTGATCACCACATTGTAGGCGGCTTCCCCCTCGGCGAAGCGGCCGAGCATCGACAGCGTGTCGGCGCGGCTGACCTGCAGATTGGGATCGTCCGGCGCCAGCGCGATTGCCTTCTCGTAGCTCGCCAGCGCCTCCTCGTAGCGGCCGAGATCGAGCAGCAGCGAGCCGCGGTTGATCCAGTCCGCCACCGCCTTGGGATCGAGCGCGACCGCGCGGTCGAAGCCCTTGAGCGCCTCGTCGGGCAAGCCGGCGGCGGCGAGGATCGAGGCGCGGTTGCCATGCGCCTCGGCGAAATTCGCGTCGGCGGCGATCGCCGCGTCGAACGCCTTGATCGCCTCGAGATGCTCGCCCTCGCGCTCCAGCGCCTTGCCGAGCAGGTTGTGCACGCGCGCCTCTTTCGCGCCTTGCGCCAGCGCGCGGCGGGCGAGATCGATGCCCTGCTTGAACTGGCCCTCCTGGCAGGCGACCACCGCGACGTAATAGAGCGCGTCCTTGTTCTGCGGGTCGGTGCGCAGCACGTCGGTGTAGCGCTCCATCGCCTGGGCGATTTCGCCGCGCTGGTGGTGGAAGAGGCCTTGCTGGAGCAGGGTGGCGATCGAGGGTGCTTCGTTCATGCGGGCCGGTTCTTGGCAGGGATTGGCCGGGAAGCCAAGTCTTGCGTCGTCCCCGCGCAGGCGGGGACCCATAACCCCTGTCTGTCCATCTCTTGAGCGCCGGGGTTATGGGTCCCGGGCCTCGCTTGCGCTCGCCCGGGACGACGGCCTCATGGTATGCCTCTTGCAGCCGGTTGGAGCGGACGAGTTAAAGCGGGCAGGGCGGGCAGGGCATGAAAGACATCCTCGACAAACTCGAACAGCGGCGGGAAGAGGCCCGCTTGGGCGGCGGCAAGGCGCGCATCGAGGCGCAGCACAAGCGCGGCAAATTGACCGCCCGCGAGCGCATCGAGCTGCTGCTCGACAAGGGCTCGTTCGAGGAGTTCGACATGTTCGTCGAGCACCGCAGCAACGACTTCGGCATGGAGAAGACCAAGATCCCCGGCGACGGCGTGGTCACCGGCTGGGGCACGGTCAACGGCCGCGCGGTCTATCTGTTCTCCAAGGACTTCACCGTGTTCGGCGGCTCATTGAGCGAGACGCACGCGCAGAAGATCATCAAGGTGCAGGACATGGCGCTGAAAGCGCGCGCGCCGGTGATCGGCCTGTTCGACGCCGGCGGCGCGCGCATCCAGGAGGGCGTCGCCGCGCTCGGCGGCTATGGCGAGGTGTTCAAGCGCAACGTCATCGCCTCCGGCGTCATCCCGCAGATTTCCGTCATCATGGGCCCCTGCGCCGGCGGCGACGTCTATTCGCCGGCGATGACCGACTTCATCTTCATGGTGCGCGACACGAGCTACATGTTCGTCACCGGTCCCGACGTGGTGAAGACGGTGACCAACGAGGTGGTCACCGCCGAGGAGCTGGGCGGCGCCTCCGTGCACACCGCGAAGTCCGGCATCGCCGACGGCGCCTTCGAGAA
>DATJAV010000038.1:0-13525 GCA_035515835.1 Allostellaceae bacterium
CCTTGGCAAGCTCCACGCCCATGGTCACGGCATCGGCGGATATTGCTTGAGCTGCCAGCGGCTCTTCAGCGTCGAGATGGCGGCGCTCATCGCCGAGCGCGGCGCCGATACCAAGATCGTGGGCATGACGCCGCTGCGCTGTCCGGCCGGCGACGGGCACCGCACGCAGTTTACGATCTCGGCGCCATTGAAGAGTGGCTGAGCCTCGCGCTGGCGGGCTACGTTTTTTATTCCCGGAGCGCCGCAATGGAACAACACCATCGCGACCTAGTCGACATACTGCAAGCGCTGCTGACGCCGCTTATCGCGTGCATTGCAGTCGGCATCGCCTTCGCCCAGTGGTTCACCGCGCGAAACAGGTTCAAGCTCGACTTGTTCGACCGTCGGTGGGCTGTCTACGAGGCTGTAATGCAATTGCTGGCCGCGATGACAAGCCACGGCGCCACCAGTCGGGAGGATGACCAAAAGTTCCTCGTCGGTATTCGCGGAGCCAAATGGCTGTTCAACAGCGAAATCGAAACCTATTTGCTCAAGGAGGTTTGGGCGAGGGCCTGCGAACTGAACGCAGTCAATTCGATGCTGGAACCGACCGCGCCGCAGTACGGGCGCGAGGGGCATGCGAAGAGAAAAATGCAGCTCATGCAGTGGGTGGGAAGCCAATACAGCGTAGTCGACTCGACCTTCAGCGAGTTCCTCCAGATGGACCCCGTGTTTTCGGATTGGGCAAGGTCGACGCTGCGCCGATTTTCGGATTGGACAAGGTCGGAGCTGCGCCAGTTTGCGCAGTGGGTAAGCAAGCTCCGGAGACGAGGAAGATAGGGCGGCGCCCTCGTGCGCTTCAGCACGGAGCAGCTCCCCGCCTAAGCCGGGCTTCGGAACGGCACGTCCGCGCCGGTAGGTCCGGCTTTGGCGCTTCTCGCCTTGTGGTTAGCCGCTACCCCCAAGATCGAAGCAGACTCCGGCTCGGGCTCGGGTTGGCTACGTCCGCCACGGCCGCACGGCTCCTGGCGCGATCTCCGCCCATCCGCGTGGAGAGGGCGCGGCCGGCGATGGCGCGCGCCGGCGGGCGTTCGGCAAGCACCGCCAAAACGGACCCCGATATCACGAGCTGGGGTGGTGGCTCAGCCCGCCTTGCGCGAGTGCAGCGTGACTCTGTCCGCCTTGCCCCGTGATCGCCGCGCCCGCTTCCGCGTCGGGCGCTGAGCGCCCGTCGAGACGCTAAAAAGGGCACCAGCGAAGCGCGCGCTCTTAAAGAAGCAATCCAGGGTGAGCCGTGAGCGATATTTGCGCAGGGTTCGCCCCGACCATTGACGCGGTGCCGAGTCACATGCTGCTAATGCCCCAACACCCGAAAAAGGGTCGAAGAGGGGAAAGGAGCCGTGTCTAGCGCCAAGGGACCAGACCATGTGATGGCCTGCGAGGATAATCTTACGTTCATGCGTCCCCTGTCAGCGGGCTCGATGAAATTGATCGTGACCTCGCCGCCCTACAACATCGGGAAATCCTACGAGTCGCGCTCCATCACTCTCGATTCGTATATCGACAGCCAAGCGCAGGTGATCGCCGAATGCGTGCGGCTCCTGCATCCGCAAGGCTCGATCTGTTGGCAAGTCGGCAACCACGTCCAGAACGGCGAAATCTTTCCGCTCGACATCGTGCTCTATCCGATTTTCCGCGCCCATGGCCTCAAGCTCCGCAACCGCGTCATTTGGCATTTCGAGGATGGGCTGCATTGCTCGAAGCGGCTCTCCGGTCGCCACGAAGCGATCCTCTAGTTTTCGAAGGGCGACGACTACACGTTCAATCTGGACGCGATCCGAGTCCCCTGAACTCTACAATCTCATTCGCGAGGGTCGCGGCGTGCCGGCTGTGCCGCTCATTCTGATCGGCGTCGCGCCGTAGTGCGGCAATAGCTCCGCTTTAAGACGGCGAGCACCGCGCTCTGTGTAGCAGATCGCCACACCGGCTCGCCTGAAATCAGCTCTTGCTGTGCAGAACGTATGTGCGCGAGTGCCGGTCCTCGCCGACCACCTGCGGAAAACACCACCAGATTTCTGGGCGCTTGACGCCGACGCGACACACCATGTTGCCATACAGCTTGGCAGCATGTTCCTCGTCCTGGCCGGTTTTGTCATACAACGGCGCGAGCGGAGTGCCGGAGAAATCCGGCGGGTTCGGTAGGAACCGCCGGATGGCCTCGGTGACGTTCATGCGCTTCTTGGGGTCGGCTAGCGCCGCGTCGAACACGTTCTTGTTGATCCAAGCCGTAAGGGCCGCGACCTCGGCCGGCGAAAGCTGGTTTTTGAGCGCATAATCGAGCGCCTTCGGGAACCAGCAGTCCGTCATCAAACGAAAGTCATCGGTCATATCGACAACCATGACGATCACTCCTTCCACTGGGTATGCCCTTAACGTGGTCGCTTTTCCCGGTATTGGCTGGATATTGGCTGAGCCCGCCGCCTCGAAACCTAAGCGCTTGGAAAGGTTGGCGTCCCCTACCGGATTCGAACCGGTGTTGCCGCCGTGAGAGGGCGGTGTCCTGGGCCTCTAGACGAAGGGGACGAAGAGGCGACCGGCCTTATGTACCGGCTCCACTGTTCGGGATCAAGCCTTCTCCACCAGAGCCCGTCCCGCAGCCGTCAGAACGACCGCCGCCGGCGCGCGGCCGTCGCCGCCGGCCAGCGTCACCAGCTCCTCGGCAAGCGCGTCTTCCCACGCGCAGGTGAAGGGGCAAGTGCTCCGCCATGCGGCCTGGACGTCGGCGTAAGTGCGCGGCCGGCTCGCCACCCATTTCAGGAACTCGACGGTGATCAGCTTCGGTGCGGCGCTCATGGGCACAGTTTAGAGGAGAGGGCGCGGTTGTTGGCGGGATCGCTACTCGCGGAAATTCACGTATTGCAGGGGCTGCTCGATCTTGAGGTTGCGGATGTGCGCGATCGCCGCTTGGAGGTCGTCGCGCTTCTTGCCGCTGACGCGGAGCTCGTCGCCCTGGATCGAGGCTTGCACCTTGAGGCCGCTGTCCTTGATCTCGCGCACCAGGCGCTTCGCCAGTTCGCGGTCGATGCCTTGGCGGAGCGCCACGGTCTGGCGCAGCATGTTGCCCGACGCCTTCTCCGGCGGCTTGAAGTCGAGCGCGCCAGCGTCGACCTTGCGCCGGGTCATGTGCACCTTCAAGAGCTCGTGGATCTGCTTCAGCTTCAAGTCGTCGTCGGCGACGAGGGTGATGGCGCCCTCCTGGCGCGTCACCGAGGACTTGCTGTCCTTGAAGTCGTAGCGCGTGCCGATCTCGCGGGCGATGCCGGCGAGCGCGTTGTCGACTTCGGCCAGATCGAGCTTCGAGACGATATCGAAACTGGGCATGACCGCTTATATAACGCGGCGGCCTCGCCGCTGTCAGCGCCTATTCCGGCGTACCGCGCTTGCCGCGCGGCGTGCGCGCCTCGCGCGGCAGGTCGCGCACCCGCTCGATGAGCTCGGCCAGCGCCGTGCGCAGCTCGCGGCTCTGGCTCTCGCCGAAGACGCGGTTGAGCGCAGCATCATGCTGTCGCGCGCGCGCCAGGAGCGGCGCGGCGATGCGTCGGCCGCGCTCGGTCAAGTGGACCGTCGTGCGGCGACGATCCTCGTTGGGCGTGCGGCGCTCGACCAGCTGCGCCCGCTCCATCCGGTCGACGGCCTTGGTGAGCGTCGGCTGCTTGAAGAACACCATGTCGGCCAGCGCCGTCATGGCGACCCCGTCATGCTCGAGCAGCGCCGCCAGCACGCGCCATTCGGTGCCGGAGATGCCCTGCCATTTCACTTGCGCGCGGAAGCTCTCCGTCAGCAAATGATTGGCGCGTGCCAATAACTCGACCAAGCTCTCGACGCGGTCACGTTGATCTCGGTGCAGGGGCGCCACTCTCACCTCGAGCCGCTCCAAAAGGGGCAGGAATCAACATATGCTAGTGAAGGGTTACCGCTGGCGCGGGGGGCGAGGCCAATCACGAAATGATGATTGAACGAGTCTGGTTGGGCTGGGCGGGCCTATCGGGTGCGCTGGCGGTCGCTGCGGAAGCGGCCGCGCGGCACCTTTCCGCAGGCGATGCCCACCGTCTCGAGCTCGTCGCCATTGCCGCCCGGTATGGACTGATACACAGCTTAGCCTTGTTCGCCGCGGCAGTGTTCGCTGCCAGCTGGCGTCGTGGGGCGGGGCGAGGCTGGCTGATCGCCGCCGGCTGGGCCTTCGCCGCGGGACTCGGGTTGTTCTGCGGCAGCCTATACCTGCTGGCACTCGGGGGACCGGCGGTGGTGGCAGCGGCGACGCCGATCGGCGGCACGTTCTTCATTGTCGGCTGGGCGGCGCTCTTCGTCATGGCGTTGGCGGCGCGCTGGCCGGCGGAGTAGAGCGGAGGCGATCGGGAAGCAGTGCCTCCTTGGCGAGGCCGAGCGCCGTCAGCGCCGCCGGCAGCGCCTTCTCCGTCGCCAGCGCCGCCAGCGCGGCGCCGGCCGCCGGCGCCGTCTGGATGCCATAGCCGCCTTGTCCCGCCATCCAGAGAAACCCTGGCATCGCCGGGTCAGGACCGAGCACAAGCGTCTCGTCGGGTGCAAAGGTGCGCAACCCCGCCCATTTGCGGTCGATGCGGTCGATCTCGAGCGCTGTTGCCTGCATCACCCGCGCGACGGCGAGCGCCACGTCGATCTCCTCGGGTTGCACGTCCTGCGGCGGCACCGGCGTCTCGTCGGCGGGCGACAGCAGCAGGCGCCCGGATTCCGGCTTGAAGTAGAAGCTCGACGCGACATCGACCACCAGCGGCCAGTCGGCAAAGGGGAGGGCGGGTCCCGCGACGATCATCGCCGTGCGCCGCTTCGGCACGAGCCCGACCGGCGGTACGCCCGCCGCTTCGGCCACGGCATCGGCCCAGGCGCCGGCGGCGTTGACCAGCATCGGCGCGGCGAAGGCGCCGGCGGGGGTTGCCACCTGCCAGAGGCCGCCCCGGCGCTCGATGCGCTTGGGCGCCGCGGCGGTGACGATGCCGCCCCCTTTGGCGCGGATGCCGCGCAGGAAGCCTTGATGGATGGCGTGGACGTCCATATCCATGGCGCCCGGCTCGAACATGCCGCGGACGACCCAGTCCTCGCGCAGCACCGGGCAGAGCGCCAACGCCTCGCGGCGCTCCAGCACGCGCACCGGGGCAAAGCGCTGCGCCAACGCCACCGCCTCGGCGAAGGCCTCTTCGTCGTCGGCGGTGGCGGCCGTCAGGACGCCCCGCGGGCGCAGCAGCGGCGCGTCGGCAAAGCCCGCTGGCGGCGCGCGGAAAAACGCGCCGCTGGCGACGGTGAGGGCGCGGATCGCGGCATTGCCGTAGGCCTCGGTATAGAGCGCCGCCGAACGACCGGTCGAATGGTAGCCCGGCGTCTCCTCCTTCTCGAGCAGCACCACCTTGCCGTGATCGGCGAGGAAATACCCGGCGCAGGCCCCTGCCATGCCCGCGCCCAGCACCAGGAAATCGGTCGCCACCGCTACCCCTCCTCGCCCCCAGGATAGACCATGGAAGAGCCTCTTGCATTGGTACCTGATGGTACCATATAATGGTACGACAAGGTACCAACGAGGTGCATCATGACCGACCAGCCCACGCCCGCCTCTGCCGCGCCTGCTCTGCCGCCTCGGCCCGCACTCCGGCGCTTCGCCGTCCTCGACATCGTCCTGCCGTTCCTCACCGTCGTCGTCATGCTGCGCCTCGGCGCGGCACCGTTCGTGGCCTACGCCGCGGCAAGCCTGTTCCCGGCGTCATCGGTCTTGGCCAATTGGCTGGGGCGACGGAGCCCCGACCTCGTCGGCATGGGCGTGCTGGTGGGGATCGTCACCAGCTTGCTCCTCGCCGTGCTCACCAATGACCCGCGCTTCGGACTGGTTCGGGCGGCGCCGGCTTTCGCGCTCTTCGGCGCCCTATGCCTCGTCTCGCTGACGATCGGGAAACCTCTCATGTTCTTTGTCGCGCGCGCCTTCGCGACGGGCGGCGACGCCAAACGCATCGCCACCTGGAACACGCGCCTTGCCGTCCCCGTCTTCCGTCAGATCATGCGCCGCCTCACGGCCGTTTGGGGCGTGGGCACCCTCGCCCAGGCGCTGTTGGGCATCGGCGTCGCCTTCCTGCTGCCGGCCAGCACCGCGCTGCTGCTCGAGCCGATCATGGCCGTCACCACCGTCGCCGCGCTCTTGACCTGGACCCGCTCGGTCCAGCGCAGTGCCCCCAACCCCAGTGTGTACGAGGAGACCCGACATGCCTGATACGGCGCCGTTGCGATTGAACCATGAGGCGCGGGACGACCGCTTCCCGCAATCCTGGTACCCGATGGCGCTGGCGCGCGAGGTCGCGCCGGGTGCCTTGATCGGCGTCGATTTTCTCGGCACGCGCGTCATCCTCTATCGCGATGCCGACGGCCGGCCGGTGGTGCAGAGCGCCTATTGCCCGCATCTCGGCGCCGACCTCTCGCTGGGCCAGATGGTCGATCGTCGCGTCCGCTGCCCCTTCCACCACTGGAGCTTTGCTGCCGATGGACGGTGCGCCCACGTTCCCACCGGCGACAAGATACCGCCCGGCGCGGTCATCGCCACATACCCCAGTGCCGAGGCATGGGGGCTGATCTGGGCCTTCAACGGAACGACGCCGCTCTTTCCGCCGCCCCGCATTCCCGATACGAACGAAGCCGATCTGGTGTTCGAGAGCAATCTCTGGGGGCCGCGACCGGTCGACTCCTGGCTGAGCGTCAGCAATGGCGTCGATTTCCAGCATCTCCGCACGCTCCACAATCTGCCGGCGGAGCCGCCGGAGATGGTCGAGGTCGGGCCCTACGGCCTCGAATATCAAGCCGAGAACCCGTCCTATTCGCAGCACGGCCTCGTCACCGGCACCAATTGCTTTGCCCAGCACATTCATCGCGCGGCAGGCGATGCCTGGATGCTGTTCACCGGCCGCGCCGTGGCGCCGCGTCGATCGATGTCCTACTACGTTGTCGGCGTCTCGCCTGGCGCCGGTGCCGAGCAGCGCCTCGCCGCCGTCAAAGCCTTCACGATCCGCCTCATCGAGGAGGACGCGCCTATTCTCAACACCATCCGCTTCCGCAAGGGCACGCTCGTCGCGTCGGACCGCTCCCTGGCGCGCTTCTTCAAATACGTCGAGGACTTCCCGGTCGCATCGGCGCTCGATGGCTAGGGCCGATGCCTCCGCCCAACGGATTGCGCGCCGCGCGCGAAATCCGTTATTTCTATGCCTCTGCGCTTCTGTATTGAATCTTCAGTTTAGCGCAGCGCCTTCGGCACCTTGATGCCGGCCTCGCGGTAATAGCGCATGGCGCCGGGATGGAGCTTGACGCCGAGCGCCGGGAGCGATGTCGGCGTCACCCCGCTCCAGGGCGGGTTGCGCTGCGCCAGCGCCCATTTCTGCGACCAGAACGCCTTGGTGATGGCATAAGCGGTCTTCTCGCTCATCGCCGTGGTGGCGTAGGCGCCGGCGGGGAGCGCGATGGTGGTCACGTCGCGGTCTTGCCCGGGATATGTGCCGCGGGGAATGACCTGCGCCAGCATGCTGTCATCGGCGGCGAGCACCTTGGCGAGCTCGTCCGGCGTGAGGCTCAAGAACCTGACCGGCGTCGCCTTGGCGACCTCGCTCACCGCCGGCAGCGGCACGGCGCCCGCGAAGGCAATTCCTGCGACCTGCTTGCCGGCGAGCGCAGCCTCGGCACCCCTGGCGTCGATGTCGATGAGCTGCACGCGCTTATCGAGGCCGAGCGCGTGGAGCGCCGAGGCGGTCTGGATCTCGCTGACGCTGCCCTTGGCGCCCGGCACCAGGCTCTTGCCGGCGAGATCGGCGAGGTCGCGGGCGTCGCTGTCGGCGCGGACGATCCATTGCACCGTCTGCGCCGGGATCGGGAAGAGCGCGCGAATGGTGCGATAGCGGCGATTGCGCTGGAAAGGCTTGTCGCCGCGCCGCGCCTGGGCGATGAGGCTGGGCGGCGCGGTGAAGACGTAGGTCCGGCCGCGATTGAGCGCGTCCTTGATGTTCTGGACCGAGCCCTGGCTCTCCTCGACCACGACGGTGAACCCGGTGTTGCCCTGCGCCACCGCCTCGGCGAATTGCACGGCCAGCGCATGATTGAGGCTGTCCGCCTTGCCGGCATGGATGGTGACGGCCGGCGGATCGGCGGCGCCAGCCATCGTCGCGGTCGATAGCAGAGCCACGCCCATCACCGCCGCCACGAGCCGATTCACCGCGCCGTCTCCCCGTCCGCTTTGTTTTGCAGCTGTCCCTTGCGGCGCGCCTATAGTACCGCCCGTCGCCAATGCAGCAAGGCCGCAGCGAGGCATGGCGGGGCGTGGCGGCGATGTGTCAGACTGGCAAGCGGCGGGAGGCGGAGGCGATGACAACAATTCTTTATACGCACAAGGCGTGCCTGCAGCACGACCCCGGGAGCTACCATCCGGAATGCCCGGACCGGCTCCGCGCGGTTCTCGCCGGACTCGAGGCGCCGGCTTTCGCGGCGCTGCAGCGGCGCGAGGCGCCGCTGGCCGAGCTCGACGAGGTGATGCGCGTCCACCCCCGCGAGTTCATCGCGATGCTGCTGGCGGCGGTGCCGCAGCGCGGCCATGCCGCGCTCGATGCCGACACCGTGCTGTCGCCGCATTCGGGCGAGGCGGCGCTCCGCGCCGTGGGTGCCGTCTGTGCCGCGGTCGACGCCGTGGTCGCCGGCGAGGCCGAGAATGCCTTCTGCGCCGTGCGCCCTCCCGGCCACCATGCCGAGGCCGACCATGCCATGGGCTTCTGCCTCTTCAACAGCATCGCCGTCGGCGCTCAGCGCGCGCGCCAGGTGCATGGCCTGGAGCGCGCCGCGATCATCGATTTCGACGTGCATCACGGCAACGGCACGCAGGCGATTTTTGAGAACAACCCGCACGTCTTCTATGCCTCGACTCACCAGTCGCCGCTCTATCCCGGCACCGGGGCGCGCGCCGAGACCGGGGTCGGCAACGTCGTCAACGTGCCGCTCCGGCCGATGTCGGGCGGGGCCGAGTTCCGCCGCGCTTTCGACGAGGTGATCCTGCCCGCGCTCGAGGATTTCCGGCCCGATTTCATTCTGGTCTCCGCCGGCTTCGACGCGCATCGCGCCGACCCCTTGGCCCAGCTGCTGCTGGTCGAAGCCGACTTCGCCTGGGTCACCGAGCGGCTGACCGCCTGCGCCGCGCGGCATTGCGAGGGGCGCATCGTCTCGACGCTCGAAGGCGGCTACGACCTCGACGCGCTCGCCTCCAGCGCCGCCGCCCATGTCGCGGCGCTGATGGCGGCGTGAGTTCACGCGCGCTGCAAGGCAACTCTCGCCCCTCCCCCCTTGAGTGAGGGGGAGAGCAGGGTGGGGGGCCGCGCGCGGCCGCGCGCGAAAAGAATCTTTCTGAAGCACCGCGCCTGCCTCACCCCCCTTCCGGCCGCGCTTCGCGGCCGACCTCCCCTCACGGGGGGAGGGGCTGTCCGGGCTGTCCGCGGTTCCACCGAAACGGTGGATGCTCTAAAGTGCCGCGGGGGTAGGAGGGGTTATGTCGGATACGGCCGTGCCGGCGGACATCGCCGCGCTGAGCTTCGAGGATGCGCTGGCCGAGCTCGAGCAGATCGTGAAGCGTCTGGAGGGCGGCAGCGGCAAGCTCAACGACGCGATTTCGTCTTACGAGCGGGGCGCGCTCTTGAAGCGCCATTGCGAGGCGAAGCTGCGCGAGGCCGAGGCGCGGGTCAACAAGATCGTCATCGGCGCCGATGGCGATCTCACGGCGGAGCCCGCTGCTCTTGAGTGAGCCGTTGTGGGCGCCCGGCACGACCTTTGCCGATGCGCTGGGCGAAGCGGCGGCGCTGACCGACGCCGTCCTCGACAAGATGATTGTGATGCCCGATGGGCTCGAGCGCCGCGTCTTCGAGGCCATGCGCTATGCCGCGCTGGCGCCGGGCAAGCGCCTGCGGCCCTTCCTCGTCCTGGCCAGCGCCAAGCTCTTCGGCGTAGCGCGGAACTGCGCGCTGCAGGTGGCGACTGCGATCGAGATGGTGCATGCCTATTCGCTGGTGCATGACGACCTGCCGGCGATGGACAACAGCGATCTCCGGCGCGGGCGGCCGACCTGCCACAAGGCCTTCGACGACGCGACTGCGGTCCTCGCCGGCGACGGCTTGCTGACGCTGGCCTTCGAAGTGCTGTCGCATCCCGACACGCATGGCGATCCGGCGGTGCGCGCCGAGCTGGTCATGGCGCTGGCGCAGGCCGCGGGCGGCCACGGCATGGTCGGCGGACAGATGATCGACCTCATCGCCGAGCATCGGCCCGATCTCGATATCGGCGCGATCACCCGGCTGCAGCGCCTCAAGACCGGGGCGCTCATCGCCTTTGCCTGCGAGGCGGGCGCCATTCTCGGCAAGGCGCAGGCGGAGCTGCGCCTCGCCTTGCGCGGCTATGCGCATGACCTGGGCCTCGCCTTCCAGATCGCCGACGACCTGCTCGACGTCGAAGGCTCGGCCGCGGCCACCGGGAAACCGGTCGGCCAAGACGCGGCCGCCGGCAAGGCGACCTTCGTCTCGATCCTCGGCATCGCGCGGGCGCGCGCCCAGGCCGAGCTCCTGGTGGCGCAAGCGGTGGCGCATCTCGAGCCCTTCGCCGAGCGCGCCGACCTATTGCGCCAGGCGGCCCGCTTCGTCGTCGACCGGAGGACTTGACCTTACTTTCCCCTCTCCGCGCAGCGGGGAGAGGGAGGGGCCCGCCGCGCAGCGGCGGGAGGGTAAGGTGTGCCTCCGCGGCGAGATCCTGCGTGCCGCCCCCACCTCACCCCCGGCCCTCCGCCCCAAGGGGCGGAGAGGGGATCAATCGAGGGTCAGTGCGGCTTGCCGTGCTGCCAGCGTTGGAACTGGTCGAAGAGCTGGTCCTTCTGCTCGGCGGTCAGCGTCTGGCTGCCGGCGGCCTTGGCGCGCTCGTCGAGGAAGCGCGCGAAGATGTCGCGCAGCTCCTGCTGGTCGACCGGCGGTGCCGCCGCCACCACGTTCCGCTTCAGCCAAGCATCGGCCGGCGGAAAGCGCCGCCATCCCTGGAGGTCGGCGGCGACGTTGACCTCGCGCCATTTCGGATGGTGCGTCTGCTCTTGCAGCCGCGGCAGGTCGGTGAAGAAGGTGTCGACGAAATTGGCGACGTTCTGGTAGCGCTCGGTCTTGGGCGTGAGGTTCGCCGCCACCAGCACCATGCCCACGGCGATGGTGTCGACCCCCGCCGATCCGCCGACCAGGTCGGGATAGTCGTCCGAGGTGAGCTGCGCCGGCACGTAGCGGCTGGCCATCGCCTGGTTGAAGGGGACGGGGACGAAATGGAGCCCGCCGGCGTCGCGCTGGAGTTCTCGCGGCAGCGACGGCTTGGCGGCGACATAGGCCATTGCCGCGACGTCGCCGCTCTTGAGCTTCGCCAGCGCCACCGCCTCCTCGTCGAAGACCGGCTGGATCCTGATATGGAGGAGATCGAACGCCGCCGCCGCGGTGATCTTGGCGCCGCCGACGAGTTCCACGTTCTTCCCGGCGAGGTCCGCCAGCTGCTTGGTCTCGGCCGGGGCGAGAATGTGCAGCTCCTCGTTGTGCAGCTTCGCCACGTAGGTGATGCTGCCGTCGAGGTGCGGCATGGTCGTGTCGCGCGCGCTCTCGAGCGCGTCGAGCTGCACCACGCCGAGATCGATGCCGTGCAGCAGCTTCACGTCGACCAGGTTCTCGATGGCGCCGCGGCCGATCACCGGCAGCAGGCGGCGCGTCTCGCCGTCGTCGATCACGGAGGCGAGGTCCTGCGCCATGGCGATCGACGCGGCGTCGCCGCCGGTCACGAGCTCGACCAGGCCGCGATTGGCGTGATCCGCCAGGCTCTCGGCGCGCGCGCTGCCGAGCCAGGCGCTGCCCAACATCAGAGCCACGGCGGCCCCGTGGAAAATCCGCAAGCCATTCACCCGTTGCATGGTGCTCACCTTCTTTTCGAATCCGGCCGGGCGGCGGCCGCGAGCCGTTTCAGCCGCATCTCAGCCTCCGCGCTGCCGGCATCCGCCGCTTTACGATACCAGGCGATCGCCGTCGCCGCATCGCCGACCATGCCCAGCACGCCGCTGTTGCGCAAGACCAAGGGGTCGAAGCTCCTGCCGACGCCGCACAGCGCCGCGGCATTGCCGCTCGTCGCCGCGCGCTCATAGAATTGGCGGGCCGAGACGATGTCGCCGGCGGCAAAAAGCTGATCGCCCCGCTGCAACATTACCGCAACTTCGGCGCTGGGTATATCCGGGCGTGGCGGTGGCGGCGCCGCCTGCGGCTCGATCGCCGCCATGGTTGCGCTCGGCGTGGCTGGCGTCGCTTCCGGCTCGGCCGCCGGCGCTGAGGGCGCGGCCGGCTCGACGGCCGGCGCTGGAGCCGCGGCGGCTGTCGCGGGCGGCTCGGCCGCGGGTGCCGCGGTCGCCACGGCGTCGGACGGAGCGGCGTCAGGCAACGATACCGCCGTCGCCGTCGCCGTCGGCTCCGGCGCTGCCGCCGTCGGGGCGTTGTCGGACGAGGCCGCGGTGGCAGCCGGGGGAGGCGATGCTTCGGCTTCCGGCGCCGCGGGCGTCGCCTCGACGCTTGCGGTGGCGGCGGGCGGCGCGGTGTCGCTGGGCGCGCTCTCGGCCGTTGCCGCCGTGGCCGTCTCCGGCGCCGCCGCCGGCACGGCGACCATCGCGCCGTTCTCGGGCATCGGCGCGATGACGGCGACGCTCGGTGTCGCGACCGGCGGCGATCCGCCGGGCCAGAGCGCATAGAGCAGCCCCGCGCCGATCAGCACCACGAGCGCGACATATCCCGCGAGCTGCAGGTCCATGCCCCGCCGCCGCGCTCGCCGTTGCCGCTGCTCCGCGCCCGCCACTGGCGCGGGGCCGGGCGCCGGCTCCGCCGCGACGGCTTCGGGGGGTGCCTCTTCGTTGCGCGGGGCGGGCTCGACCTCAGGCTCGCGCATCTCCTCGGCGGTGAGCCGCCGCGGCTTGGTGGAGAGGACGATCTCCCGCGCCAAGGCGTTGATGACCGCGGGATTGCCGTCGGCCGCCGTGGCGATGAGGGCGATGAGCTCGGTCGAGAACGGCGATGCGCCGCCCTCGCTCTGGCCGTTCAGCTGATACTGGATGAAGGCGCCGACCTCTTCGGGCGCGAGACGGTCGACGGCGAGCCGTCCGGTGATCGCCGCGTTGACGAAATCGAGCGCCGGGCTCGTCAGCAGCTCGCTGAACGCCGGCGACGCCATCAGCACGATCGGCACCGGGCGCGGCGCGTCGAGCTGGCTGAAGCGCAACAGCTCGTCGAAGCAGAGCGCGTCGAGCACCTCGGCGTGATCCAGCACCAGCACGCGGCTGATGCCGCGCCGCGTCTCCAGCATGAGATGGGAGAGGAGCGCCCAGAGTCGTCCCTTGTCGCGGTTGACGCCGATGCCGAGCTGGCGGCTATAGGCGAGCATGAGATCGTTGAAGTTCATGCCGGCG
>DATJAV010000039.1:0-6667 GCA_035515835.1 Allostellaceae bacterium
TGGCCTCCACCCCGGCCGCTGTCAGCACCGCGATGACGAGCGCGACCACGCCGGCGACGAGCGCCAGCGCCAGCCCGTAATTGCCGCCGAACTGGCGGGCCATCTCGGCTTGGAGCGTGGCATTGACCGCGGCCAGCAGATTGCCCAGCTGATAGACGAACCCGGGGAAGGTACCGCGCGCCTCGTCGGGCGAGAGCTCGTTCAGATGCGCGGGAACGACGCCCCAGGCGCCCTGCACCATGACCTGCATCAGGAAGGCGCCGATGGCGAGCCCGATGGGGCTCCCGGCAAACGCCCAGAGCGGCAGCACCGGCAGCGACAGCAGCGCCGCCAGGATGATCACGCGTCGCCGGCCGATCCGCTCGGAGAGGCCGCCGCAAACGATGCCGCCGAGAATGGCGCCGATGTTGTAGACGATGGCGATGAGCCCGACCGCATGCGGCGAAAGCCCATGTTGCTCCTCGAGGAAGGTCGGATAGAGGTCCTGCGTACCATGGCTGAAGAAATTGAAGGCAGTCATCAACAACACCGCGTAAAGTCCCAGCCGCCAATGCGCCTTCAAGGTCGCGAGCGTGTTGCCGCGCGCCGCGGTCGAGGACCAGCTCGGCGATTCCGGTACCGTGCGGCGGATATAGAGCACAAGCAGCGCCGGCAGCACGCCGACCATGAACATGCCGCGCCAGCCGATGACCGGAAAGAGCAGCCCATAGACGATGGACGCGAGGAAATAGCCCGTCGGATAGCCGGATTGCAGCAGACCCGAGACGAACCCCCGCGCCTGGGGCGGGATCGATTCCATGGTCAGCGACGCGCCCACGCCCCATTCGCCGCCCATCGCCACGCCGTAAAGCGCGCGCAGGATCAGCAGCACGGTGAGGCTGGGCGAAAAGCCGGAGGCGAATTCGAGCAGCGAATAGAGCAGCACGTCGACCATCAGCACCGGCCGGCGCCCCCAACGGTCGGCGGCGCGCCCGAAGAGGAAGGCGCCGATCGGCCGCATCGCCAAGGTCAGCAGGATGGCGAAGGTGACGTCGGCGATGTCCGTGCCGAATTCGTGCGCAATGTCCTTCAGCACGAAGACCAGCAGGAAGAAATCGAAGGCATCGAGCGTCCAGCCAAGGAAGCTCGCCGCCACGACGTGCTTCTGCTCGCTCGTCCAGCCCGACAGCGCAGCAATCCGCAATCGCGATCCTCCCGAGGGGCGCAGCGGCCCATCCTAGACCTGCGACGGTAGCAGGAAGCAGAGTATCCTCGTCTAGGGCGTCCAGCAGGCACCAGCTAACATACAAGTCACTTGCTCGAGCCAGGGAGGCCGCCCATGAACGTCACCATTCTCGACGATTACTTCGACACGGTGCGGACGCTCCCGAGCTTCGCCAAGCTCGAGGGCCATGCGGTCACCATCTGGAACGACCATGTTCAAGACGTCGACGCACTCGCCGAGCGGCTCCGCGACACCCAGATCCTGGTGCTGATCCGCGAGCGCACGGCCATCCGCGCGCCGCTCATCGAGCGCCTGCCGCGGCTGCGCCTCATCAGCCAGCGCAGCGTCTACCCGCATATCGATATTGACGCCTGCACCCGTCACGGCGTCATCGTCTCCTCGGGTCAGCATCCCGGCACGCCGTCTTATGCCACGGCCGAGCTCACCTGGGGCCTGGTGCTGGCGGCGATCAGGCAGATCCCGCAACAGATGACGGCCCTGCAGGCGGGACGTTGGCAGATCGCCGTCGGCCAGTCGCTCCGCGGCAAGACCCTGGGCATCTACGGCTATGGCCGGATCGGCAGCGTCGTCGCCGGCTACGGCAAGGCTTTCGGCATGACCGTGCTGGTCTGGGCCCGCGCCCCGGCGCTGGCCAAGGCCGACGCCGATGGCTATCGCGCGGCGTCCAGCAAGGAGGCGTTCTTCGCCGAAAGCGACGTGCTGTCGCTCCATATGCGGCTGGTCGACGCCACCCGCGGCATCGTCACCGCCGCCGACCTCGCCCTCATGAAGCCCACCGCCCTCCTGGTCAATACCAGCCGCGCGCCGCTGATTGCTCCGGGCGCGCTGGCGGCGGCGCTCCGGGCCGGCCGTCCCGGCATGGCCGCCGTCGATGTCTTCGAGACGGAGCCACTCCGCGATCCCGGCGACCCGCTCTTGACGCTCGGCAACGTCGTGGCGACGCCGCATATCGGTTACGTCACGCGCGAGGAATACGAGCTGCAATTCTCCGACATCTTCGACCAGATCGGGGCTTATGTCGCCGGAACGCCGATCCACGTGGTCAACCCCGGCGTGCTGGAGACCGCACGCAAAAAACCGTGAGACCCGCTCCACCCGGTGTTAACCTGGGAGCGAGCCCTTGTTTCGCTGGAGGGTCCCATGCGCAACGCGTTCCTCGTCGCAGGATTTCTCCTGTGCTGCGCCCCGGCGGCGGCGTTGGCGCAGGACGCGGGCGGCGGGCCGGCGGACAGCACGCCGGGCACGTCGCTCAACGCCTATCGCCATCACCAGCCCTCGCGGAAGGACGTGACCGAGCGGGAGCTCGACCGTTACGGCAAGAAGAACGTCGACGAGAAAGAGCGCCGCACGCAGAGCGAGCTCGACCGGCTCCATGACGAGATCCTGCGCGACAGCGCGCCGCCGCAGGCAAGGCAATAGGCGACGCAACCCCCCCCCGTGTCATCGCGCTCTTCGATCGCGGCGGTTGCCGGTCTTCTCGGCGTTCTCCTCGGTGGCGCCCTCGCGCGTGCCGACGAGAGCGACTCGACCGGCACCATCCTCGAGGAGGATGACTTCTGGGCGCCCCACAACCATGATCGCCACTATACCCACGGCATCCGCTTCTCAGGGACCTCGGGCGACGTCCACGGCGCGTGGGAGAAGCCCTTCGACTGGGTGAACGACCTCGTCCCGGCGGCTTTTCCCCACGCCGCTCCCGACACGCCCGAGGCCGAGCCCGTCGCGCGCCGCTACAATCTGATCCTCTTGGGGCAGAACATGTACACGCCGGAGAACCCGGCGCTGGTCAACCCGGATCCGCGCGACCGTCCCTATGCCGGCTGGCTCTATAGCGGCGCGGGCCTAATGCAGGACACGCCGGGGACGGCCGACGGTATCGACCGCTTCGACGAGCTGGCGCTGAAGCTCGGCCTCGTCGGACCCGGCTCGCTCGCGAACTACACGCAGACGCGTTATCACCTGCTGATCAACGTCGCGCCGTTCAAGGGCTGGCACGCGCAGCTCCATGACGAGCCAACGCTCGATCTCTTCTATCAGAAGAAATGGCGCTTCCACGGCGAGGATGGCGACGGCTGGGGCTGGGACACGATCCCGCAATGGGACTGGCGTGCCGGCAACGTCTACGACTATGCCGGCGTCGGCGGCATGCTGCGCTTGGGGCGCAACTTGCGCGCCGATTACGGGCCGCCGCACATCGATCTCAACACCGGCGCCGATTACATCAACAAGAGCCGGATGACGGCGGGCGAGTGGGGCTTCTACGGTTTCATCGGCAACGAGACGCGCGCCGTCGCGCACAATATCTTCCTCGACGGCAACGACTTCAAGAAAAGCGCGCATGTCGAGAAATACCCTGTCGTCGCCGATCTCGAGGCCGGCCTCGCCGTGCTCTACGGTCACTATCGCTTTTCCTACACCTACATCTGGCGCACGCCCGAATTTGTCCACCAGACCGGCGCCGACCACTATGGCGTGCTCAATCTCACGGTCCATCTGGCTTTCTAAGTGTTCACTTATCCGTTCTCCGTTGTCAGTAGGGTCGAGCGGCCCCGATAACTCTGGTTGACGGACCACTCTCTTACCGCGCCAGCCATTGCGGGTTGTTGATGCTCAGCGTGTCCGCGGTGGTTTGGCGCAGATGCTCCAGCAGAGCCGGATCGTCGAGCGCGATCCGGCCCTCGCGGATCGCCAGGGCGAGTGCCCGGTTCAGCTCCTCCAGCGTTCCCGAGGTGCCGAGGAGCGCCGCGAGCCGCGCGCGCTCCGCCGCATTCGCTTCCGGGCCGAGGCGCAACTCGCGCTCGATGGTCGCCAGCAGGTTGACCGCGACCTTGACGTTGAACCATTTGTCGTCGACGAGCGTGGGCAGGATCTCCTTCTCGAGATAATCGCGGATCGTCGCCAGCAGATCCGGCGCAGGCGAGAGCGGCATCGGCACTCAATCCTCCCCGGCGAGGAGTTGCAGGAAATCGAAGAGCGGCTCCTCCATGCGGCGGCCGATCGCCATCTGCTCGACCGTCGCGCGGCCGGTGCGGCGATGCTCCCGCCCTTTCATCAAGCACATGATCGCCCATTTGACCGAGCCGAATACCTCCCAGAAGCGGAGATGCGCCAAGTCGATCGCGGCGCCGCCGGCGCCGCGATAAGCGGCGAGGAGCGCCTCGCGCCTCGCCATGCCGCCCACCGGCAATTTGCCGCCAAAGCGCCAGGTCTTGACGCAGAGCCAACCCAGATCCTGCGCCGGATCGCCCAGCGCCGCCAATTCCCAGTCGATGACCGCGCGGATGGCCTCGTCGCCGCAGATGAGATTGCCGAGGCGGAAATCGCCATGCAGGACGGCGGTCGCGTGGCCGCGTGGGAGCTCAGTCTCGGCCCAGCGCAGGCCCAGCTCGATCGCCGGCTGCGGATGGTCGAGCGCGGCATAGACGCGGCGATAATGCGCGACCTGCTCGGCGGCGCCGAAACGGCGCAAGAACGGCAGCGCTGCCGGCGCGTGGCGATGGAGCCGCGCCAGTATGTCGCCGCATTGCTCGGCAAAGCGCTGCCGCAGCGGTTCGAATTGGGGCTCGCGCAGAATGCGCCGCGCGATCGTCTCGCCGGCGACGAAATCCATGATGCAGCCGACGCCGAGCCCATCCTCAGGGGTGAGCACGGCGCGAACAGCGGGCGCCGGAACGCCTGCCGCTGCCGCCGCCATCATCATAGCCGCGTCCTCAGCGCCCACCACGCGCGGCAGCTCGGCCAAGGGATCGCCGGGCGTCAGCGCCGGCCGCGGGCTCGCGAGCTGCAGCACCAGCGGAATGCTGTCGGCGGTGAATGACCAGGTCGCTTTCGTGGCGCCGCCGGTGAGCCGCTTCAGATCGCCGATCTCGCCTGGCGCGCCGAGATGGTGCCGCACCGCGGCCTGAAGCCGAGGCGCCAGATTTTCGGCGAGACCCATCCCGGCCAACCTCTCCCTCGGTTGCGTCCGGGTTATAGACCGGAGGACGGCTGCAGGACTACTGTGCAGGCCTCGCCGCTCCCTTACCCGAGCGCCGTCGGAAAGTCGCCCGAGGAGCCCATGGACTATTCCATCCCGCCCGAGATCACGCGGAAGCTGGCCGAGCTCGACGCCTTCATCGAGCGGGACATCAAACCGCTCGAGCGCGAGAACATGCAGTATTTCGATCATCGCCGCGAGCATGCGCGCACCGACTGGGATCGTGACGGCACGCCGCGCCGAGCCTGGGAGGAGCTTCTCACCGAGATGCGCCGACGCGCCGACCGCGCCGGGCATCTGCGCTTTGCCTTGCCCAAGGCGCTGGGCGGCGCCGAGGGCTCCAATCTCGCCATGGCCGTCATCCGCGAGCATCTCGCGCATAAGGGCTTGGGCCTCCACAATGACCTTCAGAACGAGAGCTCGATCGTCGGCAATTTCCCGGTCGTGCACCTGCTCTGGGAATACGGCAGCCCGACGCAGAAGGCGCTGATCGAGGACGCCATCACCGGGCGCCAGCGCATCGCTTTCGGCTTGACCGAGCCCGATCACGGCTCGGACGCGACTTGGATGGAATCGACGGCGGTGCGCCGCGGCGGCGATTGGGTTCTGAACGGCGCCAAGCGTTTCAACACCGGGCTTCATACCGCCACGCTCGATCTCGTCTTCGCGCGGACCTCCGGAAAGCCCGGTGACGCGCTCGGCATCACCGCTTTTCTCGTGCCGACGGATACGCCGGGCTTCAAGGTCGAGTTCATGTGGTGGACCTTCAACATGCCGAGCGACCATGCCGAGGTGACGCTCGACCAGGTGCGCGTGCCGGCGAGCGCCATTCTCGGCGGCGAGGGGCAGGGCCTCGTCGTGGCGCAGCATTTCGTGCATGAGAACCGCATCCGCCAAGCTGCCTCGGGCGTCGGCGTCGCGCAATATTGCATCGACGAGAGCGTCAAATACGCCGGGGCGCGGCGCGTGTTCGGGAAGCCGCTCTCGGTCAACCAGGCGATCCAATGGCCCCTCGCCGAGCTGCATACGGAATGCGAGATGGTGCGCAATCTCGTCTACAAGACCGCTTGGCACCTGGACCGCAACGACCATCTCACGGTGAGCGACTGGGTTTCGATGGCCAATTACCGCGGCAACCGCTTGGCCTGCCAGGCCGCCGACCTTGCGATTCAGGTCCATGGCGGCATCGGCTACTCGCGCCACAAGCCCTTCGAGCACATCTATCGCCACCACCGGCGCTACCGCATCACCGAGGGCTCGGAGGAGATACAGATCCGCAAGGTGGCGGGGCACCTCTTCGGCATGATGGGGCGCGACAAGCGGAAAGGCGCGGATGACCGTGGCTGAGAAGAAGAAGAAGCCGGTGCGGCCGCGCGACGCGGCGAGCCTCATCCTGCTGCGGCAAGGCAAGAAAGGCCTGGAGGTGCTGATCGGCCGGCGCGGCAAGGCGGCACGATTCATGCCCG
>DATJAV010000040.1:0-15079 GCA_035515835.1 Allostellaceae bacterium
TCA
Organism: Allostellaceae bacterium; assembly: GCA_035515835.1. Taxonomy (GTDB): domain Bacteria; phylum Pseudomonadota; class Alphaproteobacteria; order ATCC43930; family CGMCC-115725; genus DAHUYF01. The sequence goes on from DATJAV010000040.1 coordinate 4, forward strand.
TCTGCTTGCGCCGACGGAGGATGTTATCGAGATTCTCCAGCGTCTCGGCGAGGTTGCCGCCCGTCTCGCGCTGGATCGAGAGCGTGACCACGAGAAATTTGAGCTCTGCCGTACCGATGCGCTTGGCCGCGTCCCAAAGCGCCGTCTCCGGCGGGTTGCCGAGGCGGATCTGGTCGCTGATCTGGCGGAACTCGCTGCCCACGGGATCGAGCACCTCGTTGCCGACGATGACGAACGTCTCGGTGACCGGCAGTCCCGATTTGAGGCCGCGGACCATCAGGCCGATGGCCTCCGGGAAGTGCTTCCCGAACGCGTTGGCGCGGCGGTTCGCCAGGAAGCCGACGACGAGATGCGGGAGCCAGATGCCGCCCAGCGCTCCGATCGGCGCCGCGATGAACGGTGAATTGCCCATGAACATCACGAGGCCAGCGATGCCCAACGCGACGACGAGGCAGATGATACCGTAGGTTCCGAGACTGATCTTTTTGCCGGTGCGGTGCAAGCGCTCGCGCAGGAGCTCCGGCCGCGGCATGAAACGCTGCATCAAGAGATCGAGGGTCGACTTGTCGTTGCCCAACCGCCGCAGCTGCAGCTGCTCCGTGGGCGTCAGCTGACCGCGCGTCTTGAGCTTGTCGACGCGCTTGGCTTGCTCGCCCTTGCCGTCGCCGAAGGCAAACAGCACGCAGGCGAGGACAACGAAGACGCAGAAGCCGACGACAAGGTAGATTGGCTCGTCGAGTAACCCGCTCATCCGATCGCCTCCAGCAATGCGCGGTCGAGGCCGTAATACTCGGCCTTGGTGATGAAGTGAGGCCTGAGGCCGCTCGACTTGAACGTGCCCTTGAGCTTGCCGTCGGCGCCCTCACCTTCGTACTGATAGACGAAGAGATCCTGGGTGGTGATGATCTCGCCTTCCATACCGACGATCTCGGTGACCTGAGTGATGCGCCGGCCGCCGTCGCGCATGCGGCTCACCTGAACGACCATGTGGACGGCGGCGGCGATTTGCTGACGCACGGCCTTGGCCGGCAGATTGGCGCTCGACATGCCCACCATGTTCTCGAGCCGGGTGAGCGCCTCGCGCGGCCGGTTGGCGTGGATGGTGCAGAGCGAACCGTCGTGGCCGGTGTTCATCGCTTGCAACATATCGAGCGCCTCGGCGCCGCGGATCTCGCCGAGGATGATGCGGTCGGGGCGCATACGCAGCGTGTTCTTGACGAGATCGCGCATGGTGATCTCGCCCTTGCCTTCGAGGTTGGGCGGCCGCGTCTCGAGCCGCACGACATGCGGCTGCTGCAGCTGCAACTCCGCCGCGTCCTCGATGGTACAAATGCGCTCGCCCTCGTCGATCATCTGCGACATGGCGTTGAGGGTCGTGGTCTTGCCCGAGCCGGTACCGCCGGAGATCAGGATGTTGAGGCGGCAGCGGGCGGCGATTTTCAGCACCACCGCCATCTCCGGCGAGATGCTGCCGCTTTTCGCCATGGTGTCGAGCGTGATGGTCTTCTTGGAGAATTTACGTATCGAGATCGAGGTGCCGTCGATGGCGAGCGGCGGGGCGATGATGTTGACGCGGCTGCCGTCGGCCAAGCGCGCGTCGACGAGCGGCGTCGATTCGTCGATGCGGCGTCCGACCTGCGTCACGATGCGGGTGGCGACGCTCATCACATGCGCGTTGTCGCGGAAGAGAACGTCGGTAAGCTCGAGCTTGCCGCGGCGCTCGACATAGACCTGCTTCGGCCCATTGACCATGATGTCGCTCACCGTTTCGTCGGCGAGCAGCGGCTCGAGCGGGCCCAGGCCCAGCATGTCGTCGAGGAGCACCGTGACGAGATCGCGCTGCTCGGCGAGGTTGAGCTGGATCTTCTGCTCGAGCAGGATCTCGCCGATGACCGCTTGCAGCTGGCGCGCGAGCTCGGAGCGCTGCAGCTTCGCCGCGACCTCGGGGTCGATGCGCTCCATCACCAGCGGATAGATGCGCGGGATCGCCTCGTCGATGACGGCGCGGCTGCCTGTGGGCTTGGCGGCTCGCGCGCCGGGCTCGGACGGCGCTTCGCGCTGCTGCTTCTCGACCATCGCGCCCGTCAGCAGCGTGATCAGGTCGCGCTGGTTGAGCATCGACATGGTGAGCTTTTTCTGCTCGACGGTGGTGCGCAGCACCTCCTCGATGACGCGGGCGATCTCGCCGCGCGACTTGCCGCGCAGCGTCGCCGCGTCGAGCGCGGCCGCGACGGCGGGCTCGACGATCTCCCGCGCTTCCTCGACGGTGACGTCGCCGCCACGCAGCTTGGCGGGAGCGGCGGCAGGCGCCGGCGCCGCCGCGGGCTTTGCCGCGGGCGCGACAGGGGTCAGCGCCGGGCGCTCGCCGCGCTTGGCGTTGAGAGCGTGGATGCGGGCCTGAAGGCCGCCTTCTTTGTCGCCGCCTCTTCCGAACATTATTTCTTGAACCTCGATAGGAGTCCGCTCTTCGGTTTTTCTTCCTCGCGCCCGGCGAGCCGGGCCGCGAGCTTGCGCAATTCGCTGGCAGCCTTGCTGTTGCCGGCTGCGTCGGGTATCGCCTTGCCGTTGTGAGCGGCAGCCGTCACCGCCTTGACGTCGAAGGGCACGGCAAGGTCGACCGCGCCGCCGACGCCGCGCTCGAATTCGGCGCGGCCGATCTCGCCGCGGTGGTCGGCGCCGACCTGATTGGCGACGAGAAGCGGCTTCATCCGGCTCTCGAGCGCCTTGGCGAGATCGATGATGCGGACGCTGTCGCGCAACGCCGAGAGCGAGAGATCGGTGACGACGATCGTCGCGTCGGCCAGCGAGATCACCTGGCGCGCCATGCTGTCGAAGGTGCGCGGCAAGTCGACGACGATGCAGTCGTAGTCTTGCGACAATGCCGAGAGCAGGGGAGCGACCGCGCCGGCATCGAACAGCAGCTGCTCCTCGAGCGGCTCCTCGGTGGCGAGGATGGGCAGCTTGTCGCCCTCGGTCACCATGGCGGATGCAAGCAGCAGGCTGTCCGTGCGCTCGGGATTCTCCAACGCCTCGCGCAGGCCTCGTCCCGGCTCGAGGTCGAGCGTCAAGGCGAGATTGCCGAAATGCAGGTCGAGATCGATGAGCGCGGTGCGCAGCTTGAACTCATGCGCCAGGAGCCACGCCGTCGACACGGCGAGGGTCGTGGCGCCGACGCCGCCGCGGGCGCCGACGAAGGCGAAGAGCCGCGTCGGTCGCGCCACATCGGGCGCCGCGTACATCCGCATCGCCGCGGTGAAGGCCTCGCAGAGGACTTCGCTCGAGACGGGCTTCACCAGATAATCGGCGACGCCGAGCGCCACCAGCTGGCGGTAGAGGCTCACGTCGTTGACCGAGCCGATCGCGAGGAAGTTGGTGTTGGGCCCGCAGAGCTGCGCCAGCTCGTGCATGCCTTCGACTGGGTTCGTCGCGTCGGCGAGATCGACGAGCACGAGCGTCGGCGGCAAGGTGACGTCGATCGCCTTCATCGCCGCTTGCAGGCCGCCGGCTCGCACCTTGGCGTTGGACCAGCCGAGTTGCGCCACGGCGCGACTGACCGCTTCGCGCGTCACGTCGTCGGCGACGCACGCAACGAAGCGGGGTCGGTTGCCGCTGGCCGGTTCTGCTTTCGCTGCCTCACCCATCATCGCACCACTGTCTCAATCGCCATCCCTCGTTGTCATTGACAGCATTATTGTCCCGCGCCGCTGACCGCTCCGGCGCCGACACCGCCTGTCGCCGAGGTTCCGGTGGTTCCGCCGGTCGCGCCGAACCCGCCCGACGCACTGAGCGGCGTGGGCTTGCCTTGGCGGTAACGCGTCAGACCTGCAATCGCCGCGTCGCCCTCGCCGGGGCCCATGGTGCGGCCGACCACCAGGTCGCGCGGATCCGCAACCATGCGCGCGAGGTTGGAGGCGTCGGAGCAGCCGAAGTTGCTGTGCACCTCATTGCTGTGATCGCCGACGGCGGGGGTCGTCCAGTTCGGGCAATCCGGCGGGGTCACCACGTAGCGCTCGACGATGACTTTCATGCGGTCGCCCGGCTCGAGCCCGGCGGGGAGGGTTTGCGCGCCCACCCCGACTTTGTCCATCTCGCGCGAGATCACGCCGATCCGGCTCGCGGTGAGCTGGTTCTCGTTGGCCGGCTCGAGATAGACGTGGTCCTGGCTCCCGACCTGGGCGTCGCCGAGGAAGCTCATGAGCTTCTCCGACTCGCCTTTGGCCAGCTCCGCCCGACCCGGCGCGAAGGTGACGACATGGTTCAAGCGCACGTAGTCCACGTGGATCTGCTTGGGCGCTTCGGCCTGAGTGTATTCCGACGTCGTGGGCGTGCATGCCGGCAGCGCGGCGGCGAGGCAGAGGCCAAGAAGGAAATGCTTTCTCATTGTCTTTACTCCAGCTCGAAGCCGACGGGGCCGATCAGGCCGTTGCCGGAGGCGCCCACAGGTGCGGCCCCTTCTTTCAGCACCTGGGTCTTCTGGTTGCCGCCCTCGATGAGGAACTGCTTGTCGCTCGGTGGGTTGTAGCCGTCCGTCGGCGATTGCAGCACGCTGGCCGAGCTCACCGGCCGGACGATGTAGGGCGTCACGATGACGACGAGCTCGGATTCGTTGCGCTGAAACTTCGTCGAACGGAAGAGCTGGCCGAGCACCGGCACGTCGCCCAGCCAGGGGAACTTGTCGATCGTCTGATTGACGTTGTTCTGCAGCAGCCCGGCGATGGCGAAGCTCTCGCCGCTGGCGATGTCGACCGTCGTCTCGGCGCGCGTCACGGTCAAGGCCGGAACGGTGAAGCCGGAGATGTTGACTTCGCCCTGCGTCGAAAGCTGGCTCACCTCGGGTTGCACGTGGATGTTGATGCGATTGTTCTCGGTGATCGTCGCCACGAACTCGAGGCTCACGCCGAACGGCTTGAACTGGACGGTGATGCTTGGCAGACCGCCGCTGACGAAGGTCGGGATCGGCACGGGGAATTCGCCGCCGGCGAGGAAGCTGGCCTTCTCGCCCGATATGGCGCTCAGATTGGGCTCGGCCAGCACGGTGATCAGTCCTACCTCGTCGAGCGCATCGATCACCGTGTCGATGGACTGGTTCGGCGTATTGAAGCCGCCGACGACGTTGTCGACGGAGGGCGATCCGGTGAGGGTGCTGAAGGTTGGCACACCGTTCGCTACGGAGATCACGGGCTGACCCGTGGCGAAGCCGAGGACCATGTTGCCGGTTTTGAACAGGCTTTGCCAGCTGAAGCCGAGATCCTTGACGACGTTGCGGGTCACTTCGGCGACGCGCACGCGTATCTGAATCTGGTTCGGCGCGTCGACCTTGATCTTGTTCAGCAGCTGGGTCGGGTCGGGAACGAAGCGCCCGGCAACCTTGCGGATGTCGTCCGCTTCGGCGGCCGAGTAGACCGTCCCATTGAGCACCAGGGCGTCGTCGACCGTGCTTACCGACACCGCGCTGCGCGGCACGAGCTTGTGGATCGTCTCTGACACCCGCGCCACGTCATAATGGACCTGGACGGTGGCGTTCATCACGACCTGGTCGCCGTCACCCACCGCGAAGAGCGTCGTCTCGCCGGCCGACTTGCCGTACAAATAGATCATCGTCGGCGATTTGATCTGGACGTCGGCGACATCGGGATCGGCGACGAAGACGGTGTTGGCGGGCTGGTCGAGATGGATCAGCTGACCCTTGCCGACCTCGACGCTCAGCGTGGGACCGCCATCGGTGTTGACGATTCTAGGTTTGGGCGCGGCGAGAGCCGCGTCGGGCGCCAGCGTCGCCACCGGGGCGATCGCTAGCATCAGCGCGGCAAGCCGCAAGGCAAAGCGAGTCATGACACTATCCCCTCTCATTCATTCGGTTCAATGGTCTTCGTCATTGGGGCTCTTGGGCGGCGAGTTCTGCATCCCGCCGTTCCCGCCCCCGCCGCTGATGAAATCCACTTCGGTGCCCGTGCCGCCGCGGTAGACGATGACTCTCGGGCCGTGCGAATGCGCGCCTGGCGGTTGGATGATCTTGGTTGCGTCGCTGTCGAAGGTGTAGGTCGGGTCGGAGCCCTGGTTCGGGTCGCCGTCATTGCTGGCGACGTCCTGCTCAGGCGATCCGTCGGTGCCGAGCGAGCGCAGGCTCAGCGTGAGCCGGCCGATCTCGGCGACCACCGCGATGATCTCGGCCTCTTTCGGGGTGACTTCCAGCGTCGCGGTTTTGGCGATCTGCGCGTCCTTCGCCTCCTTGGAGCTGAGCCCCTGCGGGTCGAGGCGCTGGTCGAGCGCCAGCACCTTGAGGTTGGAGAGGACCGTCTCGGCGGCGTGGTGGTCGATCTTTTCTTTCCCCTCGGGGTCGGTCAGCGTCAACGTCGCCAGGAGATCGACATGATCGCCCGGGAAGATCAGGCCGGAGACGCCGCCGGCCGCCGTCAGGTTCACGGTGACCGCACGCTTGCCAGGCTGCAGTACGGCAGCGAGGAAGCCGACATCGCCCGGACGGAGGATGCGATTCAGAGTGAGCGGCTCGCCATCGCCGAGAGAGCTCCGCACGACCGCGCCGTAGAACTCCTGCTCATCGTGCTGAGCCTTCAGCAGATAGGTCGGCGCCACGCCGTCATCGGGCCAGGCCTGCCAGCGCACGCTGTCCGGGCGGATGAACTGCCCGACCTTGAGATCGCCGCGGGCGACGAGAACCATTGTCTGGGGCTTCTCAGGCGCGGCCACGACCGGCGGCGGCGCCTCGACCGGAGCTGGGCGCTGGGTTGCGAGCCGAATGCCCACGACCGCGACCCCCGCGGCCACGAAGGCAATGAGCAGGAAGACGATGCGACGCGGCGACATGGAACCCCTCCTAGGACCAACTCATGAAACGGTTGACGACGACGCAGACGCCCCCGACCGCGATTGCCACCCCGTAAGGGACGGGGCGGCGGAGCTTGCTGCGGAAATCATTGCCGGGGACCGCGCCTCCGGGCGGGGCCGGCATCAGCCGATAGAGCGGCGAGAGCTGGGCGAGCGCCAAGACGCCGCCGCACAACGCGGTGACGAAGGCGAAGAGGACGATCTGATCGGAGCCAGCCCACAGCGCACAGGCGGTCGCCAGCTTGACATCGCCCCCGCCCAGGACGCGCTCGAACAGCAGCAGTCCAATGGCAAAGCAGATCGCCGCCGTGACCAGCCCACTCAGCCAGAAGGCGCCGGGCTTGCCGATGGCGAAAGCGATGAAGGCGACGATGACGAGGACGACGTAGCGATTGGGAATGAGAAAGGTGAGCCCATCGTTGATCGCCGCAGCGATCAGCGCGACCAGCACGACGAAGATGGCGGCCCACTCGATGATGTTGGCGGCATAATGCATGGGATGCTCTGGATGCTTTCCAATGCGCCCGCCGCGGTCGTGGCGTAGCCGCCACTTGGCTATCTCCCGACCGAAACGGGAGCCGCGCAAGGCGGCTCCCGTCAGGTCGAGACGTTAGTCGCGACGGTCCGCTGGTTAGCTGGCGTTTGCGCCGGTCAGAGCCGCACCGACCGAGCCGAAGGTCTTGTTCAGCTGGGTGCCGATAACGGTGACGGCGGCGATGCAGATAACGATGATGAGCGCGGCGATGAGACCATACTCGATCGCGGTAGCGCCACTCTCGTCGCGGAGCAGCCGGGAAAGAACGTTGCGCATGACTGTCATGCCTCCTAGGGTCAAAGTGAGCGACGCGGCAATTCTGGTTCGGATACCTTAACGGCACATTAATTGCGCGCCATAATTCTGCCCATCACGGTTAAATACATGAGGGTAGTCTTGACGATATTGAGATCATAGCTCGTCAATATTTAGTTTAATTTTGCTAAAATTTTATCCAAATCCCCGCCGAGGACGAGCACACCATGAGCAACCCGGCGCGATCCGCAATGCGGGGTGATTGTCTCGTCGCGCACAAAATGCGTCAATTCGACGCAAATGTTTTTGGTCACGGGTTAACCATTTATTTCTTCGCGACCAAGGCGGCGCAAAGTACGGATGAGAAATCGGCAAAGCTCGAACGCGCAAGGACGAGAAAAAGCGCGATTTTTGTTGCGGAAGTCTTTCGTCCCCAGCGCAACCATGATAGTGTCCACCCCCGTCGGATCGCCGGCGCCTCCGTTGCGCGCGGACTCCGATGCCACCTGGTCCCAATGAAAGACAATCCTCCAGATCTTAGGAGCATCTTATGAAGGCGCTGATTACCGCATTTGCCCTGCTGTCGTTCGTGGCGGCGTCGACCGTTCCCATGATCACGCCGACGCAGGCTCGGACCACGCATCACGTGACGAAAAAGAAGGTCAAGCACACCAAGCACGTCGCCGCGCACAAGAAGGTCAGGCACGGCGGCAGCAAGATGAAGAAGCCGGCCGCGGCCTGACCCGCGATCTCTTCGCGAGAAAAAGGCCCCTGGAGCACCGTGCTCCAGGGGCCTTGCTTTTTGCCGGTGGCGGGCCTCGCCTCCCGCCGCGGCGTTAATCCAAAATTGTCAGGCGTCCCTCTAGCATCGCTCGCGACATCACGGGCGGAAGGCCGCGCTGCCTCTTCGGCATCGTCGACCGCGCCGCAAGCTTGGGGTGCGCGAGGCGGATGCTGTCACGAACCGATGGCCTGGCATGGGCGCTCGTTCTTGCCATCGGCGTCCTCGACGCCGTCTGGCTCCGCTATGTCAATTTCACCATCGACGGCTTCGGCCTCATCGCGGCATGCCTCGCCGTGCTGCTGGCGATCGCGATCGGCTATGGCGCTACCGGTCGGAGCCTAAGATTGGCGAGCCTCGCGCATTGGACCGCGCTGTTCATGTGCGCCTCGGGCGCGCTTGCCATTATGAGCTATCTCGCGGCCACCCTGGCGCCGCCCCTGCGCGACGGCGAGCTCACCTTTCTCGATCACGCCCTGGGTTTCGATTGGCTCGGCGTATTCACCTGGCTGATGGCGCATTCGTGGCTGCTCTACTTCCTCACCGTCGGCTATGACGCCTTCCTGCCGCAGATCATCCTCACCCTCGTCTATTTCGCATTGCGCGGCGATGAGGACGCCAATCGCGAGCTGGTGTGGACGCTCATTCTGGGCGCGATCGCGACGCTGGTGGTCTCTGCGTTCTTCCCGGCGGCTTGCGTACCCGATGTCTATGGGTCGATCCCCGCCGGTCACGCCCGGGAGCTCGCCGCGCTCCACTATCGCTTCGAGGCCTGCGGCGGCCCCGACCTCATGACGCTTCGCGCCGGCACGCCAAATCTCTTCCACTTCACCAACATGGCGGGAATCATCGCGCTGCCCTCCTTCCACACCATCGTCGGGGTGCTGCTGATCTATGCTCATCGGCGCCAGCGCTGGCTCTTGCGCTGCTCGCTGGCGCTCAACGGGTTGATGTTGCTCTCTGTCCCTCCGATCGGCGGGCATTATCTCATGGACCTGCTCGCCGGCGCCGCAGTTGCCGGCGCGCTGATCGCCGCCGCCCAATGGCGGCAAGCCGGCTGGGGGAGCGTCGCCCTCGCGTCGAAGCCGGCCGTCGACACCCCCTACAAACCCTGAGCGCGCCGGACTGCGCTTAGAGTTCGATGCCGAGCGCGCGGTCGACCGACAGGCGCTCGCCGCCGCGGACGGCGATCGCGAGGCAGAGCAAGCCCCAGAGCAAGGGGTACTCAAAGCCGCCGGCGCCCCAGAGGAAGCCTTTCGCCAAGTGGACGCCGAGCACGGCGACGGCCATCTCGACCGCGACCATGAGCGCGACGGGTCGGGTGAGGAAACCAACCGCGAGCAAGATGCCGCCGCCGAACTCGAGGATGGCGATCCAGTAGGCCCAAGCCAGCGGGACCGGCAGGCCCCAGGCGCCGAACAACGGGACGAGCGGGCCGACGCCGGTCACGAACAGCTTCAAATAGCCGTGCGGGACGAGCATGGCGCCGACGCAAAAGCGCATGAACGCATAGCTGTAAGGCGAGAGGGCCTGATAGAGCCCCGCCAGGCTGGGAATGACCAGCCGCGGCGCGGCGGAAGTTTGCATACTCATGGGTTTCCCCGTGTTTGTTGCATGCCTCGCCATCATAGATCAGGACTTGTTGCAAGCGAAGGTCGCCCGCGTCGGCTCCAATATGGGGCAGTTATTGAGGTCGAAGTCGCGCTCGAGCGGTTTCGGGGTGGTGCCGGGGTCGCAGCTCTCCTTGGCGAGCGCGAGGAGAGCATGGGCCGATGTCGTGAAGGTGTTGTAGCAGAGGGCAACGCGCGGTGGCGGCGTCTCGCCGGAGTCTTTCCGCTCTGCCCGCGAGACGGGCGGCGGGATGGTCTCATAGGGCGGCAGGACCGCGGTCCCGCAGGCGGCGAGCGTGACAAGAAGAGCGAACAGAGGAACGAAGCGTGGCGACATCATCGCTGCGGAGGCTGGCGCATGGCGACGGCCGGCGCAACTCTCCGCTCCATCGAGCGCCCGCGCGGCAGCGTCACCAGCAGCAAGGCCGATACCACGAGCCCCAGCGCCGCAACTTCGCTCGGTCCCACCGGCTCTCCCAGGAAGAGCGCCGAGGAGAGGAGGCCGATGATCGGAATGGCGAGCGTGCCGATCGACGCGACGGCGACCGGAAGACGGTCGAGAACAACGAACCAGATCCACTGACCGATCAGCATGCCGAAGACGATGACGAAAGCGAGGGCGGCGAGGCCTTCGGCATCGACCCGCTCGAACCCGGGAAACGGCCCCAGCACGACCGCGCCGAGGACGATCGGCGAACCGCCGAGGCAGATCTGCCACCCGGTCACCGCCAACATCGAGCAGCTCCAACGTCGCCGCTTCATCACGATGCTGCCGGCTGCCCAGGACAGCGCCGCCAGCACCATCGCCAACGCCCCGCCGGGCGCCGCGACCATGCTCCAGAAGTCCGGCAGAATGAGGACGGCGACGGCGCCCATGCCGAGGACGAGGCCGGCAAGGCGCGCCATCGTCACGCGCTCGCGTAGCAGCAGCGCGCCCAGCAGCGTCGCCCAGGCCGGCATGCTATAGGCGATGATGCTTGCGCGGCCCGCCGGCATCAGCGAGACGCCGAGACCGGTGAGCACATGCCACAGCGTCACGTTGAAGAACGCGGCGAGGAGCAGCGGCGGGATTTCCTGCGGGCGGAGCGCGATGCCTCCGCGAAGCGCGGCAAAGCCGAGCAGCACCGGGCCCGAGACCAGCAAACATAGCGCGCGAAAAGGCAGCACCGGCATCTCGCCGAGTGCCACTTTCATCACCGGCCAATTAAGGCCCCAGACGAGGCTGAGGCTGGCCAAAAGCAGCAAGGCGCCAACCGGGCGCCGCTCGGTGACGGACATCGCTAGGCGACGGCGTCGAGAGCGGCTTCGACGAAGAGGGCGACGGCGAGCAGGCGCGCGTCGTCCCCGGCGCGGCCGACGAGCTGCACGCCGACCGGCAGCCCCTGCGGGCCGCGTCGGCCGGGGAGAGTGACGCAGGGGAGGTGCAGCACGGTCCAGGCGCGATTGAAGACGGGATCGCCCGTGGTGTCGATGAGGGGCGCCTCGCCCGGTGCCGCCGGCGTCAACACGGCATCGACCTCGCCGAAGAAGGCGCCGGTCTCGGCACGGGCCGCCGCGGCCATGCGCCGAGCCGCGTCATAGTCGCTGGGGCCGATGGCGAGGCCATCGGCCAGCATCGCGGCGGTGCGCGGCATGATCTCGTTGCCACGATTGACCCGTTCCCAGGCGAGATTGCGCGCGGCCTCATGGTTCATGATGGCGCGCTGCGCTCGACCGAGCTCGGCGAAGGCGGGGAAGGGTTTCAACTCGACGAGACCGGCCCCCGCGCGGGCAAGACGCTCGCGCGCGCCGGCGAGCGCGGCGGTCGTCGCGGGCGCGGCCTCGCCCCAGTTCTCGCCGCCATAGACGCCGAGGCGCGGGCGCGTCGCCGGCGCGGTCGGCACCAGGTCCGGTCGCTGGGTGAGGGCGGCGATGAAGAGCGCCGCGTCGGCGACGCTGCGCGCGAAACCGCCGATGGTGTCGAGGCTATGCGCCAGAATCTTGGTCCCGGCGGTTGCGATTCGGCCGAAGCTCGGCTTCATGCCGACGATGCCGCAATAAGACGCTGGCCGGATGATCGAGCCCGCGGTCTGCGTGCCGAAGGCGAGCGGCATCATCTGATCGGCAACCCCCGCGGCCGAGCCGCTCGACGAGCCGCCCGGCGTATGCGCGGGGTTATGCGGGTTCCGCGTCTTGCCGGGGCTCATCGCGGCGAATTCGGTGGTCACGGTCTTGCCGAGGATCACCGCGCCCGCCTCGCGCGCCAGCGCGACCGCGGCAGCATCGGCCGGCGGCCGGTGGCCGCCATAGGCGCGCGAGCCATAAGCGGTCGGCATATCCGCCGTATCCATGATGTCCTTGACGCCGATGGGGAGGCCATGAAGCGGACCGCGCTTGGCCGACTGGTCCCGTGCCCGCGCCTCGGCCAGCGCCGCGTCGGCGTCGAGATGCACCCAAGCGCCTACCGCTCCCTCGCGCTCGGCAATGCGCTCGAGACAGGATTGGACGAGGTCGACGGCGCTGAGCTTGCCGGCGGCAAGGCGACGCGCCGCCTCGCTCGCCGACAGGCGGAATAGATCGGTCATCCCCGGCGGTCTCCCCTCGCGTCTGCGGCGTTCGCTTGCCGATTATGGCGGGATGCCCGCCTGCTTGGCAAAGCCAGGCTCGCTTCCGCCCTGGGAGAGGTGCGCCGCGCTTCGCCCTAGCGCGCCACCGCGCTGGCAGCAGCGTCCTCCGCACCGATCCGAGCGTGGATGACGGCATATTGGTCGGCGTAGACGCGCCGCCAGCCCGGCTCATGGTCGAGCACGGCGACGGCGCCGTCCTCGGGCTGGAACATCGTCCAGGTGATGCCGTATTGCTTCAGGATCTCGTCGAGGACGGGTTTCTCGCCGGAGCCGGCCTTCATATACCGGCTCAGGAACGCCTCGCCATACATTTCCATTCGGCCGTCGATGAATGGTTTGATGCCGCGAAATATGAGATAGCCGCCGAAAGGTTGGGCGTTGAGCACGGGTCCGTCGAGGTGAAGCCGCTCCGCGGCAGCGAGGGCCGCCACCGGCCTTGTCGCCCCGTCCTCGCGGACGAGCGGGTGGGTGGCGAAGAGCGCGCAGATTGCGACGGCGAGGGTCATTGCCGCCGTCAGTCCGGCAGGCTCCGCGGGTTGCGCGAGCGCGGCAATGCGCTGGCGCACGGCAGAGGCGGGTTGTCCCGCGAAGAGCGCGCGTATTTGCGCGCCGAGAGGGGCCGCCATGGCCAACGGGCAGACGGTGGCGATGAGATCCATATGCCGGGCATGCGCGAGCGTCATGTGCGTGATGCCGACCAGCAGCGCAAGGCGCGGCAGCGGCAGCTTTAGCCCGAGGCTCCAACCGCCGGTGATGAGCAAGAGGATCCATAGCTCGATCGGGCCGAAGCTGTCGAAGTTCGCGCTCTTCCATTCGATGATGTAGGCGTACATCACGCTCTTATCCATGAAGCTCAGCGGCAGCAGCAGGCCGTCGAGGCCGTTGGGTGTCAGCGCAGCGGCGAGGAGAGCGGAGAGCGTAAAACCGCCCCAGCGGCGGATTTCGGACCAGCGCATGGCGTTCGATGTCGCGGCCAGCACGGCCTCGCCGCCGAGGAACCCGGTCAGCGCCACGCCGACCATGTATCCGGCATGAAGATTGGCCCAGATCGTCATCAAGGGCAGGATCAGCAGCGAGGGGGCGCGACCGGCGTCGCGCGCGGCAAAGAGGCTGGCACACCACAGGACGACCAGCGGCTCCGCCAGGAGATGGGGGCGCGCCAGCAGATGCGGCAGCAACAAGACGAAGCTCAGCGCCACCAGGACCAGCGCGATCAGCGGGTCGAGCCGGCTCATCAACCAGCGCGTGAGGAGTGCAATGGCGAGCGCAAAGCAGCCGGCGCTCAGGAACACCAGCCCCCACCAACCGAGCGCGTCGTAAGTCGACGCGAGTAGGAGCTCTGCGAGCCATTCATGCACGACCCAATGCGCGCCGGGCATCGAGTTCGAGAAAGGATCGTGGAATGGCAACGCATGGTGCGCCAGCATCCAGTTGCCGGCCGTGATGTGCATGTCGGTGTCGGGGTCGCCGAGCAGCCAGCGGGCGTCCGAGAGCGCCTTGAGGAAGGCGGCAATAGCGACGATGAGCGGCCAAGACGGGAGGAGCGAGCGCCAAGCGAAGGGCCGGGCGGGCTGTTGAGTGGCGTCGACCATGGCGCATATTGGGCCGACGCTGGTTAAGGGTTGGTTGTGCCGGCCGCGTTGGCGGCTCGGCGCGGGGCGACTATGTTAAGGAACGCGGCTCCGACAGCCGACGCGACCTATGCCTCGCCCACCGATGTTTCCACCGCCAGAGGGAAGCGCCAATGCCGCACACCTTCGCTGAGCCGCAGCGCATTACGGGCTATCACGCGCATATCTATTACGACCCGGTGACCCGCCCGGTTGCCGAGCGTTTGCGCCAAGCGATCGGCGAGGGGTTCTTAGTTAAGCTTGGCCGCTGGCACGACGAGCCGGTCGGGCCGCATCCGGTGGCGATGTATCAGGTTGCTTTCCCCGTGGCGGAGTTCCCGCGCCTCGTGCCCTGGCTCATGCTGAACCGGGGCGAACTCAGCGTTCTCGTCCATCCGCTGACCGGCGACGACTACGAGGATCACGCTTCCTACCCGCTCTGGCTGGGCGCCGCGCTGCCGCTCAATCTCGATGTGCTGCGGCGCGGCTCCGCCCCGTCCTGAGCGACGTTCGCGATCAGGCGCTGCGCATCCGCTCGAAAAGCATCAGGAAAAGCGCCCAGCCGACGCCCCAGGCGGCATTCACAATGAAGCCGATGACGATCACCGGGTAGAAGGGGGCCGGGCTGCCCGTCTTCAGCGGCATCACGACGTAGATATAGACGAGCGTCAAAGCCAAACCGCCGATCACCGCCGCTGCGACCCAATACGCGGCGCCCTTGAACCAGCGCGGCAGGGTGAGCGCGAAGGCGACACCCCAGACGCCGCCCCAGAACGAGAGCGAGAGTACCTCCGGAACGCCGAGCGGCTTGGTCGGCGCCATGCTGAAGATCG
>DATJAV010000041.1:0-4702 GCA_035515835.1 Allostellaceae bacterium
TATTCTGCTTTCAAATTCTTCCTCTATACCTTCTTGGGCTCGGTGCTGATGCTGCTGGCCATTCTTGCGATCTACGTGCAGATCGGCAGCACCGACATCACGGCGGCTCTAGACTGGCATTTCGACAAGGGGCTGCAGACCTGGCTCTGGCTCGCCTTCTTCGCGTCGTTCGCCGTCAAGGTGCCGATGTGGCCGGTGCATACCTGGCTGCCCGACGCCCATGTCGAGGCGCCGACCGCGGGCTCGGTAATCCTAGCGGGCGTGCTGCTGAAGATGGGCGGCTATGGCTTCATCCGCTTCTCGCTGCCGATGTTCCCGCTGGCTTCGGCGACGCTGGCGCCGCTCATCTTCGCGCTCAGCGTCGTCGCCATCATCTACACCTCGCTGGTGGCGTTGGCGCAGGAGGACATGAAGAAGCTGATCGCCTATTCCTCCGTGGCGCATATGGGTTTCGTCACCATGGGCACCTTCACCGCCACCGCCGAGGGGCTGCAGGGCGCCATGGTGCAGATGCTGAGCCATGGCATCGTTTCGGCGGCACTCTTCCTCTGCGTCGGCGTCGTCTATGACCGTCTCCACACCCGCGAGATCGCGCGCTACGGCGGCGTCGCCGACAACATGCCGAAATATGCCACGGTGTTCATGGTGTTCATGCTGGCTTCGGTCGGACTGCCCGGCACCAGCGGCTTCGTCGGCGAGTTCCTGGCGCTGATCGGCACCTTCAAGACCAACACCCTGGTGGCTTTCCTCGCCACCACGGGGATGATCCTGAGCGCCGCCTACATGCTCTATCTCTATCGTCGCGTCGTCTTCGGCGTCATCACCCGGAGCGACGTGCGCACGATGCTCGATCTCAACTGGCGCGAGGTGGCGATCTTCGCGCCGATGATCGCCATCGTGCTGTGGATGGGGATTTATCCGGCATCGTTCTTGCGGCCGATGCAGCCCGCGATCGATCAGTTGGTGGCGCGCGTCGATGCCGAGCGGCACGAGGCCGCGGTGACCGAGCGGCTGGCGCGCCAATGACGAGAGCGAGACGTTAGGACCATGTCGCCCGAGCCGCTGCCCAATTTCCTGCCGGCGCTGCCGGAGATGTTCCTCGCCGGGAGCGCCATGCTGCTGTTGCTGCTCGGCGTCTTTCAGCACGGCCGCCACGTCGCCCGCGAGATCGCCTGGCTCGGCGTCGTCGTGCTTCTGATCGCCGTGGTCCTGGTGCTGACCTTCGGTGTCGGCGCCTCGCGCCAGACGACGCTCAACAACATGTTCGTCATCGACGGCTTCGCCGTTTTCATGAAGACGCTGGTCCTGATCGGCGGCGCGCTCTCCCTCATCCTGGCGATGCGCTTCAACGAGGCGGAAGGGATCGCGCGCCCGGAATTTGCCGTATTGGTGCTGCTGGCGGCCACCGGCATGATGATGATGATCTCGGCCGGCGATTTGATCTCGCTCTATCTTGGACTCGAGCTCCAGAATTTGCCGCTTTACGTCATCGCCGCCTTCCACCGCGACCAGCTGCGCTCGACCGAGGCGGGCCTCAAATACTTCGTCCTGAGCGCGCTCTCCTCGGGCATGCTGCTCTACGGCGCCTCGATGGTCTACGGTTTCGCCGGCACCACTAATTTTGCCAGGCTGAGCGAGGTGCTGAGTGCCGCCAACGGCGATTCCATCGGTCTCATCGTCGGCATCGTCTTCGTCATGGTCGGCTTGGCCTTCAAGGTCTCGGCGGTTCCTTTCCACATGTGGACGCCCGACGTCTATGAGGGCGCGCCGACGCCGGTCACCGCCTTCCTCTCGGTGGCTTCCAAAATTGCGGCGCTGGCGCTTTTCGTCCGCGTCATGGTCAATCCCTTCGGCGGGTTGGCCGAGCAGTGGCAGCAGATCATCGTTTTCATCTCCATCGCCTCGATGGTGCTCGGCGCCTTTGCCGCGATCAATCAGCGCAACATCAAGCGGCTGATGGCCTATAGCTCGATCGGCCATGTCGGCTACGCCTTGATCGGGCTCGCGGTCAACAGCGCCGACGGCGTGCGTGGCGTCCTCATTTACATGGCGATCTATCTTCTGATGAGTATCGGCACCTTCGCGGCGATCCTCTGCATGCGCCGCCAGGGCCAATGGGTGGAGCGGATCGACGATCTCGCGGGGCTCGCGCGCTCGCAGCCCGGGCTTGCGATCGCGTTCGCCATCTTCATGTTCTCGATGGCGGGCGTGCCGCCGCTCGCGGGATTCTTCGGCAAGCTCTACATCTTCATGTCGGCGATCGACGCGTCCTTCGTGCCGGTGAAGCCGGTTGCCGGTGCGATCGCGCCCGCCTTCTTGGTCGAGCACAGCCAGTTCATCTATCTCGCCGTCATCGGCGTCGTCACCAGCGTCGTCGGCGCCTATTACTATCTCCGGATCGTCAAGATCATGTTCTTCGACGAGCCCGCAGCCGCCTTCGACCGTCCCATCTCCGGCGATCTGCGCGCGGTGCTGGCCGTGACCGCCCTCGCCGTCCTCCTCTTCGTGGTATATCCCAGCCCCGTCGTCGACAGCGCGCAGCTTGCCAGCCAGACGCTTTTCGAGAAATGACGGCGCAACCGCGCCTTTCCCCTTTTTACCGCGTCCAGCTTTTCGACGCGATCGACAGCACCAACGAGGAGGGCAAGCGCCAGGCGCGCAATGGCGCCGCCGAGGGCACGCTGATTTGGGCGCGCGCCCAGACCGCGGGCCGCGGCCGGCGCGGGCGAGACTGGGTATCGCCGGAGGGAAACCTCTATCTCTCGCTCGTGCTCCGTCCCGAGCGCAGTGCGGCCGAGGCGGCGCAGCTCGGCTTTGCCGCGGCGCTCGCCGTCGCCGAGGCGGTGGGGCCGCTGCTGCCGGAAGGCGTGCGGCTCAGTCTCAAATGGCCCAACGACGTGCTGCTCGACGGAAGGAAGGTCTCCGGCATCCTGCTCGAATCCCAAGCGAGCGACGGCCGCCTCGATTGGCTGATCGTCGGCATGGGCATCAACCTTGCCTCGTTTCCCGAGCGGGGCGACTATCCCGCGACATCGCTCGTCGCGGTTGGCGCCTCGGTCGCGGTCGAGGCGCTGCTCGCGGCCGTTGCCGCCCGCTTCGAGGCGTGGTATCGGCGCTGGCGGGAGGCAGGGTTCGCGCCGCTGCGCGAGGCGTGGCTCGCGCGCGCGCAAGGCCTGGGCGCGACGATCCGCGTGCGGCTCTCGATCGGCGAGAGCCACGGCCGCTTTGCCGGGCTCGACGCGGAGGGCGCGCTGCTGCTCGACGACGACGTCAATGGCCTCCGGCGCGTGGCTGCCGGCGAGGTCTTTCCGGTGACGGGCGCAGTGTCATGAGATCAGGAAAGTGGAGGGCATGATGCTGCTCGCCATCAATGCCAACAACACCAATACCGTTTTCGCCGTGTGGCAGGAGACCGCGCTTAAGGGTGCGTGGCGTGCGGCCACCGATCCCCGGCGAACCGCCGACGAGTACGTCGTTTGGTTCGACCACCTCATGGCCCTGGCGGGGCTCGAGCGCGGGGCGGTCACGGGAACGATCATCGCCAGCGTCGTGCCCGACGCCAATTTCAATCTGCTGGCGCTTTGCCGCCGATACTTCAACAGCGAGCCGGTGATGCTTGGCGAGCCTGGGGTCGATCTCGGCACGCGCGCCCTCGTCGATCGGCCCGAGGAGGTCGGCGCCGATCGAATCGCCAACACGGTCGGTGCCTATGACCGCTACAAGCGGCCGCTCGTCGTCGTCGATTTCGGCACCACCACCAATTTCGACGTGGTCGACGCTGACGGCAACTATCGCGGCGGCGTCATTGCCCCCGGCGTCAACTTGTCGATGACCGCGCTGCACATGGCTGCCGCCAAGCTGCCCAGCGTGCGCATCCGTCGCGTCGATACCGTCATCGGCAAGAACACGGTCGCCTGCATGCAATCCGGCATCTACTGGGGCTATGTCGGGCTTATCGAAGGGCTGGTGCAGCGCATCAGGCAGGAATTCGGCGCGCCGATGGCGGCGATCGCCACCGGCGGTCTCGCGCCCCTCTTCGAGGGTGCGATCGCCGGCATCGAGCGGACCGATCCCGATGTTACGCTTTGGGGCTTGCGTCTCATCTATGAGCGGAACCGGAAGCCGTGAGCGCCGCCGCGGTTGGGGCGCCCAACAAGCCCGACGAACTGGTGTTCCTGGCTCTGGGCGGGGTCGGCGAGATCGGCATGAACCTCTCGCTCTATGGCCATGCCGGACGCTGGCTCATGATCGATTGCGGCATCTCCTTTGCCGACGAGACGCTCCCCGGCATCGACGTGATCATGCCCGATCCAACCTTCATCGCCGAGCGTATC
The DNA here is from genome assembly GCA_035515835.1 of Allostellaceae bacterium. Classification (GTDB taxonomy): domain Bacteria; phylum Pseudomonadota; class Alphaproteobacteria; order ATCC43930; family CGMCC-115725; genus DAHUYF01. The sequence goes on from DATJAV010000041.1 coordinate 4,335, forward strand.
GACGCCCTCGACGGGCTCGTCGTGACGCATGCGCATGAGGATCATATCGGCGCCATCCCTTATCTCTGGCAACGCCTGCGCTGCCCCGTCTATGCCACGCCCTTTACCGCGGCGGTGCTGCGTCAAAAGCTGATCGAGGCCGATCTCGAGCACGAGGTGCCGATCACCGAGGTGCCGATGTCCGGCAGCTTCCGGGTCGGGCCCTTCGCGATCGAGCTCTTGACGCTCACCCATTCCATCCCCGAGCCCAATGCGGTGGTGCTGCGCACGTCGCTCGGCACGGTGCTCCATACCGGGGACTGGAAGTTCGACCCCGAGCCGCTGGTCGGCGCCGTCGCCGACGTGACGCGGCTTCGCCATCTCGGCGC
>DATJAV010000042.1:0-14822 GCA_035515835.1 Allostellaceae bacterium
AAGCGGCGGATCGAGACGGCGTTGGTGGTGTCGTCGGCGCCCTGGTCGATCACCTTGAGGCGATCCTCGGGGCCGATGATCGACGCCGTCACCTGAATGCCACCCGTGCCCCAGCCATAGGGCAACGGCATCTCGCGCCCGGCGAAAGGCACCTGGTAGCCCGGAAGCGCTACCGCCTTCAGGATGGCGCGGCGGATCATGCGTTTCGTCTGCTCGTCGAGATAGGCGAAGTTGTAGCCGGCGCTCATTCCGCTGCCTCCCGCCGCTCCCATTCGTCGCGCAGCTTGCGCAAGAGCTCGAGTTCGGACTGGAAATCGACGTAATGCGGCAGCTTCAGATGCTGGACGAAACCCGAGGCCTCGACATTGTCGGCATGCGACAGCACGAATTCCTGGTCCTGCGCCGGCGCCGCCACCTCCTCGCCGAGCTCTTGCGCGCGCAGGCTGCGGTCGATGAGCGCCATCGCCATCGCCTTCCTCTCGGCGCCGCCGAACGCAAGGCCGTAGCCGCCGGTGAATTGCGGCGGCGCGTCCTCATTGCCGCGGAACTGGTTCACCATCTGGCATTCGGTGACCTCGATCTCACCGATCTCGACGGCAAATCCCAGCTCCGGCGGCACGATCTCGACCCTGACCTTGCCGCGGCGGATCTCGGCGGCGAAGGGATGGCTGTGGCCATAGCCGCGCTGCGTCGAATAGCCCATCGCCATGAGGAAACCTTCATCGCCCCGCGCCAGCGCCTGTAGCCGCGCGTCGCGGGGCGCGGGATAGGCGATGGGCGCGCGAGTGATGTCGCCCGGGGTTCCGGCGGCGGCGGTCTCGCGCTCGACCAGACCTTCGCCGCCGAGAATGTCGGCGACGCGCGGCATCGGCTCGGCAGCGACGGGCGGCCGCTCGGGAGGTGCAGCGGGCGGCGTCGCTGCGGCGAGCGAGAAGTCGAGCAGGCGATGCGTGTAGTCGAAGGTGGCGCCCAAGATCTGCCCCCCGGGCAGGTCCTTGAAGGTGGCGGAGATGCGCCGAGCGATCCGCATATGGGCAGTGTCGATCGGCTCGCTGGCGAGAAAGCGCGGCAAGGTCGTGCGATAGGCGCGCAGCAGAAAAATCGCCTCGATGAGATCGCCCCGCGCCTGCTTCACCGCGAGCGCGGCGAGATCGGGGTCATAGAGCGCGCCTTCGGCCATGACGCGGTCGACGGCGAGCGAGAGCTGCTCGCGGATCTGCGCCGGCGTGATCTCCGGCAGGGCGGAATCGCCGCGGCGCTCCTCGGCGAGGAGGCCATGGGCCGCATCGATCGCCGCTTCGCCGCCTTTTACCGCAACATACATCGGCTCAGCCCTCCAGCGCGGTGCTGCGCGGCAATCCGGCGACGCGGTCGCGGGCTGCGAAGAAGACATCGACGCCGAGCGGGAAGCGCGCATGGTTCTCGCGCCATTCGCCGGCGAAGCCCGTATCGACGCCGGCGGCGCCGAAGCGGCGCGTGGCGGCGATGCCCGGACCGGAAAGTCGCCAGGGACCATCGTCGAAGCCGTCGACGGCAAGGACCAAGGTCGCGGAACGGTCGGGATAGTCGGCGCTGCCGGCCGCGAGAAGCGGCAAGGCCGGACGGTGTCGCGCCTGCGCCAGCAGGAAAGACGCCGCTTCGGGCGCGGCGACGATGGGCGCGCCGGTGTGGAAGCGGAAGAAATCGGCGGCGGGCGATGATGCGGGATCGAGCCAGAGCGGCGTGTCGGCGTCGACCAGGGCGAGCAGGATCGCGGCGGCGGCCGGATCGACGCCAGCGGGCGGTGTGCAACACGGCGCCAACGCCTCGACGCGGCCGGGCTCGGCCATCGCCCGCAGCAGCGTGCGGAACACCTGCTGCGCCGCCAGCACGGGCTCGGCGAAGCCGCGCTCACCCATCGCCACGCACCAAGGCGGAGAAATCGACGCGGGTCGTGGCGGCGGTGGCGCGCTCGGCCGCCTCGCGCCGAGCGCGCGCGGTTTCGGCGGGACGCACCACCAGCGTCTCGATCGCGGCGCGATGCTCGGGACGCTGTAGCAGCGCATGAAAGGCGGCGGCGATCTCGGCTTCGCGCGGCCTCCGACCCAGCAGATAGGCGAAGCCCCGCTCGCCGGTCGGCAGCGCCACGGCGGCGCGCGTCATCGTGGCTTCGCCGAGATTGAAGGGCGCGCCGCTGCCGCCGATCCGGCCGCGCAGCATTGCCATCCCGATCTCGACCGGGCGCAGCAGCTGATAAGCGGGCGTCGGGTCGAGGCGACCCCACGCCTCGGCGAGCGCCGCCTCTCCGGCGGAGGCGAGCGCCGCCATCCAACGCTGGTTCTCGGCGGTCGCGGGTGTCATTGTGGCGTCATCTTTGATCTAGTCGTCTAGATGAATTCGTGCTAACAATGGCGAAGGGAGGCGGATTTGTAAAGGGCTTTTTCCGCGGGAGGAACGAGCGTGCTCGAGACGGTAAAAGGGGTCGCCCGCTGGCGGCAGATCGCCGAGACGCTGGCGGCCGAGGTGTCGCAAGGGCGCTTTGCCGAGGGGCGGCTTCCGACCGAGCCGGCCTTGGCGGCGCGCTTTGCCGTCAACCGCCACACCGTTCGCCGCGCCGTGGCGGCGCTGGCTGAGCAAGGGCTGCTCCGCGTCGAGCAAGGCCGCGGCACCTTCGTCGCCGAGCAGCTTGTCGATTACGTGCTAGGACGCCGCACGCGCTTCAGCGCCAATCTGCAGGCGCAAGGGCGCGAGCCCGGCCATCGCCTGCTGTCAGTGGCGACGGTGGCCGCCGACGCGGCCACGGCGCGCGATCTCGACTTGCGCCGCGGCGCGCGCGTGGTCGAGATTGAGATCACCGGCGACGCCGACGGCGTCGTCTTGAGCTATGGCATCCACCGCTTTCCCGCCAAGCGCTTCGCCGCGCTGCCGGCGCATTTCGCCGAGACCGGTTCGATCACCGCCGCGCTCCAGCGCTGCGGCGTCGCCGATTACACGCGGAAGCTGACGCGGCTCCTGGCGCGGCTGCCGAGCGAGCGCGAAGCGCGCCAATTGCGGCAGCCGGCGAACCGGCCGGTGCTACAGTCGGAGGCGATCAATATCGACGCCGCGGGGATCGCCATCCAGCGCTCTCTCGTCGTCTTCGCCGGCGACCGCGTGCAAATGGTGGTGACGGGCGACGCGGGTTAGGGCGCGACGCTTCTAATTGCCCGCTGCGGGCGCGGGCACCGCTTCCAACCTTCGCTGCCGGTAGCCGAGCCACAAGGCGCTCATGAGCCAGATCGCGGCAAGGCCGATGGCGCAAAAGGCCGCAAGGTTCGCTCCCAACTTATTCAGCTCCGACACCGCCCATACCCCCATTTGGTCGCCGGCCCGGTACACCACGGTATCGATGAAACCCTTGCTCTTGTAGCGATCCTCGCGCGGCAGAACGGTGAAAAGAACCTCGCGCGTCGGGCGTGTGATGGCATAGTCGCCGGCGCGGCGTGTCACCTGGAGCACGGCGAAGACCGCCAAGGTCGGCGCCAGCGCCAGCGCGCCGAACCCGACCATGGTCACCACCGGCAAGATCGCCAGCGTCGCCGGAATGCCAAGGCGCGCGATGATGCGGCCGGTGAGAAACAGGGAAACGACGAGGGTGAGCGTGTTGACGGCCAAGTCGATGGTGCCGAAGAACTGCGTCTGCGCGGCGCGATCGGCAAAGTTGTCGTGCGCGATCACCGCTTGCTGAACATAGAGGAAGGTCGAGGTGATGGCGAAGAGCAGCAGGAAAAGGCTGACGACCAGCAAGTAGGGCGAGCGCACGACATTGCTGATGCCGGCGATGACGCTCCCGCCGAGCGGTCGCTCGGCCGCCTTCTCCGCGGGATCCGCGGCGGGATGCCGATGCAAGGCCGGCGACAGGCGAGCGAGCCGGCCGACGCTGAACACCGCCACTTCCAAGAGCAGCGCCGCCCCGATCAGCAGCGTCGTCGGCGAGACGAGCCGCGCCAGGCTTGCGGTAACGGCGGAGCCGGTCATGGCGCCGATCGTTGCTCCGGCGGCAATAAAGCCGAAGAGGCGCTTGCCCTGCTCCGGCGTGAAGAGATCGACATTGAGCTGCCAGAAGACCGAGACGACGAAGAGGTTATAGACCGAGATCCAGACGAAGAAGATGCGGCCGATCCAGATCGTCTGCGCCGGGTCGGCGAGCGCCAATGCCGCGGCGAACAGCAGGATATTGGCGGCAAAGAAGCGGTAGGTGAGCGGAATGAAGCGGCTGCGCGGCAGGGTCTTGACGATGTAGGCGAAAGGCAGATTGAGCAGGATCATGCCGGCGAGCGTGCCGGCGAAGAGCCATTTCAGATTGTTGACGCCGCCCGCCACCCCCATCTGCTCGCGGATCGGCCGCATGATGTAGTAGGACGAGAGGACGGCAAAGATGTAGAGCCAGCACCAGAAGACGGCGTGGGCCTCCTCCGGCCGCACCGCGACGAGGCGCTGCAACAGGCGGTAGACGAACGGTTGCCGCGCCGCAGCTTCAGCGGACAGATCCGATCGGGCCACGGTCAGTCCGCGCCGTCGATCATTTCAAACTAGCGGCGATCTGCTTGATCTCGTCCGGCGTGTGCTCGCCGCCCAGCGCCGTCCCCGGCACGAGATACTTCCCCATGGCGAGGCCGCCGATGAGCACCGGCTCGAAGCCGACTTCCTTGATCAATCCGCTCGCCATGGCGATGGCATTGGGGTCGTCGCCGGCGATCGGCACGCCCACCGGTGGGCCCTGATGCTGCGCGTCCGGCGCCAGCCGACCGGAGCCGATGGCATTGAAGGCGCGCACGAGATGGGCGCCCGGCAGCAGTTTCGCGGTGGCGAGGCCTGCGCCGCCCTGCTCTTCGACCCATTTGACGATGGCATCGCCGTCGCGGCGGGCAATCGGGTTGGAAACGTCCAAGACCAGCGGCTTGGTGGCAAGCGCCGTGCCGTAATCCTTGCCGATCTGCTCGACCGCGGTATAGGGAACGACCAGCAGCACGACTTCGCCGAAGGCGACCGCCTGCTCGACCGTGCCGGCCTGGGCCGTGGGTCCGGCGGCGGCGACCAGGTCCTTGAGTTCCTCGGGATGGCGCGAGGAAAACATCACGGCATGGCCCTTCTTGGCGAAGAGCGTGCCGAGCGCGCCGCCCTCGCGACCCGCGCCGATAGTGGCGATCTTCAGCGACCCGATGCCGGCGCCCTGTGCCGCGGCGCCCACCACCTGCAGACCAAAAGCGCCCGCGGCGATGCCGGCGCCTCCGACACGAAGAAACGCGCGGCGGCTGAGCTCGACGATCGATTTCCTCCTCATGGGCCCGCTCCTGCGATCTCCCCCCTCGGCGCACCATAGGTCGGCGCCGCTCGCGCGACACATCACGATTTTGCTAGCAATGGCTGGGAGCGGCCGCGCTGGGCGCAGATCAGCCATTCCACCGGGCATGCCGACTAAGGGTTGCGCCTGTCGCCCTACAAATGACGGAATGCGACGCCGCCTTCCTGCATCCGGGCGGGTGGTCACGTTCATCGCGAAAGTCTCCGCGCCGTCTCACCGCAGCGGGTCCTGAGCTTTTCGCGCTCCTCCTGCCAAAGAACCCCGACTCTGGCGAAGAAATCTGCGAGCACCGCCAGCTCCTTTTCCGAGTAGGACGAGACCAGGCCTTCCATGGCGCGCGCCAGCGATCGGAACATCGCCGGCAGCTGCCGCATGGCCCTCTTCGAGGGAACGACGATGGTGCCGCGGCGGTCGCTCGGATGAGGCCGGCGCTCGACCAGGGCGGCCTTCTCCAATCGGTCGATCATCGCCGTGGTTGCCCCCGTGCTGAGGCCGGTATGGCCCGCGAGCTCGGACGGGCTCGCGGAGCCTCTTATGGAGCCCGGAGGCTGGAACCGGTTCGCCATCGAGGTCGCCGATCTCGACGCCACCGTCGCAAGCCTGCGCAAGAGCGGCGCACGCTTCCGCAACGGCATCGTGACCGGCGTCGGCGAGAAGCAGATCCTGGTCGAGGATCCGTCGGGCAATCCCATCGAGCTCTTCGAGCCCCTCATCCCCGAGGCGCGCCTTGCGCCCCAAGGCGGTTAGGGTCCTAAGCCCGAGCTCGCTCAAGCTCGGATGGCCATCGGGGCGGCGGCCGAGCGGCCAGTGATCCTTGCGTTCGCTCTCCTTGATCGGGAAATCGTTGATGCTGGCGGTGCGGCGCCGCATCAACCCGTTCAGCCGTTACATCTCAGATCGCCGCTTCGCTCGCACGATCGAAGAAATGCAGCCGATCGGGGTTGACCGCGAGGCGCAGACGGTCGCCGCGCTTGGCGCGGAGCGTGGGCTCCACCGCCGCCACCATCGTCTCGCCTCCCACATGGAGATCGAGCAGAATCTCTGAGCCGAGGCGCTCGACGACCTCGACGGCGGCCTCGAAGCAGAGACCGTCGGGATCGCTCGGAGCGGCGACGCGCAGGTCTTCGGGCCGGATGCCCATCGTGACCTCGGCCCCCCGATGCCGACCGAGCCGGTCGGCGATCGGCCGCGGCACTTCGATGTCGAGGCCTTCCCGAGCGGCGTGGAGGGCGCCATTGGCGGCGCTCAGCTGGACGCTGGCGAAATTCATCGCCGGCGAGCCGATGAAGCCCGCGACAAAGCGGTTCGCGGGCGCGTTGTAGAGCTCGAGCGGCTCGCCGACCTGCTGCACCGCGCCGTCCTTCATGACGACCACCCGGTCGCCCAACGTCATCGCCTCGACCTGGTCGTGCGTCACGTAAATAGCGGTGGTGCCGAGGCGGTCATGGAGCTTCTTGAGCTCGACGCGCATCTGCACCCGGAGCTTGGCGTCGAGGTTCGAGAGGGGCTCGTCGAAAAGAAAAACCTCGGGATGGCGCACGATGGCGCGGCCCAAGGCGACGCGCTGGCGCTGTCCGCCCGAGAGCTGGCGCGGCTTGCGCTGAAGATAATCGCCGATGCCGAGGATCTCGGCCGCCTCCTGGACGCGCTTGCCGATCTCCGCGCGGTCGAATTTCCGCATCTTGAGGCCAAAGGCCATGTTGTCGTAGACGCTCATATGCGGATAGAGCGCGTAGTTCTGGAACACCATGGCGATGTCGCGGTCCATCGGCGACAGCTCGTTGACGACGGTGTCGCCGATGAGCACTTGGCCCGAAGTGATGGATTCAAGACCGGCAACCATCCGCAAGGTCGTGGTCTTGCCGCAGCCGGACGGGCCGACCAGGACCATGAACTCCTTGTCGCGTATCTCGAGATTGACGTTCTTGACGACGTGCGCTTCTTCGAAGGTCTTGTTGAGGCTCCGGATCAGGACCTGGGCCATGGCGTCACCCTTTGACGGAGCCGGTGAGCCCGGCGACGTAGTACTCGACGAAGAAAGAATAGATCATCGCCACCGGTATCGAGCCGAACAGCGCGCCCGCCATGAGCTCTCCCCAAAAGAAGACGTCGCCGCGGATAAGCTCGGAGGTGACGCCGACCGGCACCGTCTTCTCGTCGGGCGAGGAAAGGAACACGAGCGCGTAGATGAACTCGTTCCACGACAGCGTGAAGGCGAAGATGCCGGCGGAAAGAATCCCCGGCACGGCGATCGGGAAGATGATGTAGACCATTGCCTTCCACCGCGTCGCGCCGTCAATGCGCGCGCACTCCTCGAGCTCCTTCGGGATCGCTTTGAAATAGCCCATCAAGAGCCAGGTGCAGAACGGGATGAGGAAGGTCGGATATGTCAGGATCAGCGACCAGGGGCTGTCGCCGAGATGGAAGTTGCGGATGATGTCGGCGAGCGGAATGAAGAGCAGCGTCTGCGGCACGAGGTAGGTGACGAAGATGAGCGTGCCGAGGCTGCCGGCGAAGGGGAATTTGAGCCGCGAGAGGGCATAGCCCGCAAGCAGCCCGCAGAAGAGCGAGATGAGCGTCGCCGTGATCGAGATGAAGAGCGTGTTCAGCATCCAGGTGCTGAAGAGCGTTCCCGTCAGCAAGTCGCGGATGTGATCGAGCGTCGGGTGAAGCGTCCAGAAGGGAGTGTAATTGGGCGCCATCCAGGGACGGTAGAGCTCGCGGTCCGGCCTGACCGTGGTGACCGCCATCCAGTAGAACGGAAAGAGCAGCGCGACGATGAAGCCCGAGAGCGGGACGTAGAAGAAAACCCAGCGCCGCCATCTTGCCCCTTCGATCATGGCTCAATGGGTCTCCACGCGGCGGATGTAGAGGAGCTGCACGATCACGACCAGGAGCAGCACCGGGAACATGGCGAGCGACACCGCCGCGCCCTGGCTTAGGAGCCCCGTGCCGACGCCGATCTGATAGGCGTAGGTGGCGAAGAGCTGGGTGGCGTTCGCCGGGCCGCCGCCGGTGAGCACGTAGACGAGCTGGAAATCGGCGAAGGTCTGGATCACCGAGAACAGCACCACGACCATCGTCACCGGCAGCAGCAGCGGCCATGTGACGTAGCGGAAGCGCTGCCACGGCCGCGCGCCGTCGATCGCCGCCGCCTCTTGCAGCTCCGGGCTGATGGTCTGGAGGCCGGCGAGCAGGCTGATGGCGTAGAACGGCACGCCGCGCCAGACATTGACGATGATCACCGAGACCATGGCGAGAGTAGGATCGCTCAGCCAGTTGATCCGCCCGGTGATGAGGCCCAACCGGAAGAGCGTCCAGTTGATCACGCTGAAGGTCGGATCGAACATCCATTTCCAGGCAAAGGTCGAGAGCACGGTCGGGATGATGAAGGGGAGAAGGACGAACGCCCGCGTCAACGCCTTGCCGCGGAAGTGACGGTTGAGCAGGAGCGCCAACCAGAGGCCCAGCGCCAGCTTCAAGACCGTGGTGACCGCGGTGTAGACGAAGGTGTTCCACACGGCGACGCGGAAGATGCTGTCATTCGCCAAGGCTCGGAAGTTGTCGAGCCCGACGAAGTTGCCGGGCACGCCGACCTTGGCGTCAGTGACCGAAAGCTCGATCCCCTTGACGAATGGATAAGCGATGAAGAGCGCCAACAGCACCAGCGTCGGCAACAACAACGCGGCGGCGAGCCAACGCTCGTCCTCGAGAAGGCGCGTGACGGGCCCGCGCCGCGGCGCGCCGGCATAGGGACGTCGTTGTGCGAGACTGTAACTGACCGCCATCAGGTCTTCTCCGACGCGCGAGCCGGCGAGCTGCCGGGTGCCGCCGGTTTGGGCGGCGGCACCAAGGGACAAGAAGCGAGCATCATGCGGCGTGGATCTTCACGAACTCCTCATGCGCCCACTTCACGGCGTCTTCGGCCGGCATGCCCTGCACTGCTTTCGCATACATGTCGGTGATGAGATATTTGCTGAGTCCCTCGGCGGCCTTGCGGTCGGCGGGACCGGCAAAGCCGGGGAAGCGGCCGGCGCGCGCGGCCGCGCGGAAGGGCAGCATGATCGGGTCCTTCTTCCACAGCGGATCCGACTCCCACACGGTTGTGGCGCCGACCGAATAGCCCTGCTGCGAATCGAACCACTTCTGATAGACCTCTTTCGAGGTGATCCAGCGCAGGAACTCGCGCGCCGCCTTCTGGTTCTTCGAGTAACCCATCAGCATGTTCGACATCGGCAGGTGATAGCCGAACTGGCCGGCCGGGCCCCGAGGCAGCGGCGAATGCAGCATGTCCTCGAACATCGGCGTACCCTTCTCGGTCTGATAGGTATCGGGCTTGATTTTCGCGAGCAGATAGATCGAGGCACCGTTGAGGGTGGCGCTGATCGTGCCGGAGAGGAAAGCGCGGTTATTGCTGGTGTCGTCCCAGGCGAGGCCGCCCTCGTCATGAGCGTCCTTCCAAAAGCCGGTCATGAACTTGACGGAATCGACCGCCGCTTTGCTGTCGAGAACCACGGTCTTGCCGTCGGCCTCGACCTCTTTGCCGCCCCAAGACCAGAGGTAGGGATAGGTGAAGGTCGGCGCATCCCCGAAGGTGTGTCCCAGCGTCTGACCGAGCGGCCGCCCCTTGGCCTTCAGCTTCTTGCCGGCCTCGCGATATTGCTCCCAGGTCTCCGGGAACTTGGTGACGCCGATCTCGTCGAACCACGATTTGCGGTAGACGACCATGGCGCCCAACACGCACCAGGGCACGGCGATCCACTTCTTGCCGTCATTGGCGACGACCTTGGACTCCTCGTAGAAGCCGCCTTGCGCCTTGCCGAGTTCCTCGGCGAGGTCGCTCACATCGACCACGCTCTCGGCATAGAGCTGCGGCCAGTTGTTGAGCCCGCAGATGACGTCCGGGCCGGAGCCCGACTGGATCGCCGCGGTGGTTCGCGCCTGAAGATCGTTGCCGTTGATCATCTCGATGTTGAGCTTGAAGCCCAGCGCCTTCTCCGCCGCGGGCGCGATCTCATTCTTGAGGAGAACGTCCGACGCCGGAATGAAATCGTTCCAGCGCAGCCAATGGACGCCGACGCCTTGGGCGTAAGCCGGCGCTCGCCCCGCGGCAAGGATCGCCGCGATGCCTCCGGTCCTTGCCGCGAGCGCGCCGGCACCGGTGAGTTTGAAGAGCTTCCGCCGACCTATGCGTGCCATGTCATTCCTCCCTATCGCGGAGCTCAACGCCTCCTGTGGCTTTGCCGGCGAACAATCTCGCTGAGCGTTGCTCCGCTGCCTTCTGCTGAGAATGATAGCAATCCGCCGGGCCTCCCGGAAGCCGAGCCCTCAGCGCGGGGCATTGACGGCGGGATGCCCTCGGGACGCGGGTTTTGCGCGGCGTCGGTCAGCAGAAGATCAGCGGCTGCCGACGGAACGGCCGCAGGAGGCCCGCATCACGCCGGGGCGATTTTCGCGGACCTAAGCGAGCTTCTGGCGGAGCACGGCGGAAAGGCGCTCGGCGCCGACGACCATGATGAAGACCACGATGAGGAGCAGCGAGACCTGGCGGTAGTCGAAGAGGCTCATGGCGGTGAAGAGCTGGAAGCCGATGCCGCCGGCGCCGACGAAGCCCAGCACCAGCGAGGCGCGGAGATTCTCGTCGAGGCGATAGAGGCTGATACCGAGAAGCGAGGGAATGACGCCCGGCACCACGCCTTGCGTGAAGACCTGCATTCGGCTGGCGCCGGTGAGCGCCAGCGCTTCGATCGGCGCCATGTCCATGTGCTCGATGGTCTCGGCGAAGAGGCGCCCGAGCATGCCGATCGAGTGGACCGCCAGCGCCAGGCCGCCCGGAAACGGCCCGAGCCCCACCGCGGTGACGAAAAGCAGCGCCCAGACCAGCTCATGGACCGAGCGGGTGAAGGCGATGATGCCGCGCGCGAGATAGTAGAGGGGCCGCGCGGGGGTGACATTGGCGGCGGCAAGGACGGCCAGAGGCAACGCCATGATGACGCCGGCGACCGTGCCGAAAATGCCGATATCGATGCTTTCGAGCGCAGGCCACAGCGTGTCCTTGACGCGCGAGACGTCGGGCGGCCAGGCACGGCGCAGAAAATCGAGCATGCCGTGATAGCCGGTGATGAGATCCTGCGGGCGCGCCTGAACGACGATCAGGGACTGCACGATCACCAGCAGCACGACCAGCACGCCGAGCGTCCGGAGCGCCGCGGTGGCGGCCCCTCGCCAGCCGGCGTCAGCCGCAAGCCGACCGGAGGGCGCGAGGCCGTCCGTCATGCCGCTTCGCTCAGATAGAGCTGCCGCACCGCCTCGCGCGAGACTTCGGCGCGGGGCAGATCGAAGGCGACGCGTCCATCGCGGATGCCGACGACGCGATCGGCGTAACGATAGGCGAGCTCTACTTGATGCAGCACGCAAAGGACCGCGAGGTTCTCCTCCGCCGCAAGCCGCCGCAGCAGGCGCATGATCTCTTCGGCGGCCTCGGGATCGAGGCTGGCGACGGGCTCGTCGGCGAGCAGCACGCGGGGCTGCTGCGCCAGCGCCCGGGCAATGGCGACGCGCTGCGACTGTCCGCCGGAGAGCGTGCCGGCGCGCTGATGCGCGAGCTCGGCGAGGCCCACCTCCGCAAGACGGCTCCGAGCCGCGGCAAGCTCGCTCGCCGGCAGCCCGCCCAGCGCCGTCCAGAGGTCATGGCAGCGACCGAGCGCGCCGGTCGCGACATTGGCCAAGACGGTCCGCCGCCGCACCAGCGCCGCATGCTGCGAGATCACCGCGAGCTGGAGGCGGGCGCGGCGCAGCTCCTTGCCGGAAAGCCGGCTGAGATCGGTGCCGTTGACGCGGATCTCGCCGCCGCTCGGATCCAGGAGACGTGCGATGCAACGCAGCAGCGTGGTCTTGCCGCTGCCGTTGCCCCCGAGCACAATAACGAGCTGGCCCGGCCTCACCACCACGTCGAAGGCCGAGAGCGCCTCCTTGCCGTTGGGATAGCGAAGCGAGAGGCCGCGCACCTCGAGCATGACCGCGGCGTCAGCCGAGCTTGTTCAGGTCGATATTCAGCGTCTTGACGAGATCGCGGATGCCGTCGAAGGCGCTATCGGTCTGCGGCACCGTGCGCATGCCGTGGACGCCCATGATCTTGCGGTCGGCTTCGGAGAGCTGCGAGAGATCGAGGTTCTGCAGCACTGCGATGAGTCGCGCCTTGAAAGGCGCCGGCAGATCGCCGCGCACGGTGATGGGATCGATCGGAATAGCATCCGACTTCCACAGGAAGACGAGATCGCCGTCCTTATAATGATTGCGCTGCTTCGCCGATTCGAGCTGCTCGCTATTGAGCTCGCCGGCATCGACCTTGTGGTTGTAGAGCGCCTCGAAGGAAGACGTGTGGCTGCCGGCATAGATCGGGCGAATGTCCTTGTCGGGATCGAGGCCGGCTTTTCTCAGGCCATAGGCCGGAAAGAGATGGCCCGAAGTCGAAGCCGGATCGGAAAACGCGAAGGTATGGCCGCGAATCTCTGCAACCGTCTTGATCCCGGACTGGGGCCAGGTGACGAGGCTCGCCCAGTAGGTATCGGGCTTGCCCTCGGCGCTGGCGAAGGTCGCCACCGCCTCGGCTTTCGCGACCTGATGCGCCAGCACATAGCCCAAGGGACCGAACTCGCCCGCCTCGAGCTTGCCGTTGCGCATCGCCTCGATCTCAGCGTTGTAGCTGGTGGTGACGAAGACCTTCACCTCGCAGCCGAGCTTCTCGCCGATGAGCTTGCCGATGCTGTTATAGATCGGCACGAGCTTGGGTGACGTATCATAGGGCTCGACGCCGAAGCGAACGACGCCGTCATTGGGACAGTCGCTGGCCGCGGCGACACGCGATACCGGCGTCATGGCAACAAGCAACGTGAGGGCGGCAGCGCCGCCCAGCCAATACCGAGCTCTCATTTCCCCCTCCCCTGCGCGATCAGCGCATTGCTGCCAGAAAACCATTTCACTAACCTCGGCAGTTCTCCGCTTCTACGCCACCCTAGTTTCTGTTCAGTGACGGTTTTGTGAAAATCACGAGACGCACTGCCACGGTGCTCCCGCCATGACGACCGCTCGCTACGCCATCTATTGGGCGCCTCACGCCGGGTCGGCTTTGGCGCGGCTGGGCGAGGCTTGGCTTGGACGGAGCGCCGAGGGCGCCGTGGTCGGCGCGCGGCCGGTGGTGGCGGGCTTCGGCGCTGCGATGCTGGACGCGACCACGGCCGAGCCGCGGCGTTATGGGCTGCATGCGACGCTGAAGCCGCCCTTCCGTCTCGCCCCGGGCCGCCACGCAGAGGGGTTGGCGGAAGCGATGGTCGATTTGGCGCGGCGGCTGGCGCCGGTCTCGCCGCCGCCGCTGCGGCTGAAGCGGATGGAGCGCTTTCTCGCCTTGGTGCCTAGCGGAGCGTCGCTGGCGCTCACATCGCTCGCGGCTCGGTGCGTTGCGCATTTCGACGACTATCGCGCGCCACCCGACGCGGACGAGATTGCCCGCCGCGAGCGCGCCGGGCTGACCGCCGCGCAACAGGAGAATCTGCGGCGCTGGGGCTACCCCTATGTGATGGCCGAGTTCCGCTTCCATGTGACGCTGACCGGCCCGCTCGATCCAGAGACGGCAGCACGGCTCGAGCCCGCTTTGGCGGCGCTCTTCGCGCCGGCCGTCGCAGCGCCGCTCGATATCCGCGAACTCGCGCTCTTCCGCGAGCCCGTCCCGGGCGCGCCCTTCGAGCTGGTGCAGCGCGCGGCGATGGTGGGCTGACCCGCAGAAACACCTATTTCATCGGCTCGACCCAGCCGTCGCTGCGCTTGACGCGCTTGATGAGCCGGGAGACGTCGTATTTCCGGAACTCGGGCGGGACGGTGAAAAGTGCTTCCGGCTGCGGCTCCTCGGTGATGTTTCTGAGCTCCATGACCGAGCCGTCGGCGGCTTCGAACTTCACCATGAATTTGAGCGCCGGAGCGATCCCCGCCGCGCCTTTGGGCGAGGTGAGCGCGTATTTTATCGTCGCGCGCCCGGCCAGTGTCTCTTCGCCGACCCCGCTCGCAGCGCCATGCCTCGCCCTCTTCTGCGGCAGCCGGCGACGACGGCCTCGCCTGCCACTGGACGCAGGGCGCATCGGGATCGACCGGAACGAAGATCTGGGTCACCAGGCTCGATTGCTTCGCGTCCATATAGAGCTGCTGCTGTGGCGCGATGACATAGGAAATCTCCTTGTCGACATCGACCAGGAAGCGGCTACCGCTCGCTTGCTTCGCGATCGAAGCGGACCCGGTCGTCGGAAACCTGGAGCTCTCCCCCGTTGCCGTAAGCTCGGGGCTGGCCCGACGCATCGAGATCGACGAGATGCGCCGCGAAATCCTGAGCCGCCGCGCGACCCGACGCGGCGGCCAAAAGACCGGCCGCGAGGAGCATCAGCGGCCGCATCCCCGCGAGATTTCGTTTCATGACTCTTCCTCGCTTCGACTGCTGCGAAACCTTCATCAT
>DATJAV010000043.1:0-16132 GCA_035515835.1 Allostellaceae bacterium
AATACGGCCGTCTTCGTGGGGCGGGGCTGGCGTGCTATGACCCGGCCATGCTCACCATCTCCGACCTGACCTACCGCATCGCCGGGCGGACGCTGCTCGAGAGCACGTCGGCGCAAATCAATGCCGGCTGGAAGGTGGGCCTGGTCGGGCGCAACGGCACCGGCAAGTCGACGCTGCTGACGCTCATCCGCGGCGAGCTGCAGCCCGATGGCGGCGACATCCGGCTGCAGAAGGACGTGCGCGTCGGCTTCGTCGCGCAGGAGGTGCCGGGTGGCGTCGAGACGCCGGCCGAGGTGGTGCTGGCGGCGGACGCCGAGCGCCTGGCGCTGCTGGCGGCCGCCGAGGAGGAGCATCATGCCGCGGCCGAGCATCATGAGCGGCTCCTCGCCATCGACGCGCATCGCGCGCCGGCACGCGCCGCCGCCATCCTCGCGGGGCTCGGCTTCGACCACGAGGCGCAACAGCAGCCGCTCTCCTCTTTCTCCGGCGGCTGGCGCATGCGCGTCGCGCTGGCGGCGGCGCTCTTCGCCGAGCCCGATCTGCTGCTGCTCGACGAGCCCACCAATCATCTCGATCTCGAGGCGGCGCTCTGGCTCGGCGAGTTCCTGCGGCGCTATCGCGGCACCGTCATTCTCGTGAGCCACGACCGGCAATTCGTCGACGACATCGCCGACCACATCCTGCATTTGGGCGAGCGCCGCCTCACCCTCTATAGCGGCGGCTATGAGACCTTTCTGCGTACGCGGCGCGAGGCGCTGGCGCATCAGCAGGCGCTTGCCGCTAAGCAAGCGAGCGCGCGGAAGCACCTCCAGGCCTTCGTCGACCGCTTCCGCGCCAAGGCGAGCAAGGCGAGCCAGGCGCAAAGCCGCATCAAAATGCTGGCGCGGCTCGAGCCGGTGGCGCTCGCCGAGACCGAGGCACCGGTGCGCTTCGAGTTTCCTGATCCCGCCGAGCTCGCGCCACCGCTCCTTACGCTCGACCATGTCGCGGTGGGCTACGCGCCGGGGCGGCCGGTGCTGCGCCGGCTCGATCTCCGGCTCGATCCCGACGACCGCATCGCGCTCCTGGGCGCCAACGGCAACGGCAAGACGACGCTGGCGAGGCTCATGGCGGGACGCCTCCCCGCGATGGAGGGCGAGGTGCGCCGCGCGCCCCGGCTCACCTCCGGCTATTTCGCGCAACACCAGATCGAGGAGCTGGACGCCGGCGCTTCCGCCTTCGATCACCTCGCGCGGCTCATGCCCAAGGCGACCCCCGAGGCTGTGCGCGCCCGGCTTGCGCGTTTCGGCTTCGGCGCCGACAAGGTCTTCGTCGCCGCCGGCGATCTTTCCGGCGGCGAGAAGGCGCGGCTCAATTTCGCGCTGATGAGCCATGCCGCGCCAGCGCTCCTCATCCTCGACGAGCCCACCAACCATCTCGACATCGAGGCGCGCGAGGCGCTGGTGACGGCGCTCGGCGATTTCGCCGGCGCGGTGGTGATCGTGAGCCACGACTGGCACCTGCTGTCGCTCACCGCCGACCGGCTATGGCTGGTCGCCGACGGCACCGTCCGCCCTTGGGAGGGCGATCTCGACGACTACCGGCGCTATCTGCTGGAGACGCGCCCGGCGGAGCCGGACGAGCCCGAGCCCCGCGAGAAGCGACTGGGTCGACGCGCGGCGGCGAATCGGCGAGGATCTCTGGCGCCGCTGAAACGCGCCTTGCGGGCCGCGGAGGAGCGACTCGCCGCGCTCACCCAACGCAAGGCCGAGCTCGACCGCCAGCTCGCGGACCCCGCGACTTACGCCGGCGCTGCACCGCTTCAGGCTTTGCTGCGCGAGCAAGCCGATGCGAGCGAGGCGCTGGCCGAGGCGGAAGCGCAATGGCTCGCCGCGGCCGAAGCGGTGGAACGCGCCGGCGTGTGATCTTCGCGCGCGGCGCAAAACTTTGACCGTTCTTTGCCACAACTTCGCCACAGCGCATGCGCGGCCGAGCGAACCCACGCGAGTGGCGAGAAACCCACGATTTATCGGCATAACTGCGATGGCCGTCGTCGTCGAGATGGCGCGTGCGGATGGGCGGCGGCGCGTCTGCCGCCTTTCCGAGCAGCTGCGCCAACTATGTCACGGCTCGACGGCGCCGCTTTAAACTTCGCTTAACCCTGGGCGACCATGTTGCCCCTGAGCGATCGCGCGATGGGCGCGGTGGCAGCGAGTCGCAGGCGTATTCATGAAGACGTTGACGCAGAAGGCTATCGCCGAAGTCATCGAGAAAGCATCGTGGACGGAGCGCGCGAAGTCGCTGGAACGTTTGGCGCGGCGCTTTGCCGACGACGCCCTCGATCACGCCGAGTGGCGAGCCGCCATCGAAGCCTTCCGCGTCGTCCTCTATGACAGCGAGCCGCTGGTTCGCCTTGTCCTCGCCGAGAGCGTCAAGGCCTCGCGCGACCTCCCGGGCGACGTCCTGCTGGCGCTGGCGCGCGACATCGCCATGGTGGCGGCGCCGGTCCTCGAGCACTCGCCGCTCCTCACCGACGACGACCTGTTGCCGATGGCGCAGCGCGCGACGACGGCGCATCGCCTGGCCATCGCCGGCCGTCGGGGCATCTCCGGGCGCCTTGCCGCGGCGCTCTGCCGTCTCGGCGAGCGCGCCGTCATTCTCCGCCTTCTCGCCAATGACGGCGCGACCCTGACGCCGGAGACGCTGGACGAGCTCCTCGACCACTATCCCGACGACGACGCGCTCGACGCGGCCATCGGCCGGCGGCGCGTCCTGCCGGTCAGCATCGGCAGCCGCCGCCTCGGCCGGGCCCGCGAGACAAAGGCGCCGCAAATGGCGTGGTCGCGCACCGGCTCGCTGGGCTAGCTCCAAGATCGAGACCAGGAGAATCCGCTTCATCGAAATCTGTTCTCTCGTGGTTAACTAGATGAGGTCCGCCAGGCGCTGGGCAGCCCGGTCGTTCCCGTCGCTTTCGGCCGGGCGATAAGCGATCGAGCGGCTGAGTTCATCGACGATCGCCGTGGCGATGTCGTCGCTTGAAGAGCTCTGATAGTCATGCATCGGCCCGCCGCGTACCGATCGAGGCGATGGCGCACGTGAATATCCTGCGCGAAATGGTTCCGCAGCGGGAAATAGAGAAAAGGGGACGCGGGCCGCTGTCAGCTCCATGCAAGTGGTGAGTCCGCGCTGAACGACGGCGATATCCGAGGCGGCGAGATGCAGGTGCAGGTCGTCGACATATCCCCTTATCTCGACGCCGGGCATGTGCGGCAAGCTCTCGGGCGCGATGCGCGGTCCGGCAACGACGATGAAGCGCAGCGCTGGAAGCCGCCGGCGCGCGGCGGCGGCGATTATGCGCTTCAGCAACGGCGCGCCGACTGCGGAGCCGCCGACCGTGTCAAGGCAGACTTTTTCGTCCTCGCGGTACCCCAAGCGCTGCCGCAATAGATCGCGCTCGACGATCTCGCGCGGATCGACGCCCAGGATGTAGCCCGAGAAATCGAAGTGTCGCTCCGTCCATTGGCGGATCTGATCGCGCGCTTGGGCGAGGAGTACCGCCGCTATCGCGCGCGTGCCGATGATCCTGCCATTGCGGACAAGCCGCCCGCGTCGACTGTGATCGAGCTCACCAGGCAGCGTAGTCCACGCCGCTTTCCAAGCTCATTCCCACGCGCTTTCTCCACGCACGGTTGATTATTCGCAATCGACGGAGCGTGACATCTCTCACGGCCAATCCGTCGAACATGGTGGTAACCGTGCTCTGGGAGGTGTCGAGGGTCGAACTGCCCCGAGGTGCTCCAGCCGACCGGGGCTGTACCACTGCTCTGCGCAGGAGGAACCGATCATGCGACGCATACCGTATCCTCGCCGTACCGGCCTCACGCTGATCTTGGCGCTGCTTGCCTCGCTCGACGGCTTCCCGCCTGGCGCCTCCGCCCAGACACCGGCCGACGACTCGGCAAACCGAGCCTGGCAAGCGGGCGCCATCGGCGAAGCCCAGGCGCTGCGGCGTTTTCTCGACCCCGACCGCGGTGTGCAGCCAACGCCGCCGATCATCCCGGGCTTTGAGATCGACCGCGACGCCAGCGGCTTCGTCGCCACCGATCAGCCGGGCGGCCCGACCGCAACCGCCGGCAATCCCTTCTTTGAGGACCTCGGCACCAACGGCCGGACCTGCTTTACCTGCCATCAACCCGAGACCGGCTGGACCGTCAGCGCCCGAAGGGTAGAAGAACGCTTCCTTCTGAGCCTCGGCAGCGACCCGATCTTTCGCCTGGTGGACGGCGCGACCTGTCCCACCGACGACGTCTCGAGCCTCGCCGCCAAGGCCGAGGCTTATCGTCTCTTGCTGAGCAAGGGCCTCATCCGCATCGGATTGCCGATCCCGGCGAATGCGCAATACGAGGTTCTCTCGGTGGATGATCCCTATGGCTGCAATACCAACCCCGACACCGGGCTCACCGGTCCCGCGAGCGGCGTCATCTCGGTCTATCGCCGTCCGCTGCCCTCGACCAATCTGGGTTTCCTCAGCGCCATCATGTGGGACGGACGGGAGCCGAGCCTCTTGAGCCAGGCCAATGACGCGACGCTCGGCCATGCCCAGGCGAACGCGCCGCTTTCGGCGGCGCAGCAGCAGCAGGTCGTCGCCTTCGAAAGCGGCCTCTTCACCGCGCAAATCTATGACGACGAGGCGAAAACCCTCACCGATGACGGCGCGACCGGCGGCCCCGCGACGCTGGCGCAGCAGCTCGAAGGATTCTTCGTCGGCATCAACGATCCGCTCGGGCATAATCCGACCGGCGCGCCCTTCACCTCGCAGATCTTCGATCTCTATGGCGCCTGGGGAGGTCTTTCCGGCACCGACGATGTCACCGAAGACCGCCAGGCGGTGGCGCGCGGTGAAGCGCTCTTCAACGAGACGGCCATCAACATCACCGGCGTCGCCGGCCTCAACGACGCGCTGGACGTGGCCAGCATTCCGGGGACCTGCGGCACCTGCCACGACACGCCGAACGTCGGCGATCACTCGGTCAAGCTGCCGCTCGACATCGGCATCGCCGATGCCGGCGCCGCAAGCCCGCCCGCCCTCGACATCTCGGGGCTGCCGGTCTTCACCCTCCATTGCGTCTCGGGTCCTTTCCAGGGCGCGACCTACACCATCACCGATCCCGGTCGAGCGCTCATCTCGGGCGCTTGCGCCGATATCGGCAAGCTCAAGGGACCGATCCTGCGCGGCCTCGCGGCACGCGCGCCCTATTTCCACAACGGCTCGGCGGCAAGCTTGCGCGATGTCGTCGATTTCTACGACCAGCGCTTCTCGATCGGCTTCACCGAGCGGGAGAAGAGCGATCTGGTCGCCTTCTTGCGCACGCTCTAAGCGGAGATAAGGACCCGACCCCATTGCGCAGCGACTGGCCGCCGCGGCGCTCGGAAGCATCAGTAGAATGCGCGGAGGATGGCTTCTTGCGGCAGGGATGGTCGCCAGGGGCAGCAGTGCGGCGTGGGGCGCCGACGAATTTCTCGGCGGGGCGCGGCTCTTCGCGGACGTTGCCCAATATGCGTCCTTCGGCGTGCACCGCTTCGGGTCGCCGGGGGATCGAGCCACGACCGACTGGATCGCCGGTGAGCTTCGGGCGGCCGGCTTTAGCGTTGAATTTCAGCCTGTCGTGCTGGGTCGCCAATACGTCGTCGAGCGGGCGACGGTTCTTGTCGGCGCCGACGAGATTGCGGCGACGCCCTTCTGGTGGCCGCCCGAGGACAAAGCGGCGTTCCGCCTGACGGCGCCGCTGGTCCGCGACGGCGAGGCTGCGGATAAGTTTCTCCGGATCGCGTTGCCCTACGACCGCGAGGCCTATCTCGGCCCGGCCCATCGCGCCGCGATCCGCGAGGCGGCAGCACGCAGGCCGGCGGCGATCCTCCTCGTCATCGGCAATCCCGCCGAAGACCGCTTCGCCTACAACGTCACGCAAGAAGACGAGCCCTGGCCGGTCCCGGTCCTGGTCGTTGCCGCCAAGAAGAAGGCCGTTCTCGAGCGCGCGATCACCTCTGGCACAACGGTGACGCTCGCGGTTGCCGGTCGCTACGAGCGCAGCGTCGCCGGCCGCAACGTCGTCGCCCGTCTGGGCGGTGGCCAGGGGTCGGCGATTGTCGTCTCGACGCCGATGACGGGCTGGTACGGCTGCGTCTGCGAACGCGGGCCAGGGATCGCCAATTTCCTCGCGCTCGCCCGCACCGTCGCGGCGGAAAAGACCCCGGGCCACTTCGTGTTCGTGGCCACGGCCGGTCACGAAATCGGACACGGCGGCATGGCGGTCTTCCTCAAGCACGGCGCGCCGGAGCCCCAGGCGACCGTGGCCTGGATGCATTTCGGATCGTCCAACGCCTGCTACGACTGGACGAACGAACCGGACGCGGCTGCGACGAAGCGAGCGATCGGCGCTTCCGGCCGCGTCCTTGTGCTGGGTCCATCCTCCGTGGCGCTTGCCGACGAGAGTTTCGACGCGATCGACGCCGCGCGCTTCGTTGCGGAGAAGCAGGCGATCGGCGAATTGCGCGATGTAAAGGCAGCAGGCTATCGCAAATTCTTCGGCCTGGTCGGCCGGCACCGCTTCTTCCATACGCCGGCCGACGATCTCGGCACGACCGGCCCGGAGATTCTCGAACCCGTCGCTCGCGCCTTCGCTCAGGTGCTGCGAACCCTGGCCGAGCGCGGCGGCAAAGCGTTCGAATAGAGGCGAAGTTTCGCCCCTAAGGGATCGGTAACCCTAGGCGCCGAGCGTGCCGCCCTCAGCCCGCGACCGGACATAGCGCGCCGATCTCGCGGCGCGCTACGGCCGGATCGACGATGGTGACGGCAAACGTGGTTCCGCCGCCGTCGAAGGACTTGCCCCAAGACCGGACGTCCTGGATCTTGGCGTATACCGTGGCGCCGGGCGCGAGCGTCACCGTCTTGAACTGATTGGGATAGAGATAGTCGCTGCGCACCTCGATCTCGTAGGTGCCGGGCGCGACGTCGCGATAGAAGACCTGGCCAGGGGCGGAATTGCCGACCTTCTCGCGGTTGAGGGACACCGCCGTCCATGTCGGCGAGTCATAGGGGTTGAGCTCGCGGTAGACGTAGACGCGGGCTCTCTCGGCGGCCAGCGGCGCGGCGGCGGCGCCGGATCCCTCGGGGGCAGCGGCAGCGCACCCGCCGAGCGTCACGCCGATCAAGGACACGGCGACAAGCCTGTTGAGTTTCATCGGGGTTCTCCTCGCGCGTCAGAGGTGTCCCCGAGCCGCCGTCCGCTCCAGTGACCGCGGTCACAGTGGATGGTCGAGCACCGATCACCCGCTGTCGGCGCTCATCGCCGCCGCTTTTGCGAGGACGGCGCGTCGTGGTTCTAATACTGGACCCGCATGGAGATGGCAGCGCCTTCGCGCGGCAGCTTGAAGCTTGCCGAATCGAAGCTCGGCGCCGACAGGAACGGCGAGACGTTGTTCGAGAACATGTAGCCTTCCTCGGGCAGGCCGATGAGGCTGGTGTCGAATTTGCCGTTGCCGTTCTCGTCGTGATAGCCGTTGGCGGCATAGATGCCGGGCGGCAATTGGTAACGGAACACGACCGAACCCTGCTGCGCCTTCTTCACCTGATCATTGGCGCGCGCCGATTTGTCCGGCCATTCCGCGGCAGAGGCATAGACCGAGACGCGGATGTCGCCGCGGTCGCTGCGGATGCCGTCGACGGTGATGACGAGCTCGGCGGCGCTTAGAGGAGACGCCGCCAGCAACAGCAGCGCCAGCGCAATGCCCCTCATCCCTGCTTGAAGGCTTTGACCAGCGCCTCAACCTGACGCGCCAGCAGCGCCACGTCGGTGTGGACGGCGACGAAGAGGAAGCCACCCGCCAGCACGCGCCGCGTCTCGTCCTCGCGGACGCTCAAGAAGCCCGGCGCCTTGCCGGCGGCGCGGATGCGCTTCCCCGCATCGAGGATCGCCGCCTGCACCTCGCTGTGTTGAGTGTCGGCGAGATGGCCCATATCGGCGGCGAGGTCGGCCGGGCCGATGAAGATGCCGTCGACGCCCTCCACCGCGGCGATGGCGGCGATGTCGGCCACGGCCTTGCGCGTCTCGCATTGCACGAGGACGCAGATCTCCTCGGCGGCGCGCTTGGCGTAGTCAGGCACGCGGCCGTAGCGGTTGGCACGGGTCGTACCGGCAAAGCCGCGGATGCCCGCCGGCGGGTAGCGCGTCGCCGCCACCGCGCGCCGCGCTTCCTCGGCGGATTGCACAAAGGGGAAAAGGAGGCTCTTGGCGCCGATATCGAGAAGACGCTTCACCATCACCGCGTCGTTCCAGGGCACGCGCACCACGGGCTCGGCGGTGCCGCCCTCGGCGGCGCGGAGATGATGCGCCACGTCCGGGAGCTCGTTGGGCGCGTGCTCCATGTCGATGAGGAGCCAGTCGAAGCCGGCGCCCGCGGCCACTTCGGTGGCGGCGGGGCTGGCGAGGCTGAGCCACAGCCCGATCTGTTGCTTGCCCGCTGCAAGCGCGCGCTTGAAGCGGTTCTCCGGCATGTCGTGGCGCATCAGTGGATCTCCGGCTCGGGGACGGGGGCCTTCCCGGCGAGAAAGTCGAAGTCGCAGCCGGTCTCGGCCTGGCCGATATGGCGGTCGTAAAGCGCGCCGTAGCTGCGGTGAAAGCGAGGCTGGGGGGGCGTCCATTGCGCGCGGCGACGGGCGAGCTCGGCGTCGTCGAGCGCCAGCGTCAGCTGTCGTCCGGGGACGTCGAGCTCGACGATGTCGCCGGTGC
Source organism: Allostellaceae bacterium (assembly GCA_035515835.1). Classification (GTDB taxonomy): domain Bacteria; phylum Pseudomonadota; class Alphaproteobacteria; order ATCC43930; family CGMCC-115725; genus DAHUYF01. Next base: position 8,769 of record DATJAV010000043.1, read on the forward strand.
GGATGAGCGCCAGCGGCCCGCCGACATAGGATTCCGGCGAGACATGCAGCACACAGGCGCCATAGCTGGTGCCGCTCATGCGCGCATCGGAGATGCGCACCATGTCGCGCACGCCCTCGGCCAGGAGCTTCTTGGGGATCGGCAGCTGGCCCCATTCCGGCATGCCCGGCGCGCCTTGCGGCCCAGCATTCTGCAGCACCAGCACGGAGGCCGCCGTCACCTCGAGCGCGGGATCGTCGATGCGCCGGTTGAGGTCGTTGTAGTCGCGGAACACCACCGCCGGCCCCCGATGCCGCAAGAGACGAGGTTCCATCGCGGATGGCTTGATGACGGCGCCGTTGGGCGCGAGGTTGCCTTTGAGGATGGCGAGGCCGCCTTCCGGCTGCAGCGCGCGGTTGGGCGAGCGGATGACGTCGTCGTTGTAGATGGCGGCGCGGGCAATGTTCTCGCCGAGCGTCCGCCCGTTGACCGTGGGAGCGCCGCCATCGAGCAGCGAGCCCAGCTGGCGCAGCAGCGCCGGCAGCGCGCCGGCGTAGAAGAAATCCTCCATCAAATACTGGCCTGAGGGCCGGATATTGGCCAAGAGCGGCGTCTTGCGCGAGATCGCGTCGAAATGCTCGAGCGGGAGCTGGATCCCGGCGCGCCCGGCCATGGCGACGAGATGAATGACGGCGTTGGTCGAGCCGCCGATCGCCATCAGCGTGGTGATGGCGTTGTCGAGCGCGGTCTGCGTCACCAGCGATTGCGGCCGCAGATCCTCGTAAACCATCTCGACAATGCGCCGCCCGCTCGCCGCGGCCATGCGCTGATGCCCGCTGTCGACGGCGGGGATGGAGGACGCGCCCGGAAGCGTGAAGCCCAGCGCCTCGGTCACGGCCGCCATGGTGGACGCCGTGCCCATGGTCATGCAGGTGCCGGCGGAACGCGCAATGCCGTCCTCGATGCCGCGCCAATCCTCCTCATCGATGTTGCCGGCGCGAAGCTCGGCCCAGTATTTCCAGACATCGCTCCCGGAACCCAGCTGCTTTCCTTGCCAGTGCCCTCTCAACATCGGGCCCGCCGGCACGAAGATCGCCGGCAGGTTCATGCTGAGCGCGCCCATCATCAGCGCCGGCACCGTCTTGTCGCAGCCGCCCATCAATACCACGCCATCGATGGGATTGGCGCGGAGCAGCTCCTCCGTCTCCATCGCCAGGAGATTGCGGTACATCATGGTGGAGGGCTTCATGAAGACTTCGCCCAGCGCCATCGCCGGAAGCTCGACGGGAAAGCCGCCCGCCTGAAGCACGCCGCGTTTCACATGCTGCGCCCGCTCGCGGAAGTGCTGATGGCAGGGATTGAGATCGCTCCAGGTGTTGAGGATGGCGATCACCGGCTTCCCGGTGTAGTCCTCGTCGGCGAAGCCCATCTGCTTGGTGCGCGAGCGATGGCCGAAGGAGCGCATGTCGGTGGCGGCGTACCAGCGCGTGCTGCGCAGCTCGTCGTAGGATTTGCGACGGGACGTCAAGGGCGGCTCCTTCGTTTTTCTCGTTCTCGCCAGTGAAGCGACGGCTCAGGGTGGTGTCAATCGCGGCCGGCTCTCCAGGAGGCGCAAGGTCGTCAGCAGCAGCGTGGCGCCGGCAAAATTCCGCGGATCGACGCCGGTCAGCTGCTTGATGCGATTGAGGCGGAAATAAAGCGTGTTGGTGTGAAGCCTGAGGCGCCGCGCCGTCACTTTCACGTTGAGACTGCAATCCGTGAATGTGCGGATGGTGCGCGCGAGCTTGCCCGCCTTCTTGCGATCGGCCGCTTGCAGCTCCTCCGCCCAAGCGGCAAGGAGGCGGAAAGCCGCGGCGTCGGGCCGGCGCGGCAGGAATTCGACGAGATCGATGTCGGCGAAATGCACGACGCTGCGTCCGGGTCCGGCGAATTCGCAGGCGTGCTGCGCGTCGAGATAAGCCTGGGGGAGCTCGGCGATGTCATGGACGTCGAGGCTGACGCCGCGCGCGCCGCCACAGAGGAGCGCGATCATTTCCTCATCGCGGATATCGACGAGGCGCCCCAGTCCGGGCCGCGCCAGCGCCGTCGACAACGGCGCAGAGCGAGCGGAGCGCCGCCGCCCGGTCGGCCGAGCTGCCGCCGGCAGCGAAGGCGGGACGGGCGACGCCGACGGCGAGCGATTCCGCGAGGTCGATGCCGCACTCGTCACCGGCGCCTCCGCGTCGGCGTCCCGCGGCCGCACGCCGCGCAGCAGGTCGTCGAGGAGCGAGAGCCGCCCGCGCGCCCGCCGGGTGTTGAGGAGCTTCTCCTCGGCAACACAGGCCTCGGTCAGGATCGTGCTGATGACGTCGGTATATTCCATGAGAAAATCCGACAGCGTCAGCAGGCTCGCCATCGCCTTGCGGTGGCTCTCGTCATCCTCGGGCACCGCCTCGCGCACCGCGGTCAGCACGCCCTTGTGGCCAATGCGATAGGCGTGGAGCGAAGCCGCGAGCGGAAACTGCTGTTGCGCGCGGATGACGGCGAGGCCGCGAACAAAGCGAAAGGGGTCCTCGCCGAGCTCGGCGCCGTCGCCGATGGCCAGGAGCACAGCAAAATGCTGCTGCAGGTGCTCGATCGGCTGCTGCGTGAAATCGCCCGACGATGCCTGCTGGAACTCGATATTCTCCCGCTGGACCGCGGCTAAGGTCGATTGCGCCACCGCGACCCGCCGCTCATGCATCCGCCGGATGGCGCGCGCCGCCAGAGGATCAGCTTGGAGGCGCCGCCCCCAGTCGCCGATGAGCGCCCGCACCCGCCGTTCAAGCATCAACCGATTGTGAGACCTCACAAAGGAAGCCGCCAAGCTATGTGGCGCAAACCCGATGGTCAATCCGATCCTTGTTCGTAGATTACGAAAAAAGCCAGGAAGAGCAGCGACCGGGCAAAGGAGCCGACATGCAAGAAGCCGTCAACAAAGAGACCGTCCGAGAGTTCACGCGCATCTTCAAGAACGAGCACAATGTGGACGGCGTCGATCATCTCTTCGGCAAGGATTTCACGCACCATTTCCGCATGCCGCTGCCGCCGGGCCTCGAGGGGTTCAAGGTCGTGGGACGGATGATGAACGGCGCCTTCCCCGACGTCGCCGTGACCGAGGAGTATCTCATTGCCGCTGGCGACAAGGTCGTCGAAGGAAGCTCCGCCGTCGCCACCAACAAGGGATCGATGATGGGGGCGCCGCCGACTGACCGGCGGGTGACGTGGCGCGAGATCCACATCTATCGCCTGCGCGACGGCAAGATCATCGAGCACTGGGCCGAGATGAGCATGATGGCGCTGCTGCAACAGGTCGGCCTTCTGCCCGGGCTCGGCTGATCATTCGCGGTCGCCTCAGGTCAAAACCAATCGTCGTCCCTGCCAATGGCTGCGCTCGACCCCATGGCAGACTTAGCCGCACATACGCCAATGGCTGAAGTGGGCGGATCGCGGAGTGCCCGCTTGCGGGCGACTAAGAAGCGCAAAAAGAAAAGGCCGGCGTCGCCGCCGGCCCTAAATTGGCAATGAGGACGGGGGTCAGGCGAAGCCGCGGGGCGCTAGCGCCTCGAGTTGCGCGTCGCGGCTCAGCGGCCGGATCGTCTCGCGCAACGGCACATAGATGACTTCGCCGGGCTGGTAGTCGCGATCGGCGAGGGCGCGCGCCACCGTCATCAGCGTGAAGTGGATGGTGTTGGCGTCGTGCTGGCCCAAGAGGCGGGCGACGACGGCGAGCTCGGTGACGAGCCGGTCCTGGACGCGGACGCCGGCCTGGGTCATGGAGTCGATGAGGTTGTCGAGGCCTGAGATCAGGATTTCCGCCCCATCCTCGACAGGGCCGCCCGCCGGCAGACCGGCAAAGCGCATCGGCGCGGGCTCCAGCGCCTCGGCGATCTCGAGCGACCAGGTCTTCACGGCCTCGAGATAGACCGTCATGTGACGGCGATGATGGGTGGCGGCAGTGGCGGCGATCACCGTGGCGAGCGCCGAGAGACGGTCTTCGTCGCTGAGGCTGAGCTCGCCGAACTCGGACAACAAATCGCGCAACCGGACCTCGGTCGAGGGTCCGACCGCCGCGAGGGCGCTGTTGATCGTTTCGGCCAAGGAACTCATGTCGCCAGCCCTCCTAAGGGGATGGCAGTGATCATGCCCTAAAAATCTTAACATTTGGTTGCCATTTCTGACAAATGCTTGACTTCGTCTAAGTATAACTAACCAATCCTAATGAAACTAGGACGATTATTGTCCGTTCAGAGCATTTGCCGAAAAGTTTCCCAAACCTCGCGCAAGCCAGCGTACCCCGTGTTATCGAAACGTTAACCAGAAGGGCGCAGACTGAAGCTGGCGGGAGATTGACAGGGATACGTCGTCGATGTCTGAGAATCAGAACGCACTTTCCGACCGGAACCTCGAAGCAAGCACGACCCTGTCGCTGAAGCGTGAGCCGGCCTGCTTCGCGTTTCTCTCGAGCCGCTCGATGAGCGCGCCGCAACCCATCGACAGCATCAATCTCGACCTTGCCTCGGTCGACTATTTCGGCGGCCGCGCCTCGCTCTGGGCCACCCTCGAAATCCGCTCCGGCGCCAGCAACGAACAGCCGGTGGCGGTGCTGGGCTTCGACGAGACCTTTCTCAGGCCTTTCACCCGCGCGCTGATCGAGGCGGCGGCGAGCCGCCATCCCTACCGCATGACCATTCTGCGCGAGCCTGGCGAGCGCGAGCGCCAGCGCGTCGTCGAATACGTCACTGGCCCCGGCAATGCGCTGTGCGAAGTGGTGCTGACGCCGCACGACACCGTCGTGGTCATTTCCGGCCGCACCGCCGAGGACGGCGACGAGGAGACACTCTTTCAACTGCCGCGCAACGACAGCTTCCTACGCGCCTTCGTCAAGATGACCTGCCAGGCCGACCAGGCCTTGCGGGACACGCTGCACGAGAGCGAGAAGCTCGCCCGCCAGCGCGGCCGGGAGCTCGGCTGAGTCTCACCGACCGCGGATTCGGACGATCGTCCGACACCGCCCTGCCCGCGAAAAGCGGGCAAAGGATGCCCCTCGCCTCTAGCCGCCGGTGGCACCGGCGGGAGCCAGCACGACGCTAGCCGCGTGCAAGTCCTCCTCGTTGATGTCCTCGAGCGAGCGGCCGCGCGTCTCCGGGATCAGCGTCAGCGTCAGCAACCCGCCCAGGACCGAGCAGGCGGCGAGCACCGCGATGGCCCCGGTCTCGCCGATGCGGGCGAAGAGCAGGGGGAAGACGAAGGCGCTGAGCGAGGCGCCGATGCGGCCACCGACCACCGACACGCTTTGCGCCACCGTGCGCACGCGCGTCGGCGCCAGCTCGACCCCGAGGATACCGGCGCCGCTGACCATGCTGGGGAAGGTGATGAAGACGTTGTAGAGGCCGAAAACGACGAGGCCCAGCACCGGCGCCGTGGCGATCTCACCCTGCAGTAGCGCGAAAATGCCGAGCATCACCACCGCCAGCATCATGCCGATCGCTTGGGTCGGCTTGCGCCCAAGCCGGTCGAGAGCAAAGAGGCTGAGCGTCAGCGCGGTCGGGAGAATGAAGACCACCGACATCAGCAAGGAGAAGAAGGCTGGCGGCACGCCCAGACCCTGCGCGATCAGCGACGGCCCGAAGAGGATGCCGGAGTAGACGACGATGTCGAACAGCATCCACAGCACGGCCGAGGCGAGGATCGGTCCGGCATAACGGAGTAGCACCGACCAGAACTCGCGGCGATCGGCCGACGGTATCGCGGCCTGGTGCTTGCCGCCGACCTCTTCGACGACCTCGGCGGCGCCGCCGGGATCGCCGGCGAGACGGGCCAGATAGCGCGCCGTCTCGGGCATGCGGCGACGCAGATAGAGCACCGCGACGGCGGGGATCGCGCCGGCGGCCAACACGATGCGCCACTGCAGGTCGGGCGCCACCCCGGCGGATTTGAGCGCGAGCGCGAACGCGCCCGCCGCTACCGCCCCGCCCCACCACATCACGCCAAATCCCACCCCCAGCGTCTTGCCGCGATCGGCGCGGTTGGCGTGCTCGGCCATGATCGTGGGCGACAGCACGTAGTCGGCGCCGACGCCGATCCCGAGCGCGAAGCGGATGGCGATCAGGGTCCAGATATCCGTGGCGAATATCTGCGCGACCGCGAAGATCGCCATGATCGTCACGTCGATGCCGTAGAAGGTCTTGCGGCCACGCTGGGCGAGCGCGCCGAACAGCACGGCGCCGAGCGCGGCGCCGACCAAAGCCGATCCCGCGAGCAGCGCGCCTTGCAGGCTCGATATGCGCGCGACGCCAAAGGACGCCAGCACCAAAGGCAGGACCACGCCGATCGAGGAGAGATCGTAACCGTCGGTGAAAACCCCCATGCCGGTGGTGAACATCGCGCGCAGGTGGAAGCGCTTCAGCGGCTGGTCGTCGAGCAGGGTGAACGCCGAGACTGCGGGCATAAGACACCTCGTTAGCTTTCGCTCACGTTTGGTCTTAGGCCGCGGCAGTGACGGCGTCCTTGCAGAAATAAGGCGCTTCTGTGGCGCGCCCGTCCGCTGCGCGAGCCGCTAAATCTAAATCAGTCTCGGCTCCGCATAGAGTATGCTCCCCTCGGGCTGCGGCCGGGCGCCGGGGGTGAGCGTCGCTTTCTCGATCTTGCCGTCGAGAATGTGCCGTACCTCGACTCCGGCCGCGATCAGATAGTCGGCGATGATGCGGCGGTGGCAACGCCACCACACCGCTTCCGCGCACATAACGGCCGGGTGGTGCTCGGTCTCGAGATGGCGCAGCGCCCGGAATGCCGCACGGAAATCCTCGGTCTCGGCGTAGTCGGCGTAGTTGCGGAAGGCCGCCTCGCGCCAGAGCGTATGCTCGGAGGGGCCCGGCGCCTCGCCGCGGCGCCCGCCCAACGCCGGGAAATGCCGGTAGCCGATGCCGGCGGCCGCCAAGCTCCGCTCCAGCGCCTCGGCATTGAACTGCGGATGGCGCCGGGAGCCGGGAAAGCGACGGACATCGGCCACAAGATCGGCGCCGGCCGCGCGCAACAGGCCGATGAAAGCCTCGATCGAGCGCGTCGAATGTCCGACGGTGAAGATCATTTGAGCCGCCGATGTTCGCGGGGCAACGCGACCGCCGACGAGCCCACTTTCTGCCGCCGGGTCTCCGCCGCGAGCGATAGCGCGAGCGCGCCCCAGGGCGGCAGTACCACCATATTGCCCTCGACGAGGCCGACAAATCCATTGTCGCAAGGCTCGCCCTCGCCGAGGAGGGGCGACGTGAAGCGGACTGGGGTCGCGCTCGGATTGAACGCGAGCGCGAGCCGCTCCCCCGGCGCCTCGCGGATGAAGCCGATGAGCGGCGCCGGCAGATCGAGCG
>DATJAV010000044.1:0-18333 GCA_035515835.1 Allostellaceae bacterium
TATTTCGGCCTCGGCGCCTATACCTATGCCGTCGTTGCCATCAATGCCGGCGAGAGCACGGTGGCGATCCCCTGCGCCATACTCGTCTCGGCGCTCGTCGCCGCCGTCGTCGGCGCCATGATGTTTTACGGGCGAGTCAGCGACGTCTATATGGGCGCGATCACGCTGGTCGTGACGCTGCTCTTCAAGCAATTCATGGACGGCACGGCGGGCGATGCCTATCGCATCGGCGCCGCGCGACTGGGCGGCTTCAACGGCATGCCCACCGTGCCGCCCTTCAATTTCCCGTTCGATCCGCACTGGCGCTTCATCCCGTTCCGGGCGGTCGACTTCTATTACTACGTCGCCGTCGTCGTGCTGCTGCTGGCCTATCTGCTGTCGCGCGGGATTCTCGCGAGCCGCTTCGGCCGCGTCCTCATCGGCGTTCGCGAGAACGAAGTGCGGATGGAGCTGCTCGGCTACAACGTGCCGGCCTACAAGACCGCCATCTTCGCCATCAGCGCCGGCATGGCCGGCCTCGCGGGGACGCTCTACGCCGCCTTCGAGGCCAATGTCACGCCGGCCGTTTTCAGCCTGCAGCAGACCGCGGAGGTCATCATTTGGGTCATCGTCGGCGGGCTCGGCACGCTGATCGGCCCGATGATCGGCGCCGCGGCGCTGGTCGAGCTCAAGGGCTGGATCGGCGGGCAGACCTCGATCGACAGCGGGCTGATGCTCGGCGCCATTCTTGTCCTTGTCGTGCTGCTGCTGCCGCGGGGCGTCGTTCCCTCGCTGGCGGCCTGGCAGCGCCGGATGGTGCGCGGCGCGACGCAGCGCCGACGGCGCACGAGCACGCGCCGCCGCGTCGTGGTGTCGGACGCCGAGACATGAGCGAGCCCGTCGTCGAGACGCAGGATCTGACGGTGCGCTTCGGCGGCGTGCTGGCGGTCAACAACGTCAATTTCTCGCTGCGCGCGCGCGAGCTCCGCTGCCTCATCGGCCCCAACGGCGCCGGCAAAAGCACCTTCTTCAAATCGATCACCGGGCAGCTGGGCGCGGCGCAGACCAGCGGCCGCGTGCTCATTCGCGGCCAGGACGTGACGGGCTGGCGCACCCACCACGTCATCCGGCTCGGCGTCGGCGTCAAGACGCAAGTGCCGTCGGTGATGAACGGCCTCACCGTCATCGAGAATTTGTGGCTCTCGGCGCAGCGCACCTTGGCGGCACCCGAGGCCGAGGCGACGGTCGACGAGATGGTGGCGGAGCTTCGCCTGCAGGGCTTCGCCCGCCGCCAGGTGGGCGAGCTTGCCCACGGCCAGCGCCAGCTCGTCGAGATCGGCGTGGTGCTGGCCGGAAAGCCGTGGCTGGTGCTGCTCGACGAGCCCGCCGCGGGGATCACCAGCACCGAGACCGAGCGCCTCGTCGCCATCATCAAACGCATCAACGAGACGGCGAGCGTCATCGTCGTCGACCACGACATGCATTTCGTGCGCATGCTGGGCGGCCGGATTACCGTCTTCCATCAGGGCGCGGTTCTGGTCGAGGGCGAGACCGACACGGTGCTCGCCGATGCCCGCGTGCGCGAGGTCTATCTCGGGAACCGGGCCCGATGAGCACCGCCCTCGAAGAGCCGCCCAGCGACGTCGAGCGATCGGGCGTCGACGTCGTGCTCGAGGTCGCCGACCTCCGCAGCGGCTACGGCGACGTGCCGGTGCTTCACGGCGTCTCCTTGCGGCTGCTCGCCGGCGAGGCGGTCGGCATCGTCGGCCATAACGGCATGGGCAAGTCCACCTTGCTCAAGACGATCATCGGCGTCCTCCCGGCGCGCGGCGGCAGGATCGTCGTCGACGGCGTCGACGTCACCCTCTGGCCGGCGCATCGGCGCGCGCGGCTCGGCATCGGCTATGTGCCGCAGGGCCGCGGCATCCTCGGCGCGCTCAGCGCGCACGAGAATCTGCGCATCGCCTGGTCGGTCGAGTCCGGCGAGACCGAGGAGCACGCGATCAACCGCGTGCTCGACGTCTTCCCGCGGCTGCGGCGCCTGCTCGATCGCCGCGGCGGCGCCCTCTCGGGCGGCGAGCAGCAGATGCTGGCGGTGGCGCGCGCCCTGGTGCCGGCCCCCTGGCTGCTGATCCTCGACGAGCCGTCCGAGGGCATCCAGCCCTCGATCGTCCAGGAAATCGGCACGACGCTGGCTGAGCTGCGCCGAAAGCAACAGCTCTCGATGCTGATCGTCGAGCAGAATCTCGAGCTCGTGCTCGACGTTGCGAGCCGCGTCGCCCTGATGGAGCGCGGCCGCATCACCCGCGAGCTCGATCCCGCGGCGGTGCGCGGCGGCGCCATCGCCGATCTCGTCGGCCTCGGCGGTCGCGTCGGCCGCGGCAATGGGGCCGCGGGGGCCGCAGCGCCGCCGTCACCCGCGCCTCCGCTGTCGCCGCGATCGGGCCAAGCGTTGCGCCCGGCGCCGCTGCCGACGGCGCCGCCGCCTGTTCGCGATGCCGCGCCTTCTGAGCTGTCGTCAGCGCCGCCCGTCGCATCATCTCTGGGGGGACCCATGTCGACCGTCAAGCGACCCACGCTCGAGCAGATGAAAGAGATCGTCGCCTCCCTCCATATGAGCATGTCGGAGCGCGAGGTGGCCGAGTATCTCGACGTGCTCGAAGGCACCTTCCAGGCCTATGACCGGGTCAACGCGCTCCCCGATTACCTGCCGCCGGTGCGCTATCCCCGAACCCCCGGCTATCGCCCGTCGGCGGCGGAGAACAAGCTCAATGCCTGGTCGATCAAGGCCGAGGTGCGGGGCGCGCCCTATGGGCCGCTGGCAGGGAAGCGCGTCGTGCTCAAGGACAATGTCTGCCTGGCGGGCGTGCCGATGATGAACGGTGCGTCCACGCTCGAGGGTTACGTCCCCGACATCGACGCCACCATCGTCACGCGCATTCTCGATGCCGGCGGCACCATCGTCGGTAAGGCGCATTGCGAATATTTCTGCCTTTCCGGCGGCAGCCACACCTCGGCGCTGGGGCCGGTGCAGAACCCCTACAAATTCGGCTACGCCGCCGGCGGCTCGTCTTCGGGCTCGGGCGCGCTGGTGGGCTCGGGCGAGGTGGAGATGGCGATCGGCGGCGACCAGGGCGGCTCGATCCGCATGCCGTCCTGCTGGTCGGGCTGCTACGGCATGAAGGCGACGCACGGGCTCGTGCCTTACACCGGCGTGATGCCGATCGAGGCCACCATCGATCATGCCGGCCCCATGACCTTGACGGTTGCCGACAACGCGCTGTTGCTCGAGGTGATCGCCGGCGCCGACGGGCTCGATCCCCGGCAATACAATGTCCGCGTCGACAAATACACGACGGCCTTGGGGCGGGGCGTCGCTGGCATGCGCATCGGCGTCGTCGCCGAGGGCTTCAACTGGCCCTCCAGCGAAAGCGACGTCGACCAGAAGGTGCGCGACGGTGCCGAGCGCTTGCGCGGCCTCGGCGCGGTGGTCGAGACCGTGTCGATTCCGATGCATTTGGACGGCAGCGCGATCTGGACGCCGATCGCGCTCGAGGGCCTCGAGGCGCAGATGATGCACGGCAACGGCATGGGTTTCAATTGGAAGGGCCTTTACACGACGAGCCTCTTGGACGCCCATGCCAATTGGCGCGCCCGCGCCAACGAGCTCTCGCGCACGCTCAAGATCTCGATGTTCGCCGGCGAGTATTTCATCCGCCAGTATCGCGGTCACTTCTACGCCAAGGCGCAGAATCTCGGCCGGCTGCTGAAGAAGGCCTATGACGACGTGCTGGCGCGTTACGACCTCCTGCTGATGCCGACCCTGCCGATGAAGGCGACGCCGCTGCCGCCCGCCAACGCGCCGCTCGCGCTCTGGTGCCAGCGCGGCTTCGAGATGCTGCCCAACACCAGCCCCTTCGACGTCACCGGCCATCCCGCGATGAGCATTCCCTGCGGCATGAGCAACGGCCTTCCCATTGGCTTGATGCTGGTGGGGAAGCATTATGACGAGACGGCGATCTATCGCGCGGCGCACGCCTTCGAGCAGGCGGGCGACTGGCGCAACTTCTGACCCGGGGCGACGTCGTGGCCGAGCTCAGCCGCAATCCCTTCACCTCGACCTTCCTGCGCGGCGGCGCCGAGGATCGCCTGCGGCCGCAAGGGACGCTCGCTTATGTCGCCGGCGCGACCGAGGACGCGCTCAAATACATGACGGTGTCGCAGCTCCTCGACCGCGCCTGCGATCGTTGGGGCGCGGGCGACGCGGCGATCTTCGCCGCGCCCGAGGCGCGTCTCTCCTGGTACGATCTCCGCGACCGCGCCGACGACGTCGCCGCGAGTCTGCTCGCGCTCGGCATCGGTCGCGGCGACCGCGTCGGCATCTGGGCGCCCAACCGCGTCGAGTGGCTCTATGTGCAGTTCGGCACGGCGCGCATCGGCGCGATCCTCGTCAACATCAACCCCGCCTATCAACGCGGCGAGGTCGACTACGCGCTGAACAAAGTCCAGTGCAAGGCGCTGCTGATGGCGCCGGGGCACCGCTCCAGCAACTACCTCGGCATGCTGCGTGGGCTAGCGCCCGAGATCGAGACGGCGGGTGGGCACGAGCTCCGCGCGGCGAAGCTGCCGCATCTTCGGCATGTCGTCGTCTTCGGCGACGGGCCGCTGCCGGCGGGCGCACAGCGCTTTGCCGATTTCCTCAGGCTCGCCGGTCCCGGCCAGCGCGTGCGGCTCAAGGGGCTGGCGGCGACGCTCGACCCGGACGATGACATCAACATCCAATTCACCAGCGGCACCACCGGCGCGCCCAAGGGCGCCACCTTGAGCCACTTCAACGTCGTCAACAACGCGCGCTACACGGCGAAGGCGCTGCGCCTCTCCGCCCAGGACCGGCTCTGCGTTCCCGTACCGCTCTATCACTGCTTCGGCATGGTGGTGAGCGTGCTCGGCTGCACTGCGGTCGGGGCCGCCATGGTCTTTCCCGGCGAGAGCTTCGAGCCCGAGCCGACGCTGGCGGCGATTGAGCGCCAGAAATGCACGGCAGTCCACGGCGTCCCCACCATGTTCATCGCCATGCTCGATCACCCCGCTTTCAAGCGCTACGACGTCTCGTCGCTTCGCACCGGCATCATGGCGGGCGCGCCGTGCCCCATCGAGACGATGCGCCGCGTGATCGACGCGATGCATATGCGCGAGATCACCATCGGCTATGGCATGACCGAGACGAGCCCCATCTCCTTCCAGTCGAGCGTCGATGATCCCTTGGAGCGCCGCGTCTCGACCGTGGGCCGCATCCATCCTCATGTCGAGGTGAAGATCGTCGACCGCGAGGGCCGCACGCGGCCGCTCGGCAAGGCGGGCGAGCTCTGCACCCGGGGTTACTCCGTCATGCGGGGATATTGGGACGACCCGGAGCTGACGCACGAGGCGATCGACGACTCCGGTTGGATGCATAGCGGCGACCTCGCCACCATCGATGGCGAGGGCTTTTGCAACATCGTCGGCCGCATCAAGGACATGCTGATCCGCGGCGGCGAGAACGTCTATCCCCGCGAGATCGAGGAATTCCTTTTCCGCCATCCCAAGATCCAGGCGGCGCAAGTCTTCGGCGTCCCTGACCCGCATCTCGGCGAAGAGGTCTGCGCCTGGATCGTGCTGAAGCCCGGCCAGCACGCGACGCCCGAGGAGATCGCCCAGTTCTGCCAGGGCCAGATCGCGCATTTCAAGGTGCCGCGCCACATCCGCTTCGTCCCGGAGTTCCCCATCACCGCCACGGGGAAGCCGCAGAAATTCCTGATGCGCGAGGCGATGATGCGCGAGCTCGGGCGGAGCGAGGCGAGGACCGCTTAGCGGCGCGCTCGCCGCTCAAGCCGCTTGGGCCAACTTGTTCTGCACCGCTGCGATTGCCGGAAAGGGACGCCACAGGACCGTCATCTCCTTGATCAAGCCGGCTTCGTCGATGCGCCAATAGTCCATGGCGTCCAGCTCGGTCGATCCGACCGTAACCTGGAAGAACGAAGACACATGCTGAGGACCCTGCATGATTTCGCGGAAATCGAACTTGTCGACGACGCGGAGGAGGGCTTCGACCGCCGGTCGCAAGGCCGCCTTACCTACGAGCGGCTCGGCGACAAGCGGCGTCTTGAGCACGATGTCATCGGCCATGTGGGTGAGCATGGTGTCGAGGTCCTTGCGCCGCATCGCGGCGGTGAAGGCGTGGATATGGGTCAGATCCATCGATCGCTCCTATTCGAGAGAGGGCGGTTGCGACGGCCCGCGCCGAGCGCCGACCGTCGAGCATCGCGAGACGGAATGTTGGGACGGAGGCTTTGGCAGAAATGCCAAAGGTGCCTCGTTTTCCGCCAAGACCAGGCGTCGCGCTCATGAGGCGGCAGCGATGGGAACGGTGATGCCGAGGCGGGCCGCCACCCGCCGTGCCGTCTCTTCCCGCTGCGCCGTGATGCCTCGCACGGCGTGCCGCGCCTCGTCCAATATGGCGGCCGGCGCGGTCTCGGGCGTGCCGCTGTCGAAAGGCGGTTCCGGCGCATAGGCTATGTGCAGCTGGATGCCTTGGGCGACGGCGTCGCCGCGCAGCTCGGCGGCGAGCCGGAGGGCGCCGTCGATCCCGGCGGTGACCCCGGCGGCGAAGACCCAGCTTCCGTCGACGACCACCCGCTTGTTCACCGGGATCGCCCCGAAATACGCCAGCAGGTGAAACGAAGCCCAGTGCGTCGTCGCGCGGCGTCCCTTGAGGAGCCCCGCCGCGCCGCAGAGCAGTGCGCCCGTGCACACGGAGAAAATACGGGCACCGGCCGCCTGCCGCCGAATCCAGCCGAGCACCTCGGCATCCTCCATCAAGGCTTCCTGGCCGAAACCGCCGGGCACGTGCAGGACGTCGAGCTGGGGGGCGTCGGCCAAGGCGGCATCGGGCACGAGCTGCAGTCCCTTCAAATCGCGAACGGGCTCGGCGGTCTTGCCGTAGATGCGATAGGTCGAGTTCGGAATGCGGGACAGCACCTCGAACGGTCCCGTCAGATCGATCTGGTCCACGCCTTCGAACAGTAGGGAGCCGATCTTCAGATGAGTGTCATGGGGGATCATTTGGGCCTCCGTTTTGGGGATGGACGAGGTGAGCCTACGTCGCCACCTACTGGCGGAAATGCCAAAGACCCCTCTTTCTCCGCCAAACGTCGCCCGCGTCATCGAAGTGCTCGCCTTTCCCGAGGTGCAGATGCTCGATGTGACGGGACCGCTCCAAGTTTTCTCCACGGCCAATGATTTCGTCGTCGAAGCGGGAGGCACGCCGCCCTATGCCCTTCGCGTCGTGGCGCCAGGAGGCGGTGGCATTACCGCCTCGGCCGGGCTGGGGCTCGCAGCGGCTCCGCTCCCGCCGATCGGCGCGGCATTGGATACGCTGATGGTGGCCGGCGGCCAGGGCGTCGAAGCGGCCGCCGCTGACCGGGCGCTGGTCGATTGGCTGCGGCAACGGGCGGCGCAAGCCCGGCGGATCGCCTCCGTTTGCACCGGGGCTTTCCTGCTCGCCGCCTCGGGCGTGCTGGATGGGCGACGAGCGGCGACGCATTGGTCTTTCGCCGCCGAGCTCGCGCGGCGCTTCCCCGCTGTGCGTGTCGAGTCCGACCCGATTTTCGTGCGCGATGGCCCGGTCTGGACCTCCGCGGGGGTGACGGCGGGCATCGATCTGGCATTGGCGCTGGTGGAACAGGACCTGGGCCGCAGCGTGGCGCTGGCCGTGGCACGCTATCTCGTCGTTTTCCTCAAGCGTCCGGGCGGGCAGGCGCAGTTCAGCGCCGCGCTCTCCCTGCAGGCGGCGGAAGACAAATTTGGCGCGCTCCACGACTGGATCGACCAACATTTGGCGGACGACGTGTCGCTTCCCGTGCTGGCCCGTCAGGCCGGAATGAGCGAGCGCAGCTTCAGCCGGCATTATGCGCAGGCAACCGGGCTGACGCCGGGGCGGGCCGTCGAGCGGCTCCGGGTGGAAGCGGCGCGGCGAATGCTGTCGGAGTCGCGCCTGCCGGTGAAGCGCATCTCGCAGCGTTGCGGCTTCGGTTCGGAGGAAACGATGCGCCGCAGCTTCTTGCGTCTGCTCGCAACAACGCCCCAGGACTACCGCGCTCGGTTCGGTTCGTGAAATCGAGCCGCCTGGCTGGCTCCTGTAGCTAGACGTGGTGGGCATGATCGCCCGTAAGACGCGCGCTGCAGCGCAACATTTATCTTGACAATCTCAGATCAGAAGCCATATAAGTCGTTGTGCGATGCACAATTACCGATTTACTCTCACATCGGCAGGACTGCAATGGCAAAGACCGGAACGAGTGACAACGGCTTCTTCGAAATGACCAAGGCGTTTGGCGAGTTTCGTCTGCCGGGCCTCGATGTCGAGGCGGTGGTGGCGACGCAGCAGAAGAACCTCGAGGCGCTGACCCAAGCCAATCAGCTGGCGGTGGAGGGAGTGCGCGCCCTGGCGCAGCGTCAGGTCGAGATCGCGCAGAAAGCTTTCGCCGAAGCGTCGGCGCTGCTGCGGGAGTGGACGCAGCCGGGGGCCCCCGAGGAGCGTCTTGCGCGCAATGTCGAGGTGGTGAAGCAGGCCTTCGAGACCGGGCTTGCGACGGCCCGCGAGCTCAACGAGATGACGACGAAGGCGAGCACGGACGTGTTCAGCGTCATCGCCCGGCGCATGAGCCAGGGCTTCGACGAGATGCGCCTCTACGCGAAGAAGCACATCGCCGCCCACTGATCTCGCGCTCACCGGCCTGTTGCACCTCCCCCTCGCGGGCCTGTTTGGGGGAGGGCAATCGCCTGCGAAGGGAAGTCTCTTTTTCGCCGTCATGGCCGGGCCGGCCGAAGGCCGAGTCCCGGCCGTCACGCTGAAGAAACCGGGTCCCAAGGCCAAATGTGATTGGCTGGAAGCGTCCCTGCCGGAGCATTCCCGCTGATCCCCGCTAATCCCCAAGCATCCCCAGCTCTTCCCCCGCTCACCCCCCGTCGCGGGTCACGTCGGAAATAGACGCATTCCGGATTATTGAGCGGACTCGCTCGCCGGCTTCTTGGATAGATCCAAAGCGAAGATCTCCCGCGCCTCCCTGACGCCGCGGAGCGTGTGGCGGCCGAGCGGCTCGAGGCGCCGGCTGCCGTCCTCGGCCGCCGCGGCGAGCTCGGCGGAGACCAGCACGTTGCGGCCCAGCGTCTGGCACAAGGCCTCGATGCGAGCGACTTCGTTGACCGCGGGGCCGATGACCGTGAAGTCGAGCCGGTCGGTGGCGCCGACATTGCCATAGAGCACGTCGCCGAGATGAAGCGCCAGATCCACGGCGGCGACGGGCTTGCCCGCCGCCGCGCGCGCCGCATTGAGCGCGTCGAGCGCGTGCATCGCCTCGACCGCGGCGTCGAGCGCGCGGCGGCAGGTCTCGGTGCGGCCGGTTGCCTCGAGGGCGAAGGTCGCCAGCATGCCGTCGCCCAAGAACTTCAGTACCTGGCCGCCGCTTTGCCGCAGCGTCGCAGTCAGCGTCTCGAACACGTCGTCGAGCAGCTCGATGACGACGGAACCCGGCGCTGCGTCGGCAATCGTCGTGAAGCCGCGAATGTCGGCGTACCACAGCACCGCGCGCACGCTCTCGACCGAACCGCGCTCGACCGCGCCGGCATGGACCCGCCGCCCGGCATCCTCGCCGAGATAGGCCTGCAGCAGCCCGGCGGCAATGGCATGGCCGACATGCGCCTTGATGGCGAGCGCGAGCGCCGGCAGCGTCGCCTGCAACAGCATCAGGTCGTCGTCGGAAAAACCGCCGCGGCGGTCGGTGATGAAGGTGAAGACCGCCCCCGACCCGCGCGAGCGATCGTGACCGGCGCCGAAGGTAAGGAGCTGACCGAAATAGTCGGTGGCGCCGGCGGCGAAGAACTCGACAAGGAGCGGGAAATCGCGCTGATCGGGGCCCACCTCGATCCGCCGGCGCAGCATGGGATTGTCCTCGCCGCCATCCGACCGGCGGATGAGATGGTAGATCGGGCTGCTCAGCCATTGGGGCGTCACCACGTTGCTGCGAACGTATTGCTCGGGCTGGATGGCATTGAGATCGCGCCGCCAGGTGTAGCCGAAGGCCGACCATTGCGGGTGGAGGGTCTCGGTTGCGGCATAGGCACGCAACAACGGAACGCCGTCGACGACCAGGCGCTGACAATATCCGTCGAAGAGATCGTAGGCCGTGGCACCGCGGAGCCCTTCGCGGACCGCCCAGACATGCATGGCGATGATCCGCCGACCGAGGGCGTCGTCGAAAGTGCGAAGCTGGGGTGGTGGCTCTGATGCGTCGACAGGCATGGTCAGCCTTTCGCTAGGCGATTGCCGGGTCAAGGAAGGAGGTGCACGCGTTCATAATACTCCCTTTGCGGCGTGGCGCTGCCGCTGGCGCGAGCGTGGCTGCCGCTGTGACTTCGATCACCCACGGGCCCCGTCACCGCTCCCACATGCGCAAACGAGAAGGCGCGGTTCGCGCTCTTTGTAACACGGAAGGGATTTCTAGGATGACGATCAACCTCTCATCGCCCCGGCGGCCCTTGGGCGCCATCGCGTTGGCCATTCTGCTCGGCGCCGCGGTCGCCAGCTGCGCGCAAGCCCCCGCCGCGACGCTCGACAATGCGACGCCTGGATCTGGCAGCAGCGCGCCGGGCCAAATCAACTTTCACGGCTTTCCGTACGACATCCAAGCCGGTTCGTGACGTGCACGCCTGGCTTATCGTGCCAGCTCCTCGAGCAGCGCCTTCGCGTCGTCGAGGATCGGCGTGCCGAAGCCCTCGGTGAACCAGCCATAGATGCCGGCGAGAAGGTCGCGGGCAGCGCCGCACTGGCCCGCTTCGCGCCAAAGGCGCGCGAGGCTGATCGACGCGCGCAGCTCGAAGAGCTTGGCATTCTGCTGCCGCGCGACCGCAAGCGCCTGATGATAACTCCGCTCGGCTGCGGCGGGATCCCCGGTGCCACTCAGCACATCGCCGCGCAGCCGATGCAGCTCGGCCTCGTGATAGCGCTCCTCAGTCATCTCGATGATCCGCGCCGCCTCGGCGAAGCAATTGAGTGCCTCGCCCGGCTGCCCCAGCCTTGCGCAGGTCTCGCCGAACATCGTGAGCACCAGCGGCGTACCCGAGAAATTTCCAGTGGCGCGCAGCATCTCCAGCCCTTGCGTCAGTAGCGAGAGGCCCTCCCGCGGCTGCCCGAGTGCCGCCAGGGACCAGCCGCGGAACGCCGTTGCCCAACCCAAATGCAAGGGAAAACGATGTTCCGTCGACAGCGCCAAGAGCTCATCGGCGTGCCGCTGCATCTGACGCCAGCCGATGTCCGTCCAATTAGCCAAGGTGAGCACGGCAGCGAGCGTTTGCGCGTGCCGGAGGCGACGGGCCTCCGACACGGCCTCGTTCAGCCGCAACCGTGCCTGATCAAGGTAGCCGAGACGCGTCAAGGCCAAAGCGAGATATGTCAGCATCAAAGCGTAGGGATCCTCGGACATTGACCCGCGGATGACGCGGTGCGCCGGATCGGCAAGGCCGTGACAGCGCTCCAGCAGCGCGCGGGCGGCGACGAACTCGCCGAGGAAGAGTCGAGTCGACCCTTGTGCGCGGCAACCCAGCAATTCTGTCGCGACGTCATGGCGCGCCGCGCCGATCATCTCGATCTGCTCGGCTAGCGACAGCGCCTGCGTGAGCTCGGCTCGGCCCATGTGAAACGCCCATTGGCCCAAGCTCAGCGGCACGATGTAGTCGAGGCGATCGACCTCCTCGGCCAAGGCGCGCGCTCGGGCGAGGGTCTCGCCGACTTCGGTCGCCGACCAGCCTTTCGTGGCCGAGAGTGCTGGCCCCAGTGCGAGATTGAGCTCCAGCTCGTGGCGCCGGCGGGAGGAACCGTCCGGCAGGCTCTCGAGCGCGTCCAATCCCTTGCGCAGCTGGGCGACCGCTTCCGTCATCGCCGAGCGCGCCATCGCCTGCTGGCTCGCCTTCAGCCAATAGAGAACGGCTTTCTCCGCGAGCCCCGCTTCCGCGCAATGCTGGGCAAGGAGGACGGGCTCAGCCGCCACGACCTCGGGAAATTGCTCTTCGAGCGTTGCGGCGATGCGGGCATGGAGCTGCCGGCGCCGGCTGCGCAGCAGCGTGGCATAGGCGGCGTCCTGCACCAGCGCGTGCTTGAAGGTGTACTGCGCATCGGGAGGGGTCCCGCGCCGAAAGATCAATTCCGCCTGCACGAGCCTCGCCAAGCCGTCATCGAGCTGCTCTTGCGGCATGGCCGCCACGGCGCCGATCAGCTCGTGCGAGAAATGACGACCGAGAGCGGCGGCGATCTGCGCCACCTCGCGGTTGGGCCCCAGGCGATCGAGCCGCGCCAGTAGCGACGCCTGGAGCGAGGTCGGAATTGCCAGCGGCGCCAGGCTGCCCATCGCCACGTAGCGATTTCCGGAGTCCACCAAGAGGCCGCTCTCGACCACGGCCTTGGTCAGCTCCTCGATGAAGAGCGGCACGCCGTCGGTGCGATCGGTAATCTGCTCGGCTATTTCCGGTGGCAGCGCCTTGCCGGCGGTGACGTGCGCGATCATCTCGACGCGGAGCCGCCGCGACAGACGATTGAGACTGATCAGCGTCACTTGCGGGCGCCCGACCCAAGGCGGCGCGAATTCCGGCCGGAAGGTGACGACGACCAGGAGCGGCAGGCTCGGCGCCCGCTCGACGATAAGCTCCAGCAGCTCGAGCGAGGTGGGATCGCTCCAGTGTGCGTCCTCGATGACGAGCAGCACCGGCTGGCGGGCCGCCAGCCCCTCGATCTGCGCCATCAGCGTCCGCGATGTCTTCTCCTTGCGGCTTTGCGGCGTGAGGTCGAGCGGGGGATAGCGGTCGCCCGTCGGAACCGACAGCAGCTCCGCCAGCAACGGCACGGTCTCGGCGAGGTCGTCGGTCGCGAGCGCGAGCACCGCTTCGAGCTTGGCCAAGCGCTGCCCGTCCGTGTCGTCGCGGCGGAACCCGGCCGCACGCCCGATCTGCGTGATGCTAGGGTAGAAGGCGCTGTCCTGGTGGTGCGGCGAGCAGAAATTGCGCAGCCGCGTATGCGGCTCGCCGGCGAGGCGTTCGAGTAGGGTCTCGGCGATGCGCGACTTGCCGATGCCCGGCTCGCCCGAGATCAGCACGACCGAGCCTTCGCCGCGTTTCGCCTGCTCCCAGCGGCGCAGCAGCAGGTTGACTTCCTCGTCGCGCCCGACGAGCGGTGTGGTGCTGGCGCGGAGCGCCTCGAAGCGGCTCTCGGCGGCGCTCGCGCCCAACACCTGCCATGCCGGGACATTCCTGGCAAAGCCCTTCAGCCCAACCGCCCCGAGATCGCGATACTCGAAGAGACCGCCGGTGAGCCGGCGTGTGGTCGACGCAATCACGACCGTGCCCGGCTCGGCCAGTGCCTGGAGGCGCGCGGCGAGATTGGGTGTCTCGCCGATCACCGCTTGCTCCTGGCCGGCGCCCAGCAGGTCGCCGACCACCACGAGGCCGGTGGCGATGCCGACGCGCGCCTGCAATGGCGTTCGCGCGGCTGTCGAGAGTTTCGGCACCGCCTCGACAAGGGCGAGCCCGGCGCGGACGGCGCGCTCGGCGTCATGCTCATGCGCCTGGGGATAGCCGAAATAGGACATGACGCCGTCGCCCATATAATTGGCGACGAAGCCGCCATGGCGCTCCACAAGTCCGGCGCAGCAGGCGTCATAAGCGCCGATGACGCCCCGCAGATCCTCGGGGTCGAGCCGCGCCGATAGAGCTGTCGAGCCCACGAGGTCGCAGAACATCACGGTGAGCTGCCGGCGCTCGGCGGCGTCTTGTGGTATGCGCGGGGGTGCGGGCGTGGCCGGAGCGTCGCTGGCGAGCGCGGCGATCGCCCGCAGCATCTTGCGGCGATCGCCCAGCACGACGCCGAGATCCTTCAGATCTTGATCGGTGAGGTCGCGGAGGACCGAGAGATCGATGCGGTTCTCGGCGAAGCGCTCCGCATACTCGGACATGCCGAGCGAGGTCAGCCACTCAGCCGTCGTGGACATGGCTTACCTCTTGGGGGTTACAGGACCTCAAATTGTACAGCATCAGCACCTTCAGACAACAACTGTGGCCCGATTCCGTCTTGGCCGCGTCCCGTATCGTCGTGGCGATGTGCCTATTATTCTGCTCGGGGCGGTCGCATCGGTTGGCGGAAATTAAGGTCGCAAAACCCCAAGACACAGAAGCAAGTCTTATCCCGGCGAAGCGGGTAGGTGCTTGCTGGCGTCGTCCCGTCGATCTCCTGCCGCGCGCTCGCTACCTCATTGCCGCACTGTGTCACTGTGAATCTTTTGCTGGCGCCGCTCCCGAGGGCACACGATGCGAGAGGCACCAGCCCTCGCCATGCAGCCAACAGGACGAGTCTTCCGCATGGCGATCGCGACGCAAGGATCGGACAGAGGCGCCGCGGTCGGCAGTGAGCGCCGCGTCCAGCCGCTGACCGACGCCGGCATCTCGCGCGCCACGGAAGTCAATGAAGCCCGCCGGGCAGAGGAACCGTGCCGCATATGCCTCTGGCGCCAAAGCATCGCGTCGCAGGAAAAGCATTCCGCCCGAACGGTTCATGCCGGTGAGCGGGAAAAGCAGCCGGCCGCCCGGCTTGACTGCGTCGAGCCAGGAGGGAAGCGGGTGCGTCGCCCCCGCGCTCGCGACCACCAGGTTCTGGGGCTCGAATGAGAGGCTGGCGCCGTCGCCATTCTCGACCGAGACCCGCGGCCAGGCGGCGAGATTGGCGCGCGCTTTCGTGGCCAGCGTCGGATCGAGCTCCAGCGCCGAGACCCGTCCGGTGGGTCCGACAAGCTCGGCGATCAGCGCCGTGTAATAGCCGGTGCCGCAGCCCAAATGCAGCACCTCTTCGCCGCGCTCGATGCCGAGGCGGTCGAGGAGGAAGGCCCAGAGCGCCGGCTGCCCGTTGTTGATGCCGCGCACCTCGTCGAGCGCGATCAGCACGTCGTGATAGACCGCGCAGGGATCGGCCTCCTCGGTCGTCCAGTACTCGGCCAGGTCCCACGGGCTCTTGATGCGCCAGGGTCCTGGTCCGACGAAGCGCTCGCGCGGCACCGTGGCCAAGGCCTCGACCACCGCGGCGGACCGCAGGCGAACGGTGAAACGCAGCTCCTCCGCATAGGCGCGGCGCGCGACCGCGACAGGATCGCTCATGAATGCAACATGTCTCGGCAGAGGGTTCCTGCAATTTTATAGGCGGGCCGATCGCGCCATACAAGGCGCAATGGCGGCGGCGATTTCCGCGCCGATCTGTGATCTCGATCACAACGCCAGGGGGCGTAGTGAGAAAATGCACAATCTGCGGCGGCATTGCCCTGATTGACTCGAACGTGCCGCGCGGGAGCGGTTCGGAAGGGTCTGCCATGTCGATGCCTTTTCTCTCTGTGCCGAAGCTTCATGCGCTTTTCGGCCATCCTCCGCCGAGGGAGGAGCCGAGCCCGGAAACCGCGGCCGAGCCGCGTCGCGGGGGCGACGAACCGGGACGCCGCCACGCCTGGGTCGCGGATGACAGCGGGTCTCAAGATGACGCGGACAACTGGATGTGGAAGTAGCGGCGCACGGGCGCCGACCGACTCGCCTCGGCGATGCCGGAGGTGTAAGCTCTGCCGATGACAAAGCGCACGATCGAACCAGGGCAGCGTTTCCGCGGCGTCCAGCTTGGCGTTTACGGCCGCTCGGCCGTCTCGAACTGGATTGTTGAGGCCGTGCACACCGACGCGCAGGGCATCCGCCATGCGCGCATTGTCAGCACCGCAGACCGGACGGAACGGAAGACCCTCGCCGCCGAGGTGCTTGCCGACCCCACGCGGTTCGAGGAGGAGTTCTAGCCACCGCGGCTCGGCTGATCCGACGCAAGCGGTACCGACGCCTAGGCCGGCGACAACAGCGGCAGGCGCCGGAGCGGCGGCGCGCCGCCACATGGACCGCGATCAGCACTGCCTCGAGCCCGGCGCCGGGCGCGGTAGCGCGGCGCAGGAGGAGCGGGCGAGCCTCGCTCTCGAGCACCGCCGCAAGACACCGCAGCGCCGGGGCCCGGAGGCATTACGATGCAATTGAGGCAGCAGCGGGCCAGGGACATGCAGATCGGATTCATCGGCTTGGGCACCATGGGCGCCAGCATGGCGGCGAACCTGCAGAAGGCGGGCCATCGCCTCGTCGTCAACGACATCCGGCGGGCCGCCGCCGAGTCGCATTTGGCGGCGGGCGCGGTCTGGGCGGAGACGCCGCGTCAGGTCGGCGAAGCGGCCGACGCCGTCTTTACGTCGCTGCCCGGCCCAGTCGAGGTCGAGAGAGTGGCGCTGGGGGAGGATGGTTTGCTGGCGGGGATGCGCGCGGGCGGCGCCTATTTCGATCTCTCGACCAATTCGCCGACGCTGGTGCGGCGCATCCACGGCATCTTCGCCGAGCGCGGCCTCGCTATGCTGGACGCGCCGGTGAGCGGCGGCCCGCGCGGCGCCAGGACCGGGCGGCTCGCGCTCTGGGTCGGCGGCGACAAGCCCGCTTTCGATCGCCACAAGGTGGTCCTCGACGCGATCGGCGACCAGGCGCGCTATGTCGGCCCCATCGGTGCCGGCACTGTGGCGAAGCTCGTCCACAACTGCGCGGGCTATGCCATCCAGACCGTGCTGGCGGAGGTCTTCACCATGGGCGTCAAGGGCGGGGTCGAGCCGCTCGCGCTCTTCGAGGCGGTGCGTCAGGGCGCCATCGGACGCCGCCGCACCTTCGAGGGCCTCGTCGACCAGTTCCTGCCGGGCGTCTACGAGCCGCCCGCCTTTGCGCTCCGGCTCGCCCATAAGGACGTGACCCTCGCGACGCAGCTTGCGCGCGAGCTCGGCGTCCCCATGCGGCTCTCCAATCTCGCCCTCGACGAGCTCACCGAGGCTATGAACCGCGGCTGGGCCGAGCGCGATTCCCGCGTCGCCATGCTGCTGCAGCAAGAGCGCGCCGGCGTCAGCATTAAGGTCGACCGCGACCGGCTCAACGCGTCACTGGTAGGGGGTGAGCGCTGACGTTGGCACCGCCGCAGATGCAGCGCTTCTATGCCGCGCGGATCTTGTCGAGGTAGTCCTTAACCTGGCTGCGCAGGCGGTCGGCCTGAAGCGTCAGCGCGTCGGCGGCGGACTTCACGCCTTCGGCCGCCTTGCCGGTCTCGCTCGTGCCCGCGGCGACGCCGGAGATGTTCTCGGAGACGTCCTTGGTGCGGCGCGCCGCTTGCTGCGTGTTGCGGGTGATCTCCTGCGTGGCGGCGCCCTGCTGCTCGACCGAGGTCGCGATCGAGGTCGCCACCGCGTTCACCTCGCCGATCGTGCCGCCGATGCGGTTGATGGCCTCGACCGCGTCGCGGGTGACATTCTGCACGGCGACGATCTGTGCCGAGATGTCTTCGGTCGCCTTCGCCGACTGGCTGGCGAGCGACTTCACCTCGGAGGCAACCACGGCAAAGCCCTTGCCCGCCTCGCCTGCGCGAGCGGCCTCGATCGTCGCATTGAGCGCCAGCAGATTGGTCTGACTCGCGATCTCGCTGATGAGCTTCACCACGGCGCCGATGCGGCCCGCGGTGTCCGCGAGGCCCTGGACCGTGGCGTCGGTCTGCCGCGTCTCCTCGACGGCGCGTCCGGCGATGCTGGCGGCGCGTGATACTTGCCGGGTGATCTCGGCGATGGAGAGGCTGAGCTCCTCCGAAGCCGCGGCAACGGTGTCGACGTTGCTGGACGCTTCTGTCGAGGCGCCGCTCACCGCGCTCACCTGCCGGCTGCTCTGCTCCGCGGTGCGCGAGAGGCGCTCGGAGGTTTGGCGCATCTCGCTCGAGGCTTCGCCCAGCGCATCGAGCGCCTGGCGGACTTGGCCCTCAAACGCGGCGATCGAAGTTTCGACCGCCTGCTGGCGGGCTTCCGTTTGCGCGCTGCGGCGGCGCTGCTCCTCCTCGATCCGCGCCTTCTCGATCGCGTTCTGCCTGAAGGTGGCAAGCGCGCCCCAGAGCGCGCCGATCTCGTCCGCCGGCCGCTCAGCGACACCTCGGCGGAGACATCGCCGGCCGCGACCTTCAGCATCGCCCTGCGGATCGCCTGCAGGGGGGAGATGACCCGCAACCGGATCGTCAGCATGCTGCCCACCGCAACCCCAAGCGCGGCTGCGAGGAAGACGAGCTGCAGCGCGATATTGCCCTCGGCCGCGCTACGCAGCACCGCCGCCCGCTCCTTGGCGCCATCGATTGCTGCCACCGCCGCCTTCAGCACGTAGCCGAGGCGCGCGACCGTATAGGGCGCCCATGTGGCGGTG
>DATJAV010000045.1:0-11657 GCA_035515835.1 Allostellaceae bacterium
GCCGCGCGCTACGCCGCTTGGGCGACGCTCGCGCCGGCAGGCCGCGAGAAGCACCGCGCGGGCGTCCTCTTCAAGCTGCCGCACAAGCTCGAGATGACGCATCTCGTGCCGGTCGAGACGACGACGCATTACGGCGTCGCCATGCTCGATTTTCCCGGGGATCGCCGGCGCCGGCGCGAGGGCTTCAAGCTCACCGATCCCGGCATGGACTTGAAGGGGGCGCTCGACCAGGCGAATTACTGCATCTGGTGCCACCACCAAGGCAAGGACAGCTGCGCGCGCGGCCTCAAGGACAAGAAGAGCGGCCAGTACCAGAAGACCGTCTTCGGCGTGACGCTGGCCGGCTGCCCGCTGGAAGAGCGCATCTCCGAGATGAACGAGGTGAAGGCGCGCGGCCACAGCGTGGGCGCGCTCGCCATCGTCGTCGTCGACAATCCGATGGCGGCGGCGACCGGCCATCGCATCTGCAACGACTGCATGAAAGCCTGCATCTATCAGAAGCAGGAGCCGGTCGACATTCCGCAGATCGAGACGCGGACGCTGAAGGACGTGCTGGGCCTGCCCTGGGGCTTCGAGATCTACGGCCTGCTGACGCGCTGGAACCCGCTCGATCTGCGCCGGCCGCTGCCGCGGCCGGCGAGCGGCTACAAGGTGCTGGTCGTGGGGCTGGGGCCAGCCGGCTTCACCTTGGCGCATCACCTCATGAATGACGGCCATCGCGTCGTCGGCATCGACGGACTCAAGATCGAGCCGTTGCCGGAATGGGCGGCCGGCGTCGGGTCGCGCGGCGGGCGGCGGCCGTTTCGTCCGATCCGCGACATCGCCGAGCTCTATGAATCCCTCGACGAGCGCATGATGGCCGGCTTCGGCGGCGTCGCCGAGTACGGCATTACCGTGCGCTGGGACAAGAACTTCCTGAAGCTCATCCGCTTGCTGCTGGAGCGGCGCGCCGAATTCGCCATGTATGGCGGCGTGCGCTTCGGCGGCACGATTTCCATCGAGAGCGCCTTTGCCCTGGGCTTCGATCACATCGCGCTCTGCGCCGGCGCCGGGCGGCCGACGGTGGTGCCCATGCGGAACGGCTTGGCGCGGGGCGTGCGCCAGGCCTCCGATTTCTTGATGGCGCTCCAGCTCACCGGCGCGGCCAAGACCGACAGCGTCGCCAATCTCGAGGTGCGCCTCCCGGTCGTGGTGATCGGCGGCGGCCTCACCGCCATCGACACGGCGACGGAATCACTCGCCTATTATCCACTCCAGGTCGAGAAGTTCTTGAGCCGTTACGAGACGCTGTTGGCCGAGCGCGGCGAGGCGGCGGTGCGCGGCGTCTGGGACGAGGAGGAGCGCGCCACCGCCGACGAGTTCATCGCCCATGCGCGCGCCATCCGCTCCGAGCGCGCGACGGCGGCGCGCGAAAGCCGTCCTCCCCGCATCATCGAGCTCTTGAACGGTTGGGGCGGCGTCACCATCGCTTACCGCCGGCGGCTCACCGATGCGCCGAGCTATACCCTCAATCATGAGGAAGTGGCGAAGGCGATGGAGGAGGGCATCCGCTTCGCCGAAGGCTTGACGCCCGAGGCGGTGGAGGTCGATCGCTTCGGCCACGCCATGGGTTTGACGGTGACCCGCGCTGCCGGGGGCGGCGCGGCGAGCGTGACCTTGCCGGCGCGCACCATTCTGGTGGCCGCGGGGACGCAGCCCAACACCGTTCTTGGCCGCGAGGATCCAGCGCATGTCGTGCTCGATGGCCGATACTTCCAGGCTTACGACGAGGAGGGGCGGAGGGCGACACCCGAGCGCGTCGCCAAGCCCGAGCACGTCCATGTGCTGATGAACCTTTGGCCGGACGGCCGCGCCATCAGCTTCTTCGGCGACCTCCATCCGTCCTTCTCCGGCAATGTCGTGAAGGCGATGGGCGGCGCCAAGCAGGGCTATCCCGTCGTCAGCCGCGTGCTGGCGAAACGGGCGCCGGCCGGCCCCTCGGCGGAAACGCTGGTGGCGAAGCTCGACGACGAGCTTCATGCCACCGTCGATCGCGTCGAGCGCCTGACGCCGACCATCGTCGAGGTCGTCGTCCGCGCGCCGATGGCAGCGCGCGCTTTTCGGCCCGGTCAATTCTATCGGCTGCAGAATTTCGAGCGTCATGCGCGGCGCGTCGACGGCACGACCCTGGCGATGGAAGGCTTGGCGCTCACCGGCGCCTGGGTCGACCGCGAGCGCGGGCTCCTCTCGACCATCGTGCTGGAGATGGGCGGCTCGTCGGATCTCTGCACGCTGCTGCAGCCGGGCGAGCCGGTGATCTTGATGGGGCCGACAGGAACGGCGACCGAGACGCCGGGCGGCGAGACCGTGGCGCTGGTCGGCGGCGGCCTCGGCAATGCCGTGCTCTTCTCGATCGGCCAGGCGTTCCGGCAGAACGGTTCCAAGGTGCTGTACTTCGCCGGCTACAAGAAGCGGGCCGATCGCTACAAGGTCGAGGAGATCGAGAAAGCGGCCGATGTCGTCGTCTGGTGTTGCGACGAGGCGCCGGGCTTTGCCGCGACGCGCCCGCAGGACCGGAGCTTCGTCGGCAACATCGTTGAGGGCATGAAGGCTTATGCCGCGGACGCTCTCGGGCAGGCTGCGCTCGCGCTCGATGCCGTCGACCGCCTTATCGTCATCGGCTCCGACGGCATGATGGCGGCGGTGGGCGCCGCACGCCACGGCGTGCTGAAGCCTTATGTGAAGCCGGCGCACCGGGCCATCGCCTCGATCAACTCGCCGATGCAATGCATGATGAAGGAGATCTGCGCCCAGTGCCTGCAGGCGCAGAAGGATCCCATCACAGGCGTCGAGACGGTGGTGTTCTCCTGCTTCAACCAGGACCAACCGCTCGACGCCGTCGATTTCCGCGTACTGCATGAGCGTCTCGGCCAGAATTCGGTCGAGGAGAAACTGACGGCGATGTGGATCAACCGCTGCCTCGTCCATCTCGGACCGCCCGGCGCGCTGGCGGCCGAATAGGCGAGGGCCGTGCGATAAAGTCTTTAACAATCAATTCCTGAGAAAATCATTCGCTTCGCCGGAATCCGTCCCGCCGGCAAGGCACGCCGCTGCGACCGTAGCGGGTATAGGAGGGGAACGAGTGCCTCGCCAGTACGCTTCGCCACAGCAGATCGACGCAAATGACCCCGTCACCCCGCTCGGTACAGGATTTGATAACCATCCTTCGCCGATCTTTGTCTATGACGAGGCGAGCCTGCGTTTTCTCGCGGCGAACGCCAGCGCCGTGCGCTTCTACGGCTATGGCCGGACCAAGTTTCGCACGCTCGGCATGGCCGATCTCGAGCTTCCCGAGCCGGACGGCTTGGGTCGGTGCGGGATCGGCCACCACCGCAAGGCCGACGGCACGATCGCGGCCATGCGCGTCGCTACCAGCCGCATCGAGTGGGGTGGGCGCCCCGCAATCCTCGTCACTGCGATCGACGTCAGCGATCTCGAGCAGGCGTTGCTGGACGACGATCGGCGGTGCGGCGATCTGCGCGAGAGCGAGCGGCGATATCGCCACCTCTTCGAAGCCGCGGCCGATTATGCATGGGAGTACGATTCAGACCATCGTCTGGTCAGCGTGTCGCCGGTTGCCGTTTATGAGGCAATTTACGGCGCTCCGGTCGCACGGTTTCTCGGCAAGCGAGCTTCCGAGCATATTGGCCCGGAGATGGGTGCCAAGGCGCTGGCGGCAATCAAGGCGAGGCTCCCGTTCCGCGACGTCGTCTTCTCGGTGAGGCGCCCCGATGGTACGCTGCGCTGGGTGTCGGTCAGCGGCGCGCCCACCTTCGCCGCGAATGGCGACTTCCTTTTCTATCGCGGCGTCGGCGCCGACATCACGACGCGCATCGAAGCCGAGGTCGCGGCGCGCTTGGCGCAGCGCCGTCTGCACGACGCCGTGGCGCATGTGAGCCAGCCCTTCGTCATCTACGATGCTGCCGACCACGCCGTCGCCTTCAATCAGGCTTTCGCCGATCTCTACCGCGGGGCGACGACGAGCACGCCGGTGCGTGACGGGGTCTCGGCCCGCGAGCTGGCGGAATGGAAGCTGCGCCACGATTTTTACGTCGACGCAGCGACCGGACAAAAACCCGATCTCGAGACGTTGGTCGCCCGTTACCAAACCGGCGGCGAGCATGCCTACCGCCTGCGCGACGGCCGCTTCATGCTCGTGACTTACCGTCCCTTGCCGGGCGGCAATCGGGTCGGCCTCTGGACCGATATCACGGCGCTGAAGCGCGCCGAGGAGGAGCGCCGCGACCTCGAGGCGCAGCTTCATCATTCGCAGCGCTTGGAGGCATTGGGCACGTTGGCCGGCGGTGTCGCGCACGAACTCAACAACACGCTGGTGCCGGTGATCGCCTTGACCAAGCGGGTCGCGGCCAAGCTCCCCGAAGAGAGCCGCGAGCGCGCCAATCTCGAGACGGTCATGACGGCGAGTGAGCGGGCGCGCGAGTTGGTGCAAGAGATCCTCACTTTCTCCCGCAAGCAGCAACTGCGTCACGAGGGTCTCGGCCTCGCCCGCATTGCCGAGGATGCGCTCAAGATGATGCGAGGCGCCCTTCCAGCCACCATTCTCGTCGAAACGGCGATCGCCCCCGTGCCGCCGCTCTTGGGCGATCCCGGCCAGCTGCACCAGATGATCGTCAACCTCGTCACCAACGCCGCCCAAGCCATCGGCACCAATCACGGCACGATCAAGATCGCGCTAGGCGTCGATGCCGACCGGAACGAGACGCGATTTTCCGTAGCGGATAACGGGTGCGGCATGGACGAGGCGACGCGCGCGCGCATCTTCGAGCCCTTCTTCACGACAAAGCCAGTCGGCCAAGCCACGGGGCTCGGTTTGGCCGCGGTGCGTGGCATCGTCACGAGCCACGGCGGACGCATCGAGGTGACGAGCGAGCCCGGTCAGGGAACGCGCGTCGAGGTCGTGTTCCCGGTCGAGGCGGTATGACGCGGCGGCGATAGCCCTCTCCCGCAATGCGACGCAATACGGGAGAGGGTCAGATCTTTAAAGCGCCGCCTTAGTTTACCGGTCGTCGGGGTCGGAGAAGACGTCCGGCAACACTTGCGTGTGCTCCTGTTGCACGGCTTGTAGCGCGTTCGGATTGAAACCCAGCGCTTCCAGGATGGTCGGTGCGATCTGCGCAGTCTCCACCGGGCTGGTGACAGTCCTCGGCGAGAAGCTCGGCTTCGACAGCAGCATCATGACGTTGGTGTCGTCATGCGAGAAG
Organism: Allostellaceae bacterium; assembly: GCA_035515835.1. Lineage (GTDB taxonomy): Bacteria > Pseudomonadota > Alphaproteobacteria > ATCC43930 > CGMCC-115725 > DAHUYF01. Next base: position 5,262 of record DATJAV010000045.1, read on the forward strand.
CCGCCATGCTCGGCGAGCTTCTTGCCGCTCCCCGAGTAGGTCACGCCGATGTTCGGCGTGACGAGGATATCGGGCGTGCGCGGGTCGCGATTGGGCGGCAGCCCCGGCAGGTTGAACAACTGACCGATCCCGGGTCCCGAGAAAATCTCGCCGATGCCGGCGATGTTGTTCGTCGACGGTGACTGGCTCTCGAGCATGTCCACGGCAGTGGTGGTTTGCGTCGAGTCGGCGAGCCAGATCAGCGAGACATCGTCCTCGGTAGGCCCGATGCCGTTGGCGTTTGCCGGCGACTCGGAGAAGGGAAGCAGTTGCTCAAGGATCGTGGCCGGCGATGTCGTGATCGGGTCCCCGGCCTTGGTGGCTATGCCCAGATAGCGCGCGGAGTCGACAGGGCTCTGGCCGTGCTTCGCCGAGATGATGATCAGCGTCGATTCGAGCAGACCGCGGGCGGCGAGCGCGTCCACCATTTTGCCGATGGAGGCGTCGGCGAACTCGATCTCTCCCAGCAGCGCCGGCGAGGGTCTGCCTTCGTTGTCCATATAGCCGCCGGTCACGCCGACGGATTTCTCGATGAGCTTCTGTCCGACGCTGACGACCTGGAAGTTCATGCCGAAGAGAGCCGGCGTCGGCGCCTTGCTCGCGCCGTTATGGGTGAGCCCGTTGATCTCATTGACGATCGCCTGAACTTTTAGGCCATCGTAGCACTGGATGTTCTCGAAGCTGTCCGTCCAGGCGTTGGACTGGGCGACCGCCGTCTGATCCGGCAGTGGGCTGCAGCCGGGCACCGTGGGCAGCGCCACCGGGACCGAGTTGATTTCCGGCGAGAAGTAGTCATCCACGTTGGTTCCGTTGCCGGGGCCCGACACCGCGATGTAGGACGGGTGCTTGTCCGACCAGGCGGTGTAGCCGCCCGCGCCGTGCACCACGCCGAAGATCGTGTTGGTGCGCACGAAGTTCCAGGGAAAGACCGGAGCACAGCCATTGGCCGGGTCGCGCTCGAGCTTGTTCGGATCGATGGACGCGATCCCGCCATCGACGCCCGCCGGCGCGCCGCCGTTGAGCGCGAGCTTGTTGATGTCGATGCCTTCGTCGAACTCGGTGGTGGTGCCGGTGGGGGTGGCGCCGGCGGTGCAGAGTTGCGGCGCACCGGCGACCCCGTTCCCCGTTGTGGTTGCAGGAGCGTCGAGCGAACGATCGTAGGCCACGTCATAGAATGCACCGACGCTGCGCGGCGAGCCGCCAGTCACGAGCGCCATCAAGCCCGGGAACGAGTCGGACGGCTTCGAGGTGGACGTATCGAGATAGTTGACGCCGGTCTCCCCGAGTGCGGCAAGACGCGGGCAATAGGGCGCGCCGCCGTTGACGTCGCTCACTCCTTTCGAGCAGTTGATGAAATCAAGAGCGTGCATGCCGTCGATGCTGATCAGAAGCACGTGTCTGATGTCGTCTCGATCGAACGCCTCTGCGTGTGGTGCTGCGAACGGCGCAGTGCAGCATCCGGCGGCGAAGACGCCGGCCATCAATCGACGCTTGAAACCTTTCATGGTGCGTAATCCTCCGTGAGCGATGGTTGAGCGCAGCGAAACTACGCGGAGGAAGTGACGCATCAGTGTCGAGCCGATGACGCTGCTGCGTCAGAGGTCGACGCAGGAGTAGCGTTGGGACGCCAGAAGTCGCTCAGCATGGGAGAGATATCGCTCGACGCGATTAGAGTGCGAGCGGTTGCCAGCCTTGCGGCGTGAGTGCCTCGAGCGGACGGAAGCGCGCCTTGTAGGCCATCTTGCGGCTCTCGGCGATCCAGTATCCGAGATAGGCGTAGGGGAGACCCGCTTGGCGCGCCGCGTTGACGAGCGCCAGAACCAGCATCGTGCCGAGGCTGCGCCGCCGCTCCTCGGGATCGAAGAAGCTGTAGACGGCCGAGAGTCCGTCATCGAGCACGTCGACGAGACAAGCGCCGAGGCAATGCCCGCGCTCATCGCGCAGCTCGATGATCCGGCTATGCACAGGGCTGTCCTCGATCATCGAGCGGAAATCGCCGAAGGTCATCGACGCCATGTCGCTATCGGCATGGCGCGACCGCTGGTAGCGCTGGAAAAGACGAAACTGCTCCAACGACGCTTCGCGCTCCTCGACTCGGGCGGTGAGGTCGGCATTGGTCTTCTGGATGCGCCGGAGCGACCGGCTGAGATGAAAGCCGGCGACGGGAATGCGCACGGGGACGCAGGCGGCGCAACCGATGCAGGCCGGCCGGTAGGCCAGATGGTGGCTGCGGCGGAAGCCGGCGCGGGACAAGGCATTGTAGAAGGTGAGCGCCTCGCGCCCGGCGAGCTCGGTCACGAGCTTGCGCTCGAAGCGTCCGGGAATATAGGGGCAAGGGAAGGCGGCGGTGCGGTAGAAATGTTGCGGCGGAATGACCAGCGGCTCAGGCGGAGTTCCGCGCGATCGGGCGGACAATCCCCGCGTGATGCGACCATTTCCTTCCGGCATCGACCTATCCTTCGCGGCCGCGTCTTCAAGGGACGGACCGCTTCCCCCGGGGATTATGACCGAGAAGACCGGTCTTGCGCCAGAGGTTGCATCAGCGCGCCGCCGCCTGCTTTGGGGGTGGCTCTTTCGCTTCGCGCAACAACACGATGCTGATGCGGCGGTTGCGCGGCGAGGTCGGCTGGTCGGGCAGCAGCGGATCGCGCTCGGCGACGCCGCCCACCCGGGCGATGCGGTCCTCCGGCAACCCGTCGGCGATGAATTCGCGCCGGCTCGCATTGGCCCGATCGGCGCTCAACTCCCAATTGGTGTAACGGCCACCCCCGGCATAGGGGATGGCGTCCGTATGTCCGGTGATGGTTACCTTGTTGGGAAGGCGCTGCACCACCTGGGTGATGACGGCGATGAGCTTCTTGGTAGGCTCGAGCAGCTCGGCCGAGCCCAGCGCGAACATCGCCTGCTTGTCCTGATCGACGAGCTGCACGCGAAGGCCCTCGGGGGTCTCGTCGATGATCAGGTTCTGGGCCAGCGCCTTGAGCTCCGGATCCTGGGCCACGGCCTGGCGCAGCATGTACTCCGCCGTGGCGAAGCGCTTGGCCTCGCGCTCGGCGAGCTGGCGCTCGGCCGCCTCGTCGCTGAGCTGCGCGGTCTGCTGCGACTGGTCTGGCGCCGCCGGTTTGTCCGTCTGCATCTGGTCTTGCCCCGGTGCCGGATTGTCCTGGTCGGCGGTCTTGTCGCGCGACGGCGTGCCGCCCTCGTCGCCCTCGTCGCCTTCGTCGGGTTGCCGGAGCGCGGGTCGGTCGAGTGCGAGCGATGGCGCCGAGGTCGGGAGCGTTTGCGCCCCTGGCTGGCCCATGGTCTCCCCGCCCATGACGCCGCCGGCGCCGCTTTGCGATTTCGACGCGATGGTCGGCTCGAAGTAGTCGGCGATGCCGCGCTTTTGGATGTCGGTAGTGACGTTGAGCAGCCACAGCAGCAGGAAGAACGCCATCATCGCCGTCACGAAATCGGCATAGGCGACCTTCCAGGCGCCGCCGTGATGGCTAGGCCCGCTATGGCCCTTGACCTTCTTGACGATGATGGGAACGTTGGAGCGCTTCGCCATGGGCGAGCCTGCTCAAGCGGCCGCGGGAAGGGCTTCAACCGCTTCCTCGACTTCGTAGAAGGTCGGCCGGACATCGGTGTTGAGCGATTTGCGCGCGAACTCGACGGCGACCGAGGGGGCGTAGCCCTGCATATAGGCAAGAATTGCCGCCTTGATGCAGAGGAAGTAGCGCTGCTCTGCCTCGCCTCGGCCTTTGACGGCAGACGCGATCGGACCGACGAAACCGTAGGCGAGCAACACGCCCATGAAGGTGCCGACGAGCGCGCCGCCGATGAGATGGCCGAGCACGGCGGGGGGCTCGGTGATCGAGCCCATGGTATGGATGACGCCCAGCACGGCGGCGACGATGCCGAGCGCGGGGAGGCCGTCGGCCACCGTCTGCACCGCGCCGACGATCGCCTGGTGCTCCTCGTGATGGGTGGCGATGTCCTCGTCCATCAGCGTCTCCATCTCGTGATGGTTGTCGGTGCCGAGGGTGAGGAGTCTGAGATAGTCGCAGATGAACACCATGGCGTGGTGATCGGCGAAGAAGCGGGGAAAGCGCTGGAAGAGCGTACTCTCCTTCGGGTTCTCGACATGCTGCTCGAGCGCCAGCGCGCCCTTGGTTTTGGCCAGCTTGAAGATCGAATAGAGCAGGCTCAAAAGCTCGAGATAGGATTCCTTGTCGTACCGCTCGGCCTTGAGGAGGGCGGCGACCGCCGCCAGCGTCCCCGAAACGACGGGCTTGCGGTTCGAGGTGATGAAGGCGCCGATGGCCGCGCCGATGATGATCAGGAACTCGAAAGGCTGGAAGAGGACGATGAGGTGCCCGCCATTGAGCAGGTACCCGCCCAGCACGCAAGCAATGACGACCACCGATCCGATGATGAAGAACATGCTGCGCGCCGGGCCTTTTCTAGCGCCGGTAAGGTGGCGGATTTGCGTTAAGATATGGTTGCCGGAAGGTTATGTTCTTCTCTTGTTCCGAGCGCTGCGCGGTGGTTGCGCCGTGAGAGAATTCGATGGCGGAAAGCGGAGTGTCGCGCCGGTCGCGCCGCCATAGCATCGACGAAAGCGAGGATCAGGAGGGCGGCCGGGTGAACTCGAGCTTCGGTGCGCGGGGCGTGTGGCGGCTCCTGTTTCTGGTGCTGATCGTGGTTGCGCCATCCCCCTCATCGCGGGCAGGAAATGCGGATGCGCTGCCCTCTTCCGCGCCCGCCAGCGCCCCGGACATGAAGACCCTCAAGGAGCGGCTCTCCGACAAGGCGTCGGACGAGCAGCGCGTCGACAATTGCCGCGTGCCCTCGGATCGGCGCGGAACGAAGCCGAGGCCGGATTGCGCCCGCCCGCTCAGCCGGCCTTCCGCAAAGTCAGATTGATGCGGCAGCGGCCGGTCAGAGGGTGATCGCCCTCGGCCAGCGTGTCGACGCCATGGAACACCAGCCGCGAGGGGCCGCCCCAGACGACGACGTCCCCGCTCTCGAGACGAAAGCGCCGCGGCCGGTCGCTTCGCTCCAAGGCGCCGAAGAGGAAGGTCGCCGGCAAGCCCAGCGACACCGAGACGATCGGCTGCGCGAAATCGTGCTCGTTCTGATCCTGATGCAGCGAGAGCCGCGACCCCGGCTCGTAGCGATTGATGAGGCAGGCATCGGCCGCGAAACCTGCGAACCCTCCGGCCGCTGCGGCCCGCGTCGCCAGCGCGGCGAACCCGACGGGCATCGGCGGCCAGGGCCGGTCTGTCTCGGGGTCCGCGGCGTCGTAGCGGTAGCCGCGGCGGTCGGTCACCCAGCCCTGGGCGCCGCAATTCGTCATCGCCACCGACATGCGATAGCCGCCGGGCGTGACCATGTGGCGGAAGGGCGCCGCCGCGACGACGCTTTCTATCGCCGCGAAGAGTACCCCCGCCTCGTTGGCGGCGAAGCCGCGCAGCAACATCGCACCCTCGGCGATCCGCTCGGCGGCAGGGTCTGCAGGCCGTTCAGCCGCAAACAAGTCGCCCATTGCTGCGTCGTCGAGCTTTCCCATGCGTGCCATGTGTGATTTCCGCCGGACGATGTTAGGGGCGTTCGCTCCTGATCGAAAGGTCGGCATTCGGGGCTCGCACGTCTGAGCCCTCTTCCACACCGCGCGGGAGGGGTGGCGCGGGCGAAAGCACGCGCCGGCTGAGGGTGCCTCCGCGCCCGTGCCGTCGACATCGTAGAGCGCCGCGACCCTCAGCCGGCTCGCTGCGCTCGCCACCCCCTCCCGCGATGCGGGAGAGGGGCTGTTGTGATGGCTGCGCAAGATCGATAGCGCCAAACTGAAACGCTCTACCCCAGCGCCTGGTCGAGGTCGGCGATGAGGTCGTCGAGGTCCTCGATCCCGACGGAGAGGCGGATGAGCGTGTCGCCGATGCCGAGCGCTTGACGTTGCGCCGGCGGCAGCGAGGCATGGGTCATGATCGCGGGATGCTCGATGAGACTCTCGACCCCGCCCAGGCTTTCGGCGAGCGCGAAGATTTCGACGCGCTCGAGGAAGCGACGGGCGGCGGCGAGGTCGCCTTTGAGTTCGATCGTCACCATGCCGCCAAAGGCGTGCATCTGCTGGCGGGCGAGCGCGTGTTGCGGATGCGACGCGAGGCCGGGGTAGTGGACGCGCGCGATCTTCGGATGGCGCGCGAGATGCTCGGCGATCCCCAGCGCATTGGCGCAATGCCGCTCCATGCGCAAGGCGAGCGTCTTCAGGCCGCGGAGCGCCAGGAAGCTGTCGAAGGGACCGGCGACGGCGCCCACCGCGTTCTGCAGGAAGGCCAGCCGGTCGGCCAGATCCTTGTTGTCGCCAAGCGCGAC
>DATJAV010000046.1:0-5294 GCA_035515835.1 Allostellaceae bacterium
TGCCGTCGCCGACCATCGACTGGTCGATCGAGGACGGCGTGCGCGACATCCCGATCGAGGAGCGCGATCCCGCCGAGGTCAGGGAGATTTCCGGCCGCGCCGGCAACGGCGAGATCGTCCGCGTGCGCCTCGTACCGGAGACAAGCCCCGCCGCCAACTTCGCTTTCGACGTGACGCCGGCGCGCCTCGTCAGCGGCCTCATCACCGAGCGCGGCGTGTGCGCCGCCTCGCGCGAGGGGCTGCTTGGGCTTTTTCCCGAGCGCCGGGCGCGGCTGGCGGGCGAGTGAGCGGAATGATGAGTGGACCTCGCCAAGAAAATAGCCCCTCCCCTCGCGAGGGGCAGGGTCGTCGCATTTGGCCAAGAATCACCGCGGAGACACGGAGGTCACGGAGAGGGGCACATTTGTTGCGCGCGCGAAGCGCGCTTATCTTCGCTTCTCCGTGTTTTCCGTGCCTCCGTGGCGAGTATTTTTCGTTTTTCGATCCGCAGCAAATGGGATTGCCCTGCAGTGAGGGGGGTGGACGCACCCCGCTTTTGCCATGAAGAGTCTCTGGTCCGACGCCGACGCCGATCGGTTCATCGCGCGCTACGCCGATCACGGCCGCGACCTCGCGCTCCGCGTCTACACCACGCGCCTCCTGGGCGGCGATCCGCGCCTCGTGCTGCATGGCGGCGGCAACAGCTCGGTCAAGACCAGCGCGCGCGATCTGCTGGGCGAGACCGTCGAGGTGCTCTGCGTCAAGGGCTCGGGTTGGGACATGGGCAATATCGAGCCCGCGGGACTGCCCGCCGTGCGGCTGCAGCCGCTCCGCGCGCTGCGGCGTCTCGAGACGCTCTCCGACGAGGACATGGTGAACGCGCAGCGCGGCAATCTCCTCGACAGCGCCGCGCCCAATCCTTCCGTCGAGACGCTGCTCCACGCCTTCCTGCCGCTGAAATTCGTCGACCACACGCATGCGACGGCGGTGCTGGCGCTTACCGACCAGCCCGATGGCGAGCGCCTCTGCCGCGAGGTCTATGATGGGCGCATGGGCTTCGTGCCCTACATCATGCCGGGCTTCGCCCTCGCCAAGAAAGCCGCCGAGATCTACGACGCCGACCCCAAGGTCGAGGGCCTCATTCTGCTGAAGCACGGCATCTTCACCTTCGGCCGCGACGCGCGCGAGGCCTATGAGCGGATGACCGCCATGGTGACGCTGGCGGAGGAGCGCCTGCAGCGCGGCCGGCGCAATCTCTTCGCCAGCGCCGCGCTGCCGGCGGCGCTGGCGCCCGTCACCGAAGTGGCACCGATCCTGCGCGGCGCCTGCGCCCTCGCCAACGACCGCGCCACGGGCCGCGCCAAGCGGCAGATCCTGTGCTTCCGCCGCTCGCCCGAGATCCTCAACTATGTCGGCGGCGCCGAGCTCCAGCGCTATGCGCAGGTCGGCGTCGTCACGCCCGACCATACCATCCGCACCAAGAACTGGCCGCTGCTGGTGCCGCCGCCGGCCGCCGGCGACCTCGCGTCCTGGCGCGCGGCGGTGAGCGCGGCGATCGCCGCTTATGCCGAGCGCTACCACGCCTATTTCCGCCGCCACAACGGGCGGCAGGCGCAGCCCAAGACCGAGCTCGATCCCGTGCCGCGCGTCGTGCTCGTGCCCGGCCTCGGCCTTTTCGGTCTCGGCGCTTCGGCCAAGGACGCGGCCATCGCCGCCGACATCGCCGAGAACACCGTCGCCGTCATCGCCGACGCCGAGGCGATCGGCCGCTACGACTGCGTCGGCGAGGCCGACATGTTCGATGTCGAGTACTGGTCGCTGGAGCAGGCGAAGCTGGGGAAGGGCGCGGAGAAGCCGCTCGCCCGCCAGGTGGCGCTCGTCACCGGCGCCGGCAGCGGCATCGGCGCCGCCACCGCCCGCGCGTTGGCGCGCGCCGGCGCCGAGGTGGCGCTCCTCGACCGCGACGGCGATGCCGCCGCCAAAGTGGCGAAAGCGATCGGCGGCGCCGCGCTCTCGCTTGCCGCGGACGTGACCGACGCTGACGCCGTCGCCACCGCTTTCACGCGCGCCGTCCAAGCCTTCGGCGGCATCGACATCGTCGTCTCCAATGCCGGCGCCGCTTGGCAGTGCCGCATCGGCGATGCCGACGACGCGCTCTTGCGCCGCTCCTTCGAGCTCAACTTCTTCGCCCATCAGCGGGTCGCGCAGCACGCCGTCGCCGTGATGCGGGCGCAGGGGACGGGCGGCGCTCTCCTCTTCAATACCTCGAAGCAGGCGGTCAATCCCGGCCGCGATTTCGGTCCCTACGGGCTCCCCAAGGCGGCAACGCTCTTTCTCATGAAGCAATACGCGCTCGACCATGGCGGCGACGGCATCCGCTCGAATGCCGTCAATGCCGACCGCATTCGCAGCGGCCTCTTGACCGAGACGATGATATCCGAGCGCTCGGCCGCCCGCGGCGTCTCGCCCGAGACTTATATGAGCGGCAATCTGCTGCGGCGCGAGGTCACCGCCGAAGACGTGGCCGAGGCCTTCCTCTTCCTGGCGCAGGCGCGCACCACCACGGCCTCCGTCGTCACTGTCGATGGCGGCAACATCGAGGCGAGCCTGCGCTGATGGCGCAGCCGCTCTCCGGCATCGACCATGTCATTGTCGGCGTCGACGACCTCGAGCGGGCGCGCGTGGCCTGGACTCGGCTCGGCTTCAAGCTGACGCCGCGCGGCCGGCACTTGCAAAAGGGTACCGGCAACTACTGCATCATGTTCCAGCGCGACTACCTCGAGCTGATGGGCGTGGTGGACCCGGTGCAGGGCGCGAGCGGGCTCGAGGTCTTCCTGCAAGGGGGCGAGGGGCTGCGCGGGCTTGCTTTCGCCACCCGCTCGGGCGACGAGACGGCGGCGGAGCTCCAGCGCCGTGGTCTTCATCCGGGGGCGCCCAGCGATCTCGCCCGCCAGCTCGAACTGCCGGAGGGCAGCGTGCTGCCGCGCTTCAAGCTCGTCTCGCTGCCGCCCGAGGAGACGCCGGCGCTTTCCGCTTTCGTCTGCCAGCATCTGACCCCCGAGCTGGTGCGGCGCCCGTCCTGGCTCGAGCACGAGAACGCCGTCACCGGCATCGCCGGCGTCACTGTCGTCGTCGCCGCCACCGAGCCGCTCCGGCCCGCGTACGAGCGGCTCTTCGGCGCCGATGTCGTCACCACCGACGACGTGCTCTCGGTTCATGTCGGCGGCCACGTCATTCTCTTCGTCACCTCCGACGATTTCTCGGCGCTCTACCCCGAGGCCGATCCCGTGACGCGGCCGCTGCCGGCGATCGGCGCGCTCACCTTGCGCAGCCGCGATCTCGCCGCCACGCTCGACCACTTCGCCCGCTGGCACGTCGATCACGACGAGGCCGCCGATGGCAGCATCCTCGTGCCGCCGGTCGAGGCCACCGGCGCGCTGCTGCTGATCACGCGAAGCGTGGCCAGATAATTTGCCCCTCTCCCGCATTGCGGGAGAGGGCGGCGCTGGCGAAGCCAGCGCCGGTGAGGGGGCGGCTCCGCTCGGCGGCGACGTCGCAAGCGTCGAGGTACCCTCACCCTCCCAACGCTTCGCGTTGGGCCCCTCCCTCTCCCGCGGTGCGGGAGAGGGGCGTCTCATTGCGATGCTATGCCAGTCGCTTCTTCATGAAGGCGCGGTAGTAGCCTTCCTGTTCGGCGCGGCTGTATTCCTCGTAGCCCAGCGCGCGATAGAGTCGGATCGCTTTCGCCATGGTGACGTGGACGACGACGCGGATCTCGGCGGCGCCGCGGCGCCGCGCTTCCTCTTCGGCGAAGGCGATGAGCCGCCGCGCATGGCCCGCGCTCTGGCGCTCCGGCAGGACCGCCACCGTGCGCAGCTGCGGCAGGTTGCCTTCGGTCGCGAGGATGGCGACGCCGACGATCTTTTCGTCCTCGAGCAGCACCAGGCTCTCGCCCTTGGCGATGCGTTCGCTGTGATCTTCGAGGAGCGGCTGCGGCGCTTGCCCCGTCAGCGGGATGAATCCGGCAAAAGCTTCGTGCATGACCGCGGCGATCACGGGAAGATCGGCCTCGACGGCCGGGCGGATGACAATGCGCGACAAAGTCGACCTCGCGGGCGAGGATGGTTCCGAGTCTATCAGTGTCGGCGAATGCTTACACGTTGAATCGCACGTGCAGGATGTCGCCGTCCCGAATCACGTACTCGGCTCCCTCGAGCCGCATCTTGCCGGCGTCTTTGGCGCCTTGCTCGCCGCCGCAGGCGACGAAGTCCGCATAGGAAATCGTCTCGGCGCGGATGAAGCCCTTCTCGAAGTCGGTGTGGATCGCGCCCGCGGCCTGCGGCGCCTTGCTGCCCTGCGGCACCGTCCAGGCATGTGCCTCCTTGGGTCCGACGGTGAAGAAGGTGACGAGATCGAGGAGGCGATACCCGGCGCGGATGACGCGCGCGAGCCCGGTCTCGGTGAGGCCGAGGCTCGCCAGGAACTCGCGCTTCTCGCTTTCCTCGGCGAGCTGCGCCACTTCGGCCTCGATGGCGGCGGAGATGACGACGGAGGCGGCCCCTTGCGCCCGCGCGAACGCCTCCGCGCGCGCCGACGAGGCGTTGCCGTTGGCGGCGGCGCCTTCCTCGACGTTGCAGACGTAAAGCACGGGCTTGGCGGTGATGAGCTGCAGCGCGCGCAAAATCGGCTTTTCTTCCGCCCTCAAGGCGATGCCGCGGGCGGGTTTTCCTTCGCGCAGTGCCGTCGCCACGCGCTCCATCACCTGAAGCTGCGCTTTCGCCTCAGGGTCGGCGCCGCGCGCCTTCTTCTGCGTCGCCACGAGACGCTTCTCGATGCTCTCGAGGTCGGCCAGCAGCAGCTCCGTCTCCACCGTCTCGGCGTCGCGTATAGGATCGATCGAGCCCTCGACATGCGTCACGTTGCCGTCCTCGAAGCAGCGCAGCACATGGGCGATGGCGTCGACCTCGCGGATATGACCCAGGAACTGGTTGCCCAAGCCCTCGCCGCGCGACGCGCCTCGCACCAGCCCGGCGATATCGACGAATTCGAGCTGCGTCGGCACGATCTTGGCGGAATGGGCGATCCCGGCACAGACCTCGAGCCGCTCGTCGGGCACGGCGACGCGGCCGGTATTGGGCTCGATGGTGCAGAAGGGATAGTTCGCCGCCTCCGCCGCCTGCGTCGCGGTGAGGGCGTTGAAGAGCGTCGACTTGCCGACATTGGGCAATCCGACGATGCCGCAATTGAAACCCATGAGAGCGCTCGGTCCTTTTGTTAAAGGAAATGGGGATGACGGGAATGAAGGTGGATGTGGG
>DATJAV010000047.1:0-13469 GCA_035515835.1 Allostellaceae bacterium
CGAGCCGCAGCCATCGTTGATGTTGCGCCCGTTGGGGGAGCAGCCGATGGGCACGATCTCGGCTTCCAGGTCCGCCAGCATGCGCGGTCCGACCTTGTAGGCTGCGCCATTGGCGCAGTCGATCACGATTTTGAGATCCGACAGATCCATGCCGGCGGGCAGCACTCCGGCGCAGTATTCCTGGTAGAGCTGCTGCATGGTCTCGGCGCGGCGCGCGCGCCCGAGCGCGCTCACGATCTCCGCGAGCGTCGGCACACGATCGGCAACCGCCCGCACCGGCCAGATGAGCGACGCGGTCTCGGCAAGATCGCCGACGAAATCATAAGACCAGCCGAAGAGCTCGCCATCGACGCGCGTCAGGACGAGATCGCGAATCTGCGCGGGCTTCGCCTCGGCAAAAGAGAGCTCGCCGGTGAGCGCCGCCAGCGCCCAGCCGCGCTCGGGATCGGCAGTGGCGGCGAGATATTCCGCGATGAGGCGGAGCTTCCCGAGCCGCCCCGGGGTGAAGAGCAACGCATCGAGCAAGGCCGCGAACCGGTTCATTCCGCCTCGTCCTCGAAGCCCGCGATCGAGAGAGCGCGCGCGCTCAGGCCGCTCAGCGTCGCTTGACGGATGAGCGCCTCCTCGGCGCCATGCGTTACCCAGATCTCACCCGCCTCCACCTCGGCCAGCGTCGCGTTGAGCTCGTCCCAATCGGCATGATCGGAAATGACCAGCGGCAGCTCGACCCCGCGCGCCTTGGCGCGTTGCTTGACGCGCATCCAGCCCGAGGCCAGCGCCACCACCGGATCGGGCATCCGCCGCGACCAGAGATCGCCGAGCGCCGAAGGCGGCGCCAGGACGATGCGGCCGGCAAGCTCGGCGCGCGTCGCTTCCGTCGCCGGGCGCAACGGACCCAGTGCCACGCCGAAGCGCTCGTAGAGCGCGCACAGCGATTTGAGCGCGCCATGGACATAGACGGGCTCGCCATAACCCTGCCGACGCAACAGCGCCAGCACGCGCTGGCATTTGCCGAGCGCATAGACGCCGACGACATGAGCGCGCTCGGGAAAGAGACGCAGCGAATGTAGCAGCTTCTCGATCTCTCCTCGATCCTCGGGATGGCGAAAGACCGGCAAGCCGAAGGTCGCCTCGGTGACGAAGACGTCGCAGCGCCGCGGCGCGAATGCGGCGCAGGTCGGATCGAAGCGCCGCTTGTAGTCGCCGGAGACGACGATGCGGGTTCCGCCATGCTCCAGCGCCACTTGCGCGCTGCCCAGAACATGGCCCGCCGGCACCAGCGTCAGATCGACGCCGCCCAGCGCGATCCTCTCGCCGTAACGGAGCGCCTGCGTCGCGCCGACGGCCTCCTCGCCGAACCGGCTCTCCATGATCGCGATCGTCTCCGGCGTCGCCAGCACGCGGCGATTGCCGGCGCGCGCGTGATCGCCATGGCCGTGGGTAATGACGGCGCGCTCCACCGGCACCGCTGGATCGATGTAGAAGTCGCCGGGGATGCAATAAAGCCCCTCGGCCGTCGGCCTCAGCCATTGCTCGGGTTTCATGGCGAGGGGAATATAGGAAGCGCGCCGGCACGCTGCATCGCGCCCCGCCAAGCAGCCGGCGGATCAATCGCTTTGCGCCGAGAGCGGCGCCGCCACCTCCTCCAGCGGGCGGCCCTCGGCGCGGATGCCGAGCTTGAGCTCGACGAGCGCCGCCGCCGCCATCAGCGCCGCGCCCAGGAAATACCCCAAGACGATGTCGCCGCGCTCGATCAGGACGCCAAAGAGCCAGGGACCGCCGACCCCGCCCAAGAGCGTGCCGAAGGCATAGAAGAGCGCAATCGCCAGCGCACGCAGCTCCAGCGGAAAGCTCTCGCCGACGGTGAGATAGGCGGCGCTCGCCGCCGCCGAGGCGAAGAAGAAGACGATGGTCCAGAGGAGGGTCTGCGTCATGGCGTCGAGCGCTCCCACCATGAAGAGCCCGGCCGTGGCCGCGAGCAGCGCTCCCGCCAGCGCGTAAGTGAGGACGATCATCGGCTTCCGGCCGAGCGTATCGAAGAGCCGGCCCAAGAGCAGCGGGCCCAGGAAATTGCCGAGGGCGAAGGGCAGGATGTAGAGCCCGACGCGATCGGCGGCGACCCCGAAAGAGCGGGTCAGCACCAGCGCATAAGTGAAGAAGATGGCGTTGTAGCAGAAGGCTTGCGCCGCCATAAGCGCGAGACCGAGAAGCGTGCGCTCGGGATAGCGCTGGAGCAGCGTGCGCGCGACGCTGCCCAGCGTGACGCGATGCGATCCGACCAGAGCGACGCCGCCCTTGGGCGGCGGAAGAACGCCGCCGATTCGCGTCTCGATCTCGGCGACGACGCGCTCCGCCTCGGCGATCCGGCCATGCGTCATGAGCCAGCGCGGGCTTTCCGGCAAGAAGTGACGGAGATAGAGGATGAAGAGACCGAGGAGGGCGCCGGTGCCGAAGGCGAGGCGCCACCCGAGATCCGGCGGAAAGAGCCCGGGATCGAGGAGCCAGACCGAGGCCCCTGCCCCCAATGCCGTGCCGAGCCAGAAGCTGCCATTGACGGCAAGATCGGTGCGGCCGCGCAGCCGCGCGGGAATGAGCTCCTGAATGGCTGAATTGATCGCGGCGTATTCGCCGCCGATGCCGGCGCCGGTCAGCAAGCGAAAGAAGGCGAAGCTGGTGAAGTCCCAAGCCAGCGCTGTCAGCAGCGTGGCGACGAGATAAAGGCCGAGCGTGACGCTGAAGAGGCGTTTGCGCCCGAGACGGTCGGTGAGATGACCGAAGCCCAGCGCCCCCAGCACGGCACCGACGAGATAGGCGCTGCCGGTCAAGCCAACTTCCTCCGCCGAGAGATGAAGCCGCGGACTCTGCTGCAAGGCGGCCGCGATCGAGCCCGCCAGCGTCACCTCGAGCCCGTCGAGGATCCAGGTGATGCCGAGGGCGGCGATGACCAGCGTGTGGAATCCGCTCCAGGGCAACCGATCGAGCCGCGCCGGTACGTCGGTGCGTGTCACGGCATCTCCGTCCATCCCTGCTCCTCCATGGGATGAACGCCGCTCGGCGGAATGCCTCCGATCGAGGGCGGCATCGAGGCCGTTTGAAGCCGATCGCCGCTAAAGCGGCTTGCGATACGCGACCAGCGTCGTTCCCTTGATGTGCTGCAGCGGCAGGTCACGGGCCAGCGCGTTGAGCACGTCGTAGACGCCGCGCGCTCCGCTGGGTCCCGTGTAATCATGCCACAGCACATGGCCGCCGGGCCGCACCATCGCGAGCGCCTTGCGACTGTCGCTCTGGACGTAGGAGCGGGCATGCGACGCATCGACGAAGACGAGATCGCATAGCTCGGCATAGGGCGTCGCGTCAAAGGCTTTGCTGTCGCCGAAAAGCTGCGTGATCTTCGCCGCGACAGGCGTGCCGAGATAGATGAACCCGCTCGCCGACTCGCTAAGGGCGGCCCGCCTGGCATGCGGATCGTCTCCCTCTGCGTCGCAATAGAGGCTGGCGGCGTCGGGCGGCAAGGTGAGGCTCACGATCCGCGCCTCGGGCGGTGCGTTGCGCGCGAGGAGGTAGGTCGTCTTGCCGGTCGCGGTGCCGAACTCGAAAACAAGCCGCGCCGTCTTGGCGAGGTTGCACAGCACCCAAGCCTCGACGTCGCCGATGCCGCCGGGCACGTAGTAGTTGGGGAGGGCGACAATCTCGCTGTCGGGGGCCGGCCCGAGCGGGCCCAGGACGAGAGCAGGCGCCACCGCGTCCGGCGATGCGGTCGGTATCGGCCAAGAAGAGAACACGTTCCGCTGGCGGCGCCTGGCACGACGGACGACCGTTCGTTTCAGCGCAAACGCTAAGCCGGCCGCTGTCGCGAGATTGGCCACGATCAGCGCTTCGATCAGCAACGGCCCCTCCCCCAAGGTCCGGCTCTGATCGCCCATCGCCGGATCGCCGCCGCGGCAGTATAGCCGACTTACGTAATTTTCGTAGGCAAAACCTTCGGTCGAGGCACCACTCAGGGGAAGGCCTCCGCCCGGAGCGCCTCGTCGAGCCGCGCCAGCGCGACGCTCTCCTGCCGACCGTCGCTCCGACGGAGGACGACCGTCTCCGCCGCCGCCTCGCGCCGACCGAGTGCCAGCAGGATCGGAATGCCGAGCGCATGCGCGTCGACGATCTTGCGCGGCAGCCGCTGCGGCCGGCAATCGAGCGCGACGCGATAGCCGCGCTCCGTCAGCGACGCCCCGACGTGACGGGCATAGCCGTCCTGTCCGGCGCCGATGGGCGCGCACAGGATCTGCTCGGGCGCAAGCCAGAGCGGCAAGTTCCCGGCATAATGCTCGAGCAGCATGGCGACGAAGCGCTCGATGCTGCCGAGCACGGCGTGGTGGAGAATGACCGGCCGGGGCCGCGCGTTGTGCTCGTCGACATAGCGGGCCTCGAGCCGCTCCGGCAGGACGAAATCGACCTGGATGGTGCCGCATTGCCAGTGCCGACCCTGGCTGCCTCCCAGCGCGAACTCGAGCTTCGGCCCATAGAAGGCGCCCTCGCCGGGTTGCTCGACGAAGTCCAGGCCGGCAGCGCGCGCCGCGGCCGCAAGCGCTCCCTCGGCACGGTCCCAGACGGCAGGCACGCCGGGTCGGCCGGGTGGAGAAGCCGATGCGGAGGTCGGCGAAGCCGAATGCCGCATAGACCTGCCGCAGCAACGCGCAGAACCCGGCGACTTCTTCGATATGGTTTTCCCGGCAGAAGACATGCGCGTCGTCCTGGACGAAGGCGCGGGTCCGCATCAGCCCCTGCCAGGCACCCGACGGCTCGTTGCGATGGACGGCGCCGAGCTCGAAGAGCCGCAAAGGCAAATCGCGGAAGGAGCGGACGCGTTGATTGAAGATCTGGATATGACCGGGGCAGCTCATCGGCTTCAGCGCCAGCGCGCGCCCGCCGTCGTCGAGCGCGAACATCGCGTCGCCGAACTTCTCCCAATGGCCGCTCGCCTCCCAGAGCGTGCGCGCCATCAGCTGCGGGCTCTGCACCTCGCGATATCCCGCCGCGCGCATGCGCCAGCGGATATAGCCCGCCACGACCTGATAGAGCGCGAAGCCGCGCGGGTGCCAGAACACCATCCCCGGCGCCTCCTCCTGCTGATGGAAGAGGTCCATGCGATTGCCGATGGTGCGATGATCTCTCTCGTCCATGCTCGTCTCCCGTTTGCGCCGGAGACGAGCCGAGCCCGGACATGCGAAGGCCCCGTCCGTCGCCGGCGGGGCCTGGGTTGGTCGCTCTTGCCGCGCTCTCTAGCGCAAGCGACCTCGCCGCGGCCCGCCAAAGCGGGTCGTCGTCGTGGTCGTCGCGGTGATGCGCCGCATGTCCATGGGGGGCAGGTTAGCGCGGATGCGCCCTGCGGTCCATTCTAGAACTCGGCCTCGAATTCCGGCACCTCTTCGGGCTCCTTCATGGCGCCGTCGACCCATTCCTTCATCGCCGGCCATTCGCGGATCTGCTTGGCGTAGGCGGCCGAGACCGGATCGAGCTTCACGTCCCAGGTGACGAAACGCGTCACCACCGGCGCATACATGGCGTCCGCCATGGTGAGATCACCGAAGAGGTAGGGTCCTTTCGAGCGCTCGAGACAGTCGCGCCAGATGGTGGTGATGCGCTCGATATCGGCGCGCGCCCCCGAGTGCGGGACGTAGCCCGGATGGCGGGCGCGGATATTCATCGGCATCGACGAGCGGAGTGCGCTGAAGCCCTGGTGCATCTCGCCGCAGATCGAGCGGCAGCGCGAGCGGTCTGCACGATCCTTGGGCAAGAGCCCGGCTTTTGGGCGAATCTCATGAAGGTATTCGGCGATCGCCAGCGTATCCCAGATGCGGAGATCGTCATGGACGAGGCAGGGAATGAGATAGGAGGGGGCGAGCAGCAGCAGTTCGGCGCGCATCGACGGGTCATCCGGGGGTATGACCTCCTCGCGAAAGTCGAGCCCGGCCATGCGGGCGAGAAGCCAGCCGCGCAACGACCACGAGCCATAGTTCTTGCTGGTAATGATCAGCGTCGCCTCAGACATGCATCTCCTCCGTGCCTAAAAAGGCTGCAAGTTTTGCGCCAGAGGTGGCCGAATTTGAACCTAAGCGTTCCTCACATAATACCTTATCGCCTTTGCGCCGGCTTGGGCTGGTCGTATTCTAGGCAGAACGTCGACACGTCCTACAGTGCGGCGTCCCAGGTTTGTGAAGGAATACGGCGATGGCCAAGTCCGAAGAGATGCGAGCCAAGACGGTGACGTTTGATCCGAGCCAAGCGGTGGGCGCGATCGAGCCCCTCTTGCAGGCCGGAAACAAGTGGCTCGAGAACTGGATGGCTGTGGGCTCCGAGCTTCTTGAGTTCAGCCGCGCTCGGCTCGACCGCAGCCTCGAGGCGAGCAAGGCGATGGCGCGAATGAGTTCGCTCGACCAGGCGATGGACTTCCAGGCGGACTACACCCGGTCTGCACTGCGCGACTATTTCAGCGAGGCGACCAAGCTCGCCGATCTCAGCACGCGGGCGATGCTGGACGGCCTCTTGACCTGGCAAGGCGCGGCCCGGGCGGAGGCATCCCGCGCCGAGATGGCGACGCGGCGGGCGGCGGCCGAATAGCGCGCATCAGGGCGAGCGCTTGAACCGCGCGTCGCGCCAGCGTATTGCGGCGCGGAGGCCGTCGAGGCGGGCGATGTCGAGGAACTGGCGCTTGTCGTCGGTGCCTTCGCCCTCGATTTGCAGGTCGATATCGAGCGCCGCCTCGAGCGCCTTGCCCATTCCCATGATCTCGTAAGTGCGGTTGATGGCGCGCTTGGTCTCGCGCAGCGCCATCGCGTCGATCACGGTGAGCTCGTCGGCGGCCGCCAGCGCACGGGCCAGTGCGGCTCCCGCCGGCACGACCTCGTTGACCAGGCCGATCGCCTCGGCGCGGCGCGCGGATAGGTGGTCGTCGCCGCTGAGCAGCAGCTGCTTCGCCCGCTTGGGTCCGACGAGCCACGGCAGCAGCATGACGACGATGCCGGCGCCGAAGCGGAGCTCCGGCTCGCCGAAGACCGCGCTCTCGCCGGCAATCGTAATGTCGCAGGCGACGGCGAGCTCGCAGCCGCCGGCAAGGCACGGGCCTTCGACCGCGGCGACGGTGGGCTTGGGCGAGTGCCAGAAGCGCATAACGGTGTCGAAATCGCGCCGCAGCAGCGGCCGCCATTCCTTGACGCCGGAGGGGCGCGCCTCGGCCTGTTCCTTCAGGTCGAAGCCCGAGCAGAAGCCGTTGCCGGCGCCGGCCAACACGATGGCGCG
The DNA here is from genome assembly GCA_035515835.1 of Allostellaceae bacterium. GTDB lineage: Bacteria > Pseudomonadota > Alphaproteobacteria > ATCC43930 > CGMCC-115725 > DAHUYF01. The sequence goes on from DATJAV010000047.1 coordinate 7,291, forward strand.
AACGGCATCGCTGGCCTCGGCCATGTCCATCGCTTGATTGAGCTCGCGCAACATGGCGGCATTCATCGCATTCAAACGCTCGGGCCGATTGAGCGTGATGAGCGCGACCGGGCCGCGCGTCTCGTAATGGATCGTCTCGTAAGCCATGGCCGCTGGGTCAGCCCGCGGGCGGGAGCGCGACGTTGTCGATGAGACGGGTTTCGCCGAGCCAGACCGCGACGAGGATGCGGCCGGGGCGGTCGGCGCGCGCCAGCGGCGCGAGGCTCTCGGCATCGACCGTCTCGAGGTAGTCGATGCGGGAGAAGCCCGAGCGCTTCAGCTCGGCATGGGCGTCGGCCAGCGCCGCGGCGATGTCCGTGCCGGATTTGACGCGCCGCACCGCCTCGCTCAGCACGCGATAGATGGTGGGCGCGATCGCCCGGTCGACGCGAGAGAGGTAGGCGTTGCGCGACGAGAGCGCGAGCCCGTCCTGGTCGCGCACGGTCGGCACGCCCTCGATGTGGACGGGGATGTCGAGATCGCGCACGACGCGGCGCACCACTTGAAGCTGCTGGTAGTCCTTCTCGCCGAACAAGGCGACGTCGACCTCGGACTGCAGCAACAGCTTCGTCACCACGGTGGCGACGCCCGCGAAATGGCCGGGACGGAAGCGCCCGCAAAGGCCTTCGGCGAGGGCGCCGGCGTTCACGGTGGTGCTGAAGCCGGGGGGATAGACCTCCACGAGCGGCGGCGCATAAAGGAGATCGCAGCCGACCGCGAGCAGCTTTGCCGCATCGCCCGCCTCGTCGCGGGGATAGCGGGCGAAATCCTCGTTGGGCGCGAATTGCGCGGGGTTGACGAAGATGCTGGCGACGACGCGGTCGGCAAGCGCTTTGCCGCGCGTCACCAACGCCAGATGGCCGGCATGGAGCGCGCCCATGGTCGGTGCCAACGCGACGCTCTCGCCGGCATCCCGCCAGGCGTCGATGTGAAGCCTGAGGTCGCGCACGCCACGAACCACCGGGAGGCCGCCGATCGTCGGGGCCGTTTCCTTCTTCATGCTGCGTTGCGGTCTAATGCAGACGCCATGCGCTCTTCAAGGCCCATCACCGCGGCAACGCTGCCGCCCGCTTGCGCGCCATGCTATGGTCCCGTCCGGTCCCCAACCGGCGAAGGATGCCCCCGTTGCTGCTTCATCTCCTAACCTGGCAGGAAGTCGAGGCCTATCTGCTGGCGAGCAAGGGCATCATCGTGCCGATCGGCTCGACCGAGCAGCATGGACCCAACGGCCTCGTCGGCACCGATGCGATCTGCGCCGAGGTGATCGCCAAGGGCGTCGGCGATGCGGCGGGTGCGCTGGTCGGGCCCACCATCAACGTCGGCAATGCCCAGCACCACCTCGCCTTCGCCGGCACCATCACGCTCAGACCCTCGACGCTCATTGCCGTTATCAACGACTATGTGTCGTCGCTGGCACGCCACGGCTTCGAGCGCTTCTTTTTCATCAACGGTCATGGCGGCAACATCTCGACCGTCGGCGCCGCATTCCAAGAGCTCTATGCCGGCGCTTCGCTTCGTTCAGGGGGGAGCACGCCGACGCTCCGCCTGAAGCTCAAGAACTGGTGGGAGACGCCCGGCGTTCATCGCCTCTCCAAAGAGGCCTTCGGCAGCCGCGAGGGCAGCCACGCGACCCCCAGCGAGGTGTCGGTGACGCAATGGGCCTACCCCGAGGCGATCAAGCGGGTGGCGATGGGTGACGCCAACGGCCGCGTGCGCGATTTCTGCGATGCCGAGGATTATCGCCGCCTCTTTCCGGACGGCCGCATCGCCTCGGACCCGAGCCTCGCAACGCCCGAGCATGGCGCCAAATTCGTCGAGACGGCGGTGCACGACATCGCCGAGGACTACCGCAAGTTCTTGGCCGCGTGACCCTCCCGTTCACACTGCGGTGAGACCCCTGGACGCCACCATGGGTGCATCCAATATTCAACGCTTATCCGTATGAAGCGCACGGGGCGGCGCAGGAGTCCCGACGATGGCCCGTATCGGACAGGTTGCCGCATTGGTGAGTGCCCTTGGCTTGGCGGCCTGCGCGGTCGCGCCACCGACCGGGCCGCGCATCGTCTCCCTGCCGGGCCCCAACAAGACCTTTGCCCAATTCCAGCAGGACGATGCGCAATGCCGCCAATATGGCCAGCAAGTGAGCGGCGGCTTGCCGGCGGCGGAAGCCGCCTCGGCCAATGCCACCAATGCGCCCATCGCCGGCACGGCCATCGGCGCCGCCGTGGGCGCCGTGATCGGGGCGGCGGCGGGGAACCCGGCGCTCGGGGCTGCCATCGGCGGCGGCACGGGCCTGCTCTTCGGCAGCACCTCAGGCGCCGGCCAGGCGGAATATTCCGAGCTCTCGCTGCAGGAACGCTACGACATCGGTTACGCCCAATGCATGGCCGCAAACGGCAATAGCGTGCCGCCGCCGGACTCGCCCGCCTACGGCTATGGCTACGGCTATCCCTATTACGGTCCCTGGTGGTGGGGCTATGGGCCGTGGTGGTGGGGCGGCGGCTTCGTCTTCGTCGGGCATTTCCATCATCACTTCGGCCACTTCCACCACTTCGGCCACTTCGCCGGACATTTCGGGGGCCACGGTCACTTCGGCGGCGGCCACCACCACTGAGCGCCGCGTCTGCTCACCGCGCCAGCACCTTGCGAATCTTGGTGGCGAGCCCCGCATAGGTGAACGGCTTCATCACCACATCGACGCCGGGGTCGAGCTTGCTGTTATGGACGATGGCGTTCCGGGCGTAGCCGGTAGTGAAGAGAACCCTCAGGCCCGGCCGTTGCCGACACGCCGCATCGGCGAGCTGACGGCCATTGAGCCCGCCCGGCAATCCCACGTCGGTGAAGAGCAGCCGCACCTGCGGATTGACCTCGAGCGCCCGCAAGGCCCTGGGGCCGTCTGCGGCAGCGATCACGCGATAGCCGAGCTCGCGCAGGATCTCGATGCTATGCGCGCGCACGTCGTCGTCGTCCTCCACGACCAGCACCGTCTCGCCGCGGAGCGACAGGGGCACGGCGTGGTCCTCCCTGACACTCTCGCCCTGACCCGGGCCGGTCGCCAACCGCGGCAGGTAGAGCTTCACGCTGGTCCCTTCGCCGACCTCGCTGTGGAGCTTCACATGGCCGCCGGATTGCTTGATGAATCCGTAAACCTGTGAGAGGCCGAGGCCGGTGCCCTGACCCAGCGGCTTGGTCGTGAAGAAGGGCTCGAACGCCTGCGCGACGACTTCTTTCGGCATCCCCGTGCCGGTGTCGCTTACCGCCAGCATCACATATTGGCCGGGCGAAAGCTCGGGCTGCGCCGCGACGTAGGCGTCGTCCCAGTAAGTATTGGCGGTCTCGATCGTAAGCTTGCCGCCGTCGGGCATGGCATCGCGCGCGTTCACGGCGAGATTGAGCAAAGCGTTTTCGAGCTCGCCGGGATCGACCTGCACCCACCAGAGACCGGCGCCCAGCACCGTCTCGATGGCGACGAACTCGCCCAGCGTGCGCTGCAACAACTCGGAAGCGGAGGTCACGAGACGATTGAGATTGACGGGCTTGGGCTCGAGCGGCTGGCGCCGCGAGAAGGCGAGCAGTTGCCGCGTCAATTGCGCCGCCCGCGTGGCACCCCGGTTCGCGTTCTCCGCGAGCCGCCGCAGATCGGCGCTCCCCTCTGCCGGCAATCGCCGCAGCAGCGTCTCGAGGTTGCCGAAAATGACGGTGAGCAGGTTGTTGAAATCATGCGCAACGCCACCGGTGAGCTGACCGATGGCCTCCATCTTCTGCGCCTGTCGCAATCGCTCCTCGGAGGCTTTGCGCTCGGTCATGTCGCGGGTGATCTTGGCAAAGCCCAGCAACTCGCCGGCGTCGTTGCGGATAGCGTCGATCACGACGTTGGCCCAAAAGCGGCTGCCGTCCTTGCGCACGCGCCAACCCTCGGCCTCGAATTTTCCGGTGCGCGACGCGGTCGCCAAGCCGCGAGCCGGAAGGCCGTTCTCGCGATCCTCGTCGGTGTAAAATTGAGAGAAGTGGCGACCGACGATCTCGCTCGCGGCGTATCCCTTGATACGCTGCGCGCCGGCATTCCAGTTGGTGACAAAGCCCTCGCGGTCGAGCATGAAGATGGCGTAATCGACGACGCCCTCGACCAGGAGACGGAAGCGGCCTTCACTCTCGCGCCGCGCTGCCTCGCGTCGCGCCTCCGCCATCGCAAGGTTCGATTGAATGCGGGCCAGCAGCTCGCGGGCGCCGAACGGCTTGGTCAAATAGTCGTCGGCGCCGGCCTCCAGCCCCTCGACGCTCGCCTCCTCGCCGGCGCGCGCCGAGAGCATGATCACCGGAAGATCGCGCAATCCGGGATCGGCACGGATGGCGCGGAGGAGCGCGAAGCCGTCGAGCCGCGCCATCATCACATCGGTCAGCACGAGGTCCGGACGGTGCGCGCGGATCGCTGCCAGCGCCTCCTCGCCGTCGGCGGCGGTCGCGACGGCGTAGTGCGCCGCCAGCAGCCGCCGGAGGTATTCGCGCATGTCGGCATTGTCGTCGACGAGCAAAACATGCTGCGGCGCCTCGCGCCGCGGCACGGCGGTCGCTCGTTGGATCATCACCTCAGGAACGGCCGGATCCGCCGCACCGTTTCCGGGCAGCCAGCGCAACGCCTCCTCGACATAGGGGGCGGCGCCGAGGGATGTGGACGCGAGCGAGCGGCTCGCGTTGACGCGATCGGCCGGGAGGTGGTCGCGTCCGGTTGGAATGCGCACCGTGAAAGTGCTGCCCTCGCCTTCGACGCTGTCGACGGTAACCGACCCGCCGTGCAGGCGCACGAGCTCTTGCACCAAAGCCAAGCCGATGCCGGTGCCCTCGTGGGTGCGCCCACTGGTGCTCTGGACGCGATGGAAGCGCTCGAAGACACGCGGCAGCTCGGCTTCCGGTATGCCGACGCCGGTGTCGCGCACGGCGAGCACCGCCGTTCGGCCCTCTTGGCGGACCACCACCTCGATCTCGCCCGCCAGCGTGAATTTGAACGCGTTGGAGAGCAGATTGAGGACGATCTTCTCCCACATGTCGCGATCGAGATAGACCGGCGCGACGATGGGCTCGCATTTGATCAGCAGGCGCAAGCCCGCCTTCTCGACGGTGGAGCGGAAGACGCCCGCCAGCTCCGCGCTATAGGTCGCGATGTCCGTGAGCTCGAAGCTCGCCTGCGCGCGCCCGGCCTCGATGCGCGAGAAGTCGAGCAGCGTGTTGACGAGCTTCAGCAGCCGCAGACCGTTGCGGTGCGCAATCTCGAGCTGTTCGCGGTGCCGCGAGGCCAAGGGATGGTCGCCCTCGCCGAGCAAATCTTCGAGCGGTCCCAGCAACAGCGTCAGCGGCGTGCGGAACTCATGGCTGACGTTGCTGAAGAACATCGTCTTGGCGCGGTCGAGCTCCGCCAGCGCCTTGGCGCGAGCGCGCTCCTCGGCAATCGTTCGCGCGCCGCTGACGACGGCGGCGACATTGGAAGCGACGAGGCGCAAGAAGTCGCGATAGCCGTCGTCGAGCGGGCGGCGCGGGATCAAGCCGGCGACGAGGAAGCCGATGGGCGCCTGCCCCGCCACGGCGATCGGCAGTATGCCGACGGCCCGCGCCGGCTCCGGCCACGGGCCGCCGGTCAGGGGACCATGGGTGCGCAGATCCTCGCTTTCGACGAACAGCCCTTGCGCCGATGCGGCGGCGGCGGCGAGCGGCCACTCTGCGGCGTCCATCGGCTCGATACCGCGGGCTTCTACGCAACGCAGACCACCCGGGACATTGCCCTCGTAGAAGAGCGCGAAAGCCAGATCATGAGGGTAGGCCCGAAGCACGTCGGCCGCCAGCCTGAAGGCGTCATTGGGATCCCGCGCTTCGCTCGCCAATCGCCCGATGTCGCGCAAGAGGCGCAAGCGTCGCTCGCCGACCACGCGTCCGGTCGTCTCGCTGACGATGCAGAAGACGCCCCCGACGCCGCCGCTCTCGTCGCGTACCGGATCGTAGGAGATGTCGAAGTATGTTTCCTCGGGATAGCCGAAGCGCTCGATGAAGAAGGGATAGTCGCTGCCCCAGAAGGCGTCGCCGGTGATGAGCACGCCTTCGAGAAGAGGACGCAAGACGTCCTGCCAAACCTCCTTCCAGACCTCGCGCCC
>DATJAV010000048.1:0-20481 GCA_035515835.1 Allostellaceae bacterium
GCGAGCGAGCCGCCGGCGCAATTCAGCAGCGCGTCGATGCGGCCGAAGGCATCCCGCGTCTGGCGCACCATCTCTCTGACGCTCGCATCGTCGGTGACATCGGTGCGCACGAAGCGGGCCGCGGCGCCAGCCTCGCGCGCGCAGGATTGGCCGAGCGCCGCGTCGATCTCCGCCACGACCACCGTCGCGCCCTCGGTGACGAACAGCTTGGCCGAGGCGCGGCCGATGCCGGAGCCCGCGCCGGTGATCACTGCTACCTTGCCTGTAAGACGATTCATCGGATCCTCTCCCATGCCGCCCGTGCGTTCATAACCGGCCCGCCGAGAGTGGGCGAATCCACCTCAGCTCTCGAACTCGAGCCCCATGTCACGGTAGCGCTCGCGGTCCTCGGTCCAGTTCTCGCTGACGCGAACGAAGAGAAAGAGATGTACCTTGCGCTCCAGCTGGCGCTCGAGCTCGGCGCGGGCGCGGGCGCCGATCTCCTTGATCTGGCGACCGCGCTTCCCCAGCACGATCGCCTTCTGGCTCTCGCGCTGCACATGGACGGTCTGCGCGATTCGGACGCTGCCGTCGGCGCGCTCCTCCCAGCTGTCGGTCTCGACGAAGGTCGCATAGGGCAGCTCCTGGTGGAGCTGGAGAAAGACCTGCTCCCGCGTCACTTCGGCGGCGATGAGCCGCTGCGGCAGGTCGGTGAGCTGGTCTTCGGGAAAGAGCCAGGGGCCTTCCGGGAGCGATGCCGCGAGATGGCGCTTCAGGTCGGCGACGCCGTCGCCGGTCAATCCCGAGATCATGAACACGGCGTCGAAGATGCCTTCGCGGCGGAGCTGATCGGCAAGCGGCAAGAGGCGCGGCGGGTCGACGCGATCGATCTTGTCGAGCGCCAGCACGACGCGCCGCCCCGCGCTCTTGAGACCGTCGATGATGCGGCGCGTGTCGTCGTCGATGCCGCGCATCGCATCGACCAGCAGCACGATCACGTCGGCGTCGCCCGTGCCGGCCCAGGCGGCCGCGACCATGGCGCGCTCCAAGCGCCGCTTCGGCGCGAAGATCCCGGGGGTGTCGATGAAGACGAGCTGCGCCGCGCCCTCGATGACGATGCCGATCACGCGCGAGCGCGTCGTCTGCACCTTGGGCGAGACGATCGAGACCTTGGCGCCGATGAGCTGATTGAGGAGCGTCGACTTGCCAGCATTGGGAGCGCCCACCAACGCCACGAAGCCGCAGCGCCGCTCTGGCGCCGCGCTCATGGCGCGCCGTCGATAGCGGCGAGTGCGGCAGCAGCAGCAGCCGTCTCGGCCGCGCGCTTGGAGGAGCCGCTGGCGCTTGCGGGGGCCAAGCCTTCGACCGTCACCTCGACGGTGAAGGTGCGGCGATGCGCCGGGCCTTCGGTCGCCACCGTGCGGTAGGCGGGAAGCGCGCGGCCGCGCGCCTGGGCCCATTCCTGCAGCGCCGTCTTGGGATCGCGCGGCGGTGCGCCGAGTTTGGTCAGGCGCTGCTCCCACCAGCGCTCGACGAAGCTCCGCGCCGCCCCAAGCCCGCCATCCAAGTAGATCGCGGCGATGACCGCCTCGCAGACATCGGCAAGCACGCTGGGATTGGCGCGGGCGCCGGCCGCTTCCTCGCCGGCGGACAGCACGATATGGCCGCCGAGGCCCACTTCCCTGGCGACGCCAGTCAGCGTCTCGCGCCGCACCAGGCTGGTATGGCGGCGGGTGAGCGCGCCCTCAGCCTCGTCGGGAAAGCGGCGCCATAGCAGCTCAGCGATGATGAGGCCGAGCACGCGGTCGCCGAGGAATTCGAGACGCTCATAGCCGCGCTTCGGCGCGCCGCGGCGGGCGCGCGCGCTGGGATGCGTCAGCGCTTCCTGGAGGAGCTCGCCATGCTCGAAGCGATGACCGAGCGCTTCGGCCAGCGGGGCAAGCGCGACGGCCGCTTCCTTGGCGCTCAACGGATGACCTTCAGCAGCCGCTCCCAACGTATCGTGAACGGCCAGTTCCAGACTTCCCACCACCGCGCATCGCCGTTGGTGGAGAAGAAAATGATTTCAGCGCGCCCAACCAGATTCTCGGCGGGGACCATGCCGACGCCGCTGGTGGCGACGCGGCTGTCGTCGGAATTGTCGCGGTTGTCGCCCATCATGAAATAGTGCCCGGGCGGCACTTTGAAGGGGCAAGTGTTCTCGGCATCGCCGCTGTCGCCGTTCTCGCGGTCGCAGCGCGCTGGCGGGGTCGGATACTCGCGCGGCCGCAACAGGATCGGGTGCTGCACGCCGTTGGGCAGCGTCTCGATCCAGCGCTCGCGCGGTCCGGAATCGAGATCCATGCCGTCGCGCACGCGCTTGGTGGCGACGTCGTTGATGTAGAGTGTGCCCTCGATCACCTGGATCTTGTCGCCGGGGAGCCCGATCAGCCGCTTGATGTAATGCTCCGAGGGATTGCGCGGGAACATGAAGACGATGACGTCGCCGCGCTCCGGCTCATGAAAGAAGAGAATGCGGCCGAAGGAGGGAAAGAGATAGCCCAAGGGCAGCGAGTAGCGACTGTAGCCGTAGGAGAATTTCGAGACGAAGAGGTAATCGCCGACGAGCAGCGTCGGCTCCATCGAGCCCGACGGTATGTTGAAGGGCTCGTAGAGCACGGTGCGGATGACGACGGCGATGATGACGGCGTAAAGCAGCGTCTTCGCCAACTCGATGACGCCGCCGGAAGTCTTATTTTTCATTAAGGGCGCTCGCTATCGCTTTGATATTTCGTAATTTGTCGAGCTACAGACGGGATGTTGGCGACGATTAAGCGAAGGCGTGCGGTTGGTGTCAAGGGCAGGCGCGGATCGAGATCGCAAATATCGCGACGGCGCGCTTTCACCAAAGAAAGAAGGCGTTGTCCCGGGAAGCCGCAATGACGGCACACACTCCGGCATCCGCGCGCAGCGTTGGCCACGGCCGCGCTCTTGGCAATGGACGCCCTCCCGGCGGGTGCGCAAAGGACGACATGGCGGGCGCCAGCGATCTCGCGGCGCCGTCAGCTGACCGAGCGGGAGCGAGGGCGGGGTCTGGGTCATCGCCCCAGGCGGCGGAGCTGCCCGCCAAATTTTCGCCCGAAGTCGTCGTCACCGACGATCGCGGGCGCGATCTCGCGCCCGACCTTCCTGTTCACGACGACGCGGCACGCTAAGCGCCAACCGTCATCAAACCTTGATGGTCGACGCCCGATAGATCTCGTCGATCGCTTTCGCAAGCGCCGCCTCAAACGCGGCGTCGCTCATTGAGCGCCTCAGCTCTTCAACCAAGGCGCGCGAGAAGCTCGCGATCATGCCGTGATTGGCGGCGAGGCGCCGGCATGCGTCGGCCCTTGTATAGCCGCCCGATAGCGCGACGACCCTCATCACCCGGTCATGCTTGACCAGTGGCGCATAGAGGTCGGGCACATCCGGTATCGTCAGCTTCAGCATGACCTGGCTGCCATTCGGCAGGGCGTCGAGCTTCTTGGTCAATTCCGTGAGAAGGATCGCTTCCGCCCCGGCTTTGTCCGGGCTCTTGATCGACACCTCCGGCTCGATGATCGACATCAGATCATGCTTGGCGATCCGCGCCGCCGCATCGAATTGCTGTGCCACGACGGCGGCGATGCCGTCCTTGGAGGGGAGGTTGATCACCGAGCGCATCTTGGTGCCGAAGACACCGAGCCTCACGGCTCGGGTCAAAACCGCGTCGAGTTGAGGCATGGGCTTCATCAAGCTGACCCCGTCCCTCTCCGCCTCGAGCCCCTTGTCGACCTTCACGAAGGGGACGACGCCGCGCTCTTGCCACAGGAACGCCGGCGTCGGCTTTCCCCGCACCTCGCCATCCATCGTCCCTTCGAAAAGTATCGCCGCAATAACCTTGGCGCCGGTGAAGGCGGGCGCCGTCATGATGCGCACGCGCATCTCGTGCATGAGCCTGAACATCTCGGCATCGCCGCTATAGGCGGTGTCCGGAATTCCATAAAGGCGCAGGGCGCCGGGCGTTGATCCACCGCTCTGGTCAAGCGCGGCGATAAAGCCATCGCGCCCGGACATCTGCGCCGTCATGCGGTCATCAGTCATCGTCGTCATCCTCGCCAGTCCACTCGCTTAAGTAATATCAGGTTCGGTCGCCTCAGTGCCAATACATCCCAACGGGTGGCGGACCGCCGACGGAATGGACGATCATGCACCTCCAGCCATGGCATGGGTGGATTCACCTTAACGTCGGGCCCGAAGCGAGGTCGGCGCGGGACCCATCGTCCTGGACAGGCGCAGTCGTCGCACTAAAGTTGAGGCGCAAAAAGCGAGGGAGCATAGAGCCATGGCGATGGAGGTTCAGAACGTCATGCCCGATATTGCCGGCGGCCGGGCGACCATCAACATCTCCGATCCAGAAGCCAACGAGATGATACAAGTCGGCTTTCCGATGAATTTCAGCAGCAATGATACGCTAAACCGTGCCGAAGCGCTGATCAGATCGCGGGCCAAGCAGCTCCTTCTGGCGGCAATCGATGTTCTCTGATGCGCGCCGCCGCCGAGACGTGTTGGCCTAGAGATATGCGCGCCGCTGGAGCAAGAGCCGTTCGGTGGAATCCGGAAGAGGGTTCCGAACGAGGCCGAGTCCAAAAATCAGGGCCGCCCACAGCACAAATAGGTGCCCGGAAGCTGCGTGCCATAGACAGGATCCACGGGCTGGCCGAAGGCGTTGCGCGGCGCATTCGGACCGTACATAGGATCGCGGGCCGCTGAGCAGCCCCCGATTAGCAGTAGGGGTGCAGCAACGATCACCGCGAGCCAAGCTGATCTGTGTGCCATAGCGTCCACCTCCAGCAGTAACGGCAACCCCGCGACGATTGCACGTCGCGCCGGCCGCCATTGTGAATTCTTTCACAAATCGGCCGCAGCGTTTCACCGGCTGTGATCGAGATCACCGCAACACTAACGGCAGAAACCGTCGATGAGCTGCGCGATAGTGGCGTTTGCTGGCGCTTCGACCGAGGTCCTCTGAGGCCCTTCTGGCAGGCGGAACGCGACGGTCCCGAGACCGATCGCCGTCAGCAGCGACACCGCAGCCATCCTCTCCGCATCGAGGCCGTAGGGCGGCCCGTAGGGGTCGGGCCCTAGGGGTGGAAGCCGAGCCGCATCGACCTGGTAGCGACCTCCGCTACGGGTGGAACCGGCCATTAGGCTCCTACACTGGCTCCCCAGCAGTTGGAGCTTTCGCCGTCGCAGATCGTGAACTATTTATTACATGCGACACGCGCGGAGGATGAGACATAGCTGGCACGATCCTTCTCGACCTAATCGGCGGGGTAGCGCTGCTCCTCTGGGGGCTGCACATGGTGCAGAGCGGCATCATGCGCGCCTTCGGCGCCGACCTCCGGCGCTTCCTCAGTACGGCGCTGCGCAGCCGCTGGCGCGCCTTCGGCTTCGGGCTTGGGGTAACGGCCGTGCTCCAGAGCAGCACCGCCACGGCCCTGATGACCTCGTCCTTTGCCGCCGGCGGCCTGGTCGCGCTCGCCCCTGCGCTGGCGATCATGCTCGGCGCCAATGTCGGCACGACGCTCATCGTCCAGCTCTTGTCGTTCAACATCGCCACGGCGGCACCTGTATTGCTGGCGGCCGGCGTCATCGCCTTCAAGCAAGCGCCGAAGACGCGCCTCCGCGATCTCGGCCGCGTCGCCATCGGCCTCGGTCTGATGCTGCTGTCGCTGCACATCCTTCTCGACACGCTTGCGCCGGCCGAGGACGCTCCAGCCGTGCGCACGCTGCTGGCCGGAATCGCAGACGAGCCGATGCTCAATTTGCTCGTAGGAGCACTCTTTGCCTGGGCGGCGCATTCCAGCGTCGCCGCCGTCATTCTCGCCATGTCGCTGAGCTTCTCCAGCTTCGTGACATCCGCTGCCGCGTTGGCGCTGGTGCTGGGCGCCAATCTCGGTAGTGCCCTCAATCCCGTCATCGAAGCCAGCGGGAAGGATCCCGCCTCGCTACGTCTGCCGGTCGGCAACCTCATCAACCGTGTCGTCGGCTGCGTGATAGCGTTGCCCTTGCTCCAGCCCATTGCCCACGCGCTCGCCGCGCTCGACCCAAACCCGGTACGGCAGATCGCCGATTTCCACACCGGATTCAATGTGATCATGGCGGCGTTCTTCATCCTGCCGCTCGACAGCTATGCGCGGCTGCTTACGCGATTGATGCCCGAGCAGAAGAAAGCCGACGATCCTGCGGCGCCGCTTTATCTCGACACGGCGATGCTCGAGACGCCGACGCTGGCGCTGACGGCGGCCGCGCGCGAGGTCTTGCACATAGGCGACATCGTCGAGCAGATGCTGATCCGAACCATGGAGGCTCTGCTCGCAGACGACCGCAAGCTCATCGTCGAGATCGAGCGCATGGACAACGCCGTCGACAAGCTGCACGAAGCCGTCATGCGCTATGTCACCGCGGTGACGCGCGAGAGCCTCGACGAGCGGAGTGCGCGGCGCGCCATGGAAATCATTTCCTTCTCGATCAATCTCGAGCACATCGGCGATATCATCGACAAGAACCTGATGGAGCTCGCCGCCAAGAAGCTCAAGAACCGCTTCAAATTCTCGAACGAGGGAGCCGCTGAGCTCAAGGCGTTGCATCGCCGCGTCGTCGACAACCTCAAATTGGCGCTTGGCATCTTCATGTCGGGGGATGCCGCGATCGCGCGGCGCCTGCTCAGCGAAAAGGTCCATATCCGCGAGGCGGAACGGGCCGCAGCCGAAAGCCATCTCGCGCGGCTGCGCGACGGTCGCCCAGAGAGCATTGAGACGAGCTCGCTACACCTCGATGTGCTGCGCGATCTGAAGCGCATTCACTCGCATATCTGCTCAGTCGCCTACCCGGTGCTTGAAGTCACCGGCGAGCTCGAGCCAAGCCGCCTCAAACATTGGGACGCGCAGGCGGACGCCGCTCAGGCGATCCGCGGCGACCACACCGGCTCGGGCGAAATCACTGAAGGTCCGCATTGATGTCGTCGTTCATCGAGCGTCTGCACGCGGCGATCCTCTCCAAGGGCAGCGACCAAACGCGGTTCCCGCGCACGGCCAAGCTGTTGCTATCCGGCAAGGGCCACATCGCCAAAAAGCTGGCCGAGGAGGCGGTCGAGGTCGCGTTGGACGCCTCCGGCGGCGAACGCGCCGGCGTCATATCGGAGAGCGCCGATCTGCTCTATCATCTGGCGGTATTGTGGGTCGCTCTCGGCATTTGGCCCGCCGAAATATGGGAGGAGATGGAACGGCGCGAGCAGTTGCTCGGCTTGGCGGAGAAGGTGCCGAAACCCCCGGGAGATGCCGGCTAACGTGTGAGGGGCAACATGACCGAACCTCCGGTCGTCGACATGGCGATGGCTCGGCAACTGCGGGCGAGGAAAAACCGGGGCCTCGCCGAATTTGCGCTGACGCAATGCGAGCAAGCGTACTTCTGTAACGATTGGGCGCTGTTCGACTATTGGTTACAGATCTATCGTTATGCACGACGCCGCTCGCCGGTTGATCGGCAAAACATCGTTTCGTATACCCCCTCAAACTTGGCACAACACCTTCGCCCTGAGACCCCCTGTGGCGCCAGCGACCCCGCGTCCAGAGGGACAGCGGTCGCTACCTGCCTTGCAAAAGTGGCTGCAGCGCTTCTTTTGCTGACGATCGCTGCTCCCTCACCTGCCAAAACCATGTCGTACTCGTCGTCAGACAAGGCGACCGTTATCGCATCGACCACAGTGTCAGACATCACTGCCGTACCGCTCTATGTCAAACTGATCGGCGGCCGCCTCCCGCCCGATGCGATAAGCTGCGTCGAGAGCGGAAGTGGATTTTTCTACCAGCTCTCCGGGACCACAGAAATTTTAGTCGGCGGCAAGACGACGACGATCTCCGCCGGAGATGCGACCTTTGTCGCAGCCGGCGCCGAAGTTACGTTGAAGGCCGGCAACCGCGAGCCGTCCATTTATCTTGAATTCCTGTTGGCCCCCAATGACTCTTCCGACCTGCCGGGAATAAGGGCCATGAACGGGCGCGAGATCTATCGGTCCAACTTGTCGATTCGAGGCCTGCACAATGGCGCCTATGTGCTCAACCTGACGAAGGTTACGCTACCGCGCCAAGCGCCTCCCGATATGCCCCACCATCGCTCGGCGGCGGCGTTGCACGTGGTGCTATCAGGGTTGGGGGCCGAGACCAGAGACGGAACGACAGAAGTGAGAAGCCCAGGCTCGGTGTCCTTTGAGCCAGCGTCGCTGACCTACCAATGGAGAAATCCCGGGAATGAGACATTGACCTACTTAGTGTTCAACCTCAATGGAGAAGCGGAGGATGCCGTCGTCGCCGCGGACCGAGAAGGTCCGCCGCGATGAAGCTAGGCGTCCTGATGCGAAGGATGGTCGCGTGCCGGAGACGGTGAATTCACTTCATTAGGTCCCGGCGAAGACGCGCAACAGCTTGAGCGCGGCGCAGGCGGCACCGAAGCCATTGTCGATGTTGACCGCGACCACGCCCGGGGCACAGGACGCCAGCGCCGAGTGCAACGCCGTCGTCCCGCCGGCGGCAACGCCGTAGCCGACGGAGGTCGGCACGGCGATCAGCAGCCCTGGCACCTGGCCGGCGACGACGCTGAAGAGCGCCCCTTCCATCCCCGCCGCCACAATGACGATGCGCCAGGCGGCGATCTCCTCGACACGATCTAGCAGCCGCCACAACCCGGCGACGCCGATATCGCCGATGACCGGCGCCGACACGCCGTGGAAGGCGAGCGCGCGCTGCGCCTCGACGGCGACCGGCATGTCGGAGGTGCCGGCGGAGACGATGCCGACCCCGGACGGGACCGGGGTCGGCAGGCCGTGGTCGAGCACGGCGGTGCGCGAGAGCGGGTCGAAGTCGAGGCGCCGCTCTGCGCCCGCGCCGAGCTCGGCGAACCGGCTCGCGTCGAGCTTCGTCAGCAGCAGCGAATGCTTGCGCTCGTCCGCGAGCGCCAATATCCGCAAGATCTGCTCCGCCGTCTTGCCGCCGCAATAGGCGGCCTCGCCGACGCCGATGCGGGCTTCGCGTTGCCAGTCCGGCACGATGCCGTCGTCAGCCATGCTGAGCACCTCGGAGGAAAGCGCTGCCGCGGCGATAGGGGGCATAGCCGAGAAACGGGCGACCCGACCCGGCAACCATCTCCTGCACCGCCGTTCGGATCGCGCCGCCCCTCGGCGAGAGGAGCAATTCGAGGGCGTCGCCGGCGAGCTCGAGCCGCACGCCCCGCGCGGTAATGCGGCAGCGCACGTCGACCGCGCCCAGCTCCGATCGCACGCGAAGCTCGACCCCGTCGGCCAGCGCCAGATCCGCGGCATCGATGCCGATGCCCGTCTCGACGCGGCTCGCCAGGCACGGCGCCGCCGGCAGCTCGGCGACATCGTCGAGGCCGAGCGTCCGAGCGAAGACGCGAATATCGGATTTCGCTAATCCCGCCTCGACGAAGGGATGGCGGACGTCGTGCTCGGAAGCGGCCTTGAGGCCCGGGCGATAATCGCCGAGGTCGTCGGTGTTGGTACCGGAGAGGATGACGCCCGCGAAGCTCTCCGCGATCCGGCCATAGAGATTGCTCTTGCAGAAATAGCAGCGATCGACGGGATTGGCGCGGTAGCGCGGATCGGCGAACTCGCCCGCGTCGATCAGCGAAAGCGTCCAGCCAAAGCGAAGGGCGTGCCGGCGCACGCGCTCCGTCGCCGCCGCCGGCACGGCCGGCGAGAGCGCGTGAACCATGCGGGCCCGCGCGCCGTGGTGACCATGGACGAGATGCGCCAGCGTCATGCTGTCGACGCCGCCGCTGACCGCCACGGCCACCTCGTCGAGCGTGGCAAAGACGCGCGCCAGCGCGCGCTCCTGCTCGGTCACGACGTCTCCTCCGCGGCGCGCAAGGCGCGGGCGACGGCAGAGCGGCGCAAGCGCGCGCGCGCTTCGGCCCCACCGCCACGCTCGGCAATGTCGTCGGCCTCGGCCTTGCCGGTGCGCCCTCCCCGGCGCTCCGCCACCTTGACGCGCAGGGGACCGCTCTCGTCCTCAACGACGACGGTCTGGCGCGCCAACACGGCGCGCTCCTCGCGCCGGAGCCGCAGACCCAGCGTCGACGTTTCCTCGAAGACCGCGGCGACCACCGCATCGCGGTGTGCCGGGTCGGCCATCACCCGCACCGCCTGCAGCCAACGCCCCTTCTTGCCGATGCCGGCGAAGGTCGCGACGTCGCGCACCCCCGACACGAGCCGCAAGCGGTCGAGCCCCGTCGCCAGCTCCTCCGGCGACTGGTCATCGATGTCGAACTCGATGACGAGGACGGCGTCGCCCGGCGATTCCGCCGCGGCAAAACCGAGCACGCGCAGGATGTTGGGAATGCCCGGCAGCTGCCGGGTCCCGGCGCCCGTCCCGGTCGCCAACAATTTTCCCGGTGCTCCATCGCCGGCAAATCGCGGCGCGAGGTAGCGCAGGATGGCAGCGCCGGTCGGCGTCACCCGCTCGCCCGGCGCGCCGTCATCGGCGCGGAAGGCAAAATCGGCGAGCAGATGGGCGGTGGCCGGCGCCGGCACCGGCAAGAGCCCATGCGCCGAGCGCACGGTGCCGCTGCCGAGCGGCAGCGGCCGGCAATGCCAGCGCGCGCCTTGAAGCAGGTCGATGATGGCGGCGGCGCCGACGAGGTCGGCCTGGGTGTCCCAATCCGCCAGTTCGTGAAAATGCACGCGCTCGATCGGCACGCGATGGACGGTGGCTTCCGCTTCGGCCAGCAGCGCGAGGATGGCGAGCGCGTGGTCGCGGATCGAGGGCGAAAGCGGCGCCGCCGCGAGCCTTTGGCGAAAAGCGGGGTAAGAGCCGCTGGGCGCGGCCGCACTTCCCTCGAAGACGAAGCCGGCGCCGGCGAGGCCGCCGCTGCGGCGCTCCACGAGCGACGCCTGGCTACCGGGCGGAAGACCGCTGCGGTTGATCGCCTGCAACACCGCCGGGGCCAAGCCTGGCCATCCATCGAGCATGGCGGCGATGAACATGTCGCCGCTCACGCCGCCGACAGGGTCGAGCACGACCAGCGACGGAAGCGGCGCCTCGCTCATCACGCCGCCACGTATTTGGGAATGACGTACGGCCCCTCGGGGATGAAGGCCGCAGCGCCATCGCCGCCGGCGGCGACCGCGGCGCGGATCGCGGCATCGAGGTCGCTCACCACCTCGACGCCCGTGAGGGCGCGGTCCTCAGGCGGCAGACCGCCGGTATAGAGCTGGACGCGACCGACGCGCATCGGCTTCAGCTGCATCTCGGTCTGCCATTCGTCGATGTCGGCGAGCGGCTTGGGCAGGATGCTGCGCAGGAACCCCTCGGGTCCCAGCTCGACGAGGCGACGCTGCGACGCCCGGAACTCCGCCGACCCCAGCCCCTCCGAGCAGTCGGATGCCACGATGAGCGTGCCGCCGGGCGCCAGAATATCGACCGGCGTCACCATGCCCTTGACGGTCTGGTAGTAGGTCTGATCGAGCGGAAAGCCCGCGGCCGAGGTGACGACGGTCTTGAAGCGACGCGACACTGGCACCTGAATCCAGTCCTCGACGAAGCGCACGGCCATCGCATGGCTTTGGATGATCTCGCCATAGGATAGGAAGACCAGCTCGCGCTCTTCGTTGATGATGGTGTTGAGCGCCATGATCCCGCCCAGCATGCGCACGATCTCGAGCTGCTCCTCGTGCAAGGGATTGCCGGTAAGAGTGCAAGAGGCCGCGGCGGGGTTCTCCATGAATGCCGCGGAGTGAAACGTCCGGATGGTGTCGGCATGAGCGACGCCCGGGGCGACCACCTTGCGTCCGCCGGAATAGCCCGCCATGAAATGCGGCTCGACCAGGCCGGTGGCGATGCGGACATCGGCCGCGACGAAGCGGCGATCGAGCTTGACCGGCACACCCCGCCCCTTGGTATGACCCAAATCGACATGGGCGGCATCGTCGCGGGCGAAATGATTGACCACGCGCACCTTGCCGAGGACCCAGCGATCACCGACGACGCGCGCGAGCTCCTCGCCCTCGTTGGGTCGGTGCAGGCCAGTGGCGACCAGCACGGTAATCGCCTCCGGCGCGATGCCGGCGCCGATGAGTTGCTCGATCATGGGGCGCAGGAACAGGTGGTTGGGTACCGGCCGCGTAATATCGCAGATCAGGATGCAGGCGCTTTGTTTGCCGCGCGCGTAGTCCGCCAGGGGCGGCGCGCCGATCGGCCGGGCCAAGGCCTCGGCGACCGCCGAGTGCGGGTCGCGCAATGCCGTGCGGCCCTGCTTTCGGATCAACGTCTCGTGGCAACCCGGAGGCACCGAGGCGGCGATCGTCCCTTTGCCGTAAAGAAGCTCGACTTTCATGGCCGCCTCCATGCGGCGATCCTGCCGCCTCCCTCGCGCCTCGGGCGGTGAGGGAGGACGCGATCCGAGAGCCAACAGAAAGGACTATAGGGCAACAGCAAGCCCCGAGCGAGCGCGCTGGACCAGACCTAGGCTCAGTCACTCTGCCGCCCAAGGAGGAGTTCCAGTCAAAGGCCGAATGACTGCGGCGAGCCTCGCGCGGAGCGCCGGAGGCAGCGAGCATTCCCCGCTCGACGCACGATAATAGAGCGCGGCGACCTCAACGATCGACGGGGCGTCGGCCGGGCTCAAGCGGTGGAATCGCAGGCTGGCTTTGCCGTTTGCGGCGAGAACGGCGTTGCACGGGGCCGGGCAACCGCCCAGGCAATGGACGCCGAGAATGGTGAAGTGCGCGGCGAGCGACGACGCGCCGGCGAGCGCGCGAACGCCATCGACGAGGAGAAGACCGTCGGTCTTTTGCCCGGGTGGCGGCAAGCGCTCATAGCGGGGGCAGGTGCGGCAGATGCGCAAGGAGTGTCGTTGGCTTGTATCGGCGGCCGCCGCGCGGCCCCTCTCATTGTCGTCGTGCGCGTTCATCTCGACATGCGCCATGGAACTGTCGGTTTCTCGGGTCTCGTCGCGCCTTGCGAGCGGCTCACTCTCCCCTTCACTCCGCCGCCCGCAGGGCTCATACTAAGAGGCAAATCGACTGACGAACGGCCGTCCCGCCCGACAGGGTCGCGGTCCGCTGGGCGCGCGACGACCCGATCCTCTGCGCAATCTCGATGGGAGGAGGCCTATGTCGCGCACTCTCTTCACCAATGTCTCGATCTTCGACGGCAGCGGCGGAAGGTCCTATCCGGGCGAAGTCCTGGTGCAAGGCAACCGCATCAAGGCCGTTGCGACGGGGAAGGACCAGATCGACCGGAGCCAAGCCGACGACGTGGTCGACGGCGACGGCGCGACGCTGATGCCGGGACTGACGGAGGGGCATGCGCATATTTCCTACACGAACTGCGCCGCGTTGCGCGACATCGGCAATGTGCCCACGGAAGAGCATATGCTGATCACCGCCTACAACGCCAAGCTCCTTCTCGATTGCGGCTTCACGAGCGCCTATTCGGCGGCATCCTCGAAGCCGCGGCTCGACATCGTGCTGCGCAACGAGATCAATGCGGGGCGGTTGCCGGGACCGCGGATGAAGGCGGCATCGCCGGAGATCACCGCGACAGGCGGGCTCGGAGACGAGCGCCAGATCCACATGCACCACACCGGCATCGAGATCATCGCCGACGGTCCCGTCGAGGTGCGGCGCGCCGTTCGCATGATGATTCGCGAGGGCGTCGACACCATCAAAATCAACATCTCGGGCGACAATTTCGTCCGGCCGCACTTCTCCGAAGCGCTCGCCTACACCAACGAAGAAGTGGGTGCCGCGGCGGACCAGGCGAAGGAGTGGGGCGTATGGCTTGCCTGCCACGCGCGCGCGACCGCGGCCATCAAGATGGCACTCCGCCACGACTTCCGCGTCATCTATCACTGTGACTTCGCCGATGAAGAAGCCCTCGACATGCTCGAGGCCAAGAAGAACGACGTCTTCGTCGCTCCGGCGATCGGCATCATCTACACCACCGCCTACGAGGCCTCGGCCTGGGGCATCACCAAGGCGGTCGCCGAGAGCATGGGGATGTTCGCCTCGCTCGAACGCAGCTGCGAGGTCTACAAGAAGATGCGCAAGCGCGGCATTCGCGTGCTTCCGGGCGGCGATTACGGCTTTGCCTGGAATCCGATCGGCACCAACGCGCGCGACTTCGAGCATTTCATCAATCTCTTCGGCTACACGCCCGCCGAAACGCTCATGGCGGCCACCAAGTATGGCGGCGAGATCATGGGCATGGGAAACGAGCTCGGCCTCGTCAAGGAGGGCTACCTCGCCGACCTCATCATGATCAACGGCGATCCGGTCAAGGACGTGACGCTCTTCCAGGACCGCGACAACATTCTCATGATCATGAAGGACGGCGCCTATCACAAGGCGCCGGCGCAGCGCCGCGCCAAACAATCGCGCGTCGCCGCCGAGTAGGGCGCCGCCGCTACGGGCCAGGCTTAGAACGGCGTCCGCAATTCGATGCCGAAGCGATGATCGTGCAGAAAATCTTGGTCTTTGTTGAGAAAGGGCGCCGGGGGCGCCGTCTGCTGGAAGATCGGCGCTATCTTCGACGAACCGCTCGTGTCGGGTGCGTCGGCCGGGGGAGGCGGCTCCGCGGCGGACGGCAATGCTGCGTCGGGCTGCGTCCTGAGTTGAGGCAAGGCCGAGATTTCCGACAGATCGAGGCCTCCCTTGACGGGCGCTACCGGGCTCAAATCAACCGACGCGACCCCTCGCCGATCGCTGTCAAACCTGCACTGTGCCGTGATCGGAACCCAATCGTCGCCGGAGCGTGCCCAGCCGGCGAGCGAGACGCTCTCAATAACGCGAGACCCGCTTCGCGAGCCCGCTACCTGAGGGTGCGCCGCCCTCTCCCAGCGAATTGAATGCAGGTCCCGCGGAGGAGCGGCGTGCCGCTCGGCTTCGCGGCGGCATGCCGAGACGAGGACTGCTGAGCGTGCAGACGAGACCCTGATCTCGACCGCGCTTCCCTGCGACGGCGATTGCGCCGCGACTGCTTCCGAGCACCAGAGCAAGGTGCCCGCCGCCAACCAGGCCAACAGGCCTCGGGAGAACCGCCTCCGATGGAACGCCATTTCCATATCAGGCATCTCGGCTTCGGAGATTGGAAGATGGGCCGGTTTTGCGGAATTTTCAAGCGAACCACCGCCGGCCTCGCGGCCCTTGACAGGCGGCGCATCAGACCACACACTTAACTCCATGGTTAAGTATGGCGCACCCAGCCTTGACCGCACCTTCGCCGCGCTTGCCGATCCGACGCGCCGCGCGCTCCTGGCGCAGCTCGGCGAGCGGCCGGATCTCTCCATCACGGCGCTGGCGCGACCCTTTCCGGTGTCGCTGCCGGCGATCATGAAGCATCTCGACGTGCTGGCGGCGGCGGGTCTCGTCGCACGCCGCAAGACCGGCCGTACCGTCGCCTGCCGATTGACCGCGGCGCCGCTCGCCGACGCCGTGCGCTGGCTCGACCGCTATGAGCGCTTCTGGTCGGAGCAACTCGATCGTCTCGCCGCTTTCCTGGAGCAAGACGCATGTCCGCCAAGCCCAGCCTCATCGTCAAGCGCCGTCTCAAGGCGCAGCCGGAGAAAGTCTTCCGCGCCTGGACGGAGCCGGAAAGCATGATGGCGTGGTGGGGTCCGGACCGCGCCGAGACGCTCAGCGCCGAAGCCGATGCGCGCGTCGGCGGCCGCTTCCGCATCGTCTTTCGCACGCCCGACGGCGAGCAGCATGATGTGAGCGGCGTCTATCGCGAGGTCGTGCCCAACGCCAAGCTCACCTTCACCTGGGCCTGGCGCACCATGCCGGAGCGGCGCTCGCTGGTGACGGTGGCGCTCAAGAGCGATGGCGAGGGCACGCTACTGACCCTGACGCATGAGCAATTCTTCGATGAAGCCGCGCGCGACCGTCACCGCTCTGGCTGGACGGGCGCGCTCGACAAGCTCGAGCAGCACGTCGCCTGACCACGCAAAGGGAGGAATGAGCGATGACAATGCACAACGTCGTCTCGCGCGAGGACTGGCTCGTCGCCCGGAAGGCGCTGCTGGCCAAGGAGAAGGCGCTCACCAAGGCGCGCGACGAGCTCAGCCGCGAGCGCCGCGATCTGCCCTGGGTCAAGGTCGAGAAGGCTTATGTCTTCGAGGGACCGCACGGCAAGGAGACGCTCGCCGATCTCTTTGCCGGCCGGAGTCAGCTCGTCGTCGATCATTTCATGCTGGGGCCGGGTTGGAAGGAGGGCTGCGTCGGCTGCTCTTTCGGCGCCGATCACATCGACGGCAGCCTTGTCCATCTCGAGCACCACGACGTCAGCGTGGTCGCGGTGTCGCGCGCTCCGTTGCCGGAAATCGAGGCCTTCAAGAAGCGCATGGGCTGGCGCTTCAAATGGGTCTCGTCCTTCGGCAGCGATTTCAACTACGACTTCCATGTCTCGTTCCGGCCCGAGGAGCTCGCCAAGGGCAAGGTCTACTACAACTACGAGCTCTGCGACGCCGGGATCGACGAGCTGCCCGGCAACAGCGTCTTCTACCGCGACGAATCCGGCGAAATCTTCCACACCTACTCGACCTATGCGCGCGGCAGCGAGGTGCTGCTCGGCACCTATCACTTGCTCGACCTCACGCCCAAGGGTCGGAACGAGACCGGTCCCCGGCACAATCTCACGGACTGGGTGCGGCATCACGACCGGTATGAGGACGCCGAGGTCCCGCGCCGCTAGCGGATTGCCGGGTCAGGCCGCCGGCCGCTCGTCGTCCCAGACCTTGTCGGGCATCGGCAGCCCGGCGAAGATTTCGCTCTTCGGCGGGTCCGTCGGGGCTAGGTCCAAGAGGCCCAGCACCATGATGAGCTGACGGAAATGCTGCGCCGAATGCCAGGTGGTCCGCTCGAGATACTCGTGCAGCGTCACGTCGCCGTAATAGACCTTGGCCTTGCGCGAGAAATCGGTCGTCCGCCCCACCCTCTCCCACCAGGCTCGGAATCGCTCCAGCACGTCCCGGCCATAGGCCAGTATTTTCGCCTTGCTATCCATCTCCGGCGGCGGCACGCGGCCATAGGCGCCTTCCTTGAGCGGTAATCCCGCGACTTCGTGCTCCAAGAACGCGTCGGCGATGTTGAAGATGTGATAGGCGAGCTGGGCGTAGCTGCGCGGCCGATGCGGCAGCATGCGGCCGAGCGCCTCCTCGGGGATCTGCGCGAAGAGCCGTTGCGCCGCTTGTTGAACCGCGATGAGGCGCGTCGCAAGCTCGGCCACCGGCAGCACCGGCGCGCCGCCCCAGGCAATGCCGGCGACCCGAGCCACGTCGCGCAACACCTGGCCATTGGCCCAGTCCCTGCCGCGCCGCACGATCGGCACCGTGCGGATGCCCAGCGTCCCGAGCTCGGCGAAGGCCTCGTGGTCCTCCAGCACATTGACCGAGACGAAGGGCACGCTGTGCTTCGTCAGGAACTCCTTCATCCGCAGGCAACTGGTGCAACCCGGCTGCCAATAGGCCTTGAGGACGGCGGTCTCCGCGGACAATGACGGCATGGGCGGTCTCCTCAATTTCCGACCGAGGTTACCTCAGGCACCGAGCGCCGCAAAGATGCGAGGACTGGCCAACAAATCGACGAGAGAAAGGCTGAAGCTGTTGCGCGGGCCGAATGGAATGCCAGGCGTGGCGCGCGGTCACAGCATCGAGCCGCTCGGGCAAGGCGGCATCATCGCAGCGATCGGTATGAACAGTGATCGACGACGGCAAGCGGAGGCTGATGTGCCCGGCCGCTGCTCGTCGTGAGCGACAGTTCACCCTCCGCGCGCGCTATGTCATCATCCCCGCGGGGCCGCAAGAGGGGATAACCATGACGTCGCCCGGGGCAGGGCTTCACGATCACCGCATCGCGCTCTTCATCGAATGCCGCGCCGTCGTCGGCGATGAGGTGAAGCGGTTGCCGGCGCTCGGCTTTGCCGACCTGGCGCGGCAGGCCGGTGCGCCGCGCTGGATCGATCCGGCGCGCCTCGACCCGAAGGGCAAGCGCAGCCTTGCCGAGCGCAAGCTCTGGGACTGGGCTCCCTTCGCGATCTCGCATGACCTCGAGCCGTCGATCTCCGCGATCCTTGCCGCCGCGCCGGCGCCCGTCATCCCCGCCAAGGCGGGCGCTCTCAAACTGAGCGAATATGGCCGCCATTTGCTGGCCGGGCGCTATCGGCCGGGTCCGGAGGATCCCGGCGGACCGCATCCGCAGCGGCTGGTGTTGACGCTCGGCCCCGCTTCGCTGCGACGGCTCGAGCGCGATCCCAAGACGGCGCTCGAGCTGCGCATCGAGGAGGTCGCTCTCATTCCCTTCGCGACCGAGGTCGCGATCCTTCTCGTCGAGGTGAAGCTCGTCTTGGTGGCGGGCGGCGCGCTCGACGCGCCGCTTTTGACGGAGGCCGTCCATGTGCTGTCGGACGAGCGCCCACCGCGACCGCCCTGTCTTCACTGGTCGCCCTTACCGGATGAGCCGCCGGCAGAGTTTCGCCTCTCGGATCTGCTCCAGCCCTTGTTCGGCGATCGCGCCATCAGGCTCCGTCGCGAGCGACGGATCTATTCCTACTGCACGGCACTGTTGGCCGATCCGCTATCGGAGAGCGACCGGCACGAGCTCGCCTTCCGCCTGAGCCGACGTTACAACGCGGGCTACGCGCCCCGACCCGAGAGCGGCGGGACGGAGTTCTACCAGCCCTTCGTCGACGTGCTTCATGCGGCGAGCCTCGAAGGCGCCGCCACCATCGTCAACGCGAAGACGCGTGAGACGGGCGATGCCGCGCCGGAGTTTCTCACGAATTGGCTCGGAACGGCTTATGGGACCGCCTATCTCCCGATCGTTCTGGTGCTTTTCCATCAGCATCTGGCCCTCCTCGATCTCGCGCAGCAGGCCGCCGTCGATATCGATTTCTCGCAGTTCGAGGAGGTGCAGGCGGATGAATTGCGTTGGCTGTGCGACCGTTTTCTGGCGCTCCGGCTGCGCTATCGTCCGGCGCAGGTCAGCGGCATCACCATGCATAATCGTTTCGCCGATTGCTTGAGTCGATCCTTGGGGCTCGATGCGCTCTCGCGAAAGGCGGCGCAGGATGCGTTCGAGGCCGAGGCAAGTCTCTCGCGCTACGCCGCGGAGCGCGCTGCAGACGCGACGGCGGCCGCCCAGAAACGCGAAGCCGCCCGCGAGCGCCGCTGGGCGTGGCACGGCGCCATCATCAGCGCGGCACTCGCGGTGCTGGCGGTTCTCAGCCTGACCAAAGGGCTCGGCGAGACGGTGCGCCCCGCCTATGAGTGGCTGGCGCACGGAAAAGCGATGTCCAAGACCGACATGGTCAACCTCGCCAGCTTGGCGCTGGCGTTTTTTCTGGGAGCGATCGGCTTTTTCGTAACAAGGGGCCGTGTCGCCGCACCCCATGAGGCGGCGACAGAGATAAATGAGCAGGCCGAAACCTTGCACATCATCGAAGCCAGCCGCGACCACTGAGCGACGACCGCCGAAGCCCCGAACCGTCGCCACCCGACCAACGCGGCTTCGGATGACGCGCCGCGTCAGGAAGCTTGCCACCCCCGGCAAAGAGCGGGCATGGTTCTTCCATGCTCGACGCGTCGCGCCGCCCGCTTGATGAGTCGCGCCCCTCCTACCGATCCTGGGTGCGCCCGTCGCTGCTCCAGCATGTCTCCCTTTCGCTGCTCTGGTTCGCCTTCTATGCGCAGTGGCTGACGGTCATCCCCATCCTGGTGCCCGATCAAGTGGCGACCATCCTTGGTGCCGATGCCCGCCAAAAGGAAGGCTTGAGCGGCAGCGTCGTCGCCGCCGGCGCGGCCATGGCGCTCTTCATCGCGCCGCTCGCCGGAGCACTCTCGGATCGCACGCGGGGCCCTTATGGGAGGCGCCGCCCCTTCCTCGTCCTCGGCATCGCCGGCACTTGCCTGGCGCTGCTGGCGCTGGTGCCGTTCGGGCCGGGCAGCAGCCTGCTGTTCTACACGGCGGCGTTTCTCAACCTGCAATTCTGGTGGAACTGGGCCGCCGGCCCTTATGCCGGGCTCATTCCCGATGTCGTCCCCGAAACCGGGCGCGCCACCGCCAGCGCCTGGATGAACGTGATGAGCGTCTTCGGCTCGATCAGCGGCAATCTGCTGATCGCTCTCTCCTACACGCCCGGCCACCCCGCGATGGTCGTGGCGATGCTCGTCGTCATCAATCTCGCTTGCCTCGCGCTCACGCTCCGCTTCGTGCGCGAGCCGCCGGCGACTGCCGTCGCGCCGCCCTTTGCGCTCGGCGACTTCCTCCGCTCTTTCTATCTCGATCCCCGCGCCAACGGCAATTTCTATTGGGTGCTGATCACGCGGCTCGCCGGCAATATGGGCGTCTGGTCGATCTTCACTTTCCTCCTTTTCTATTTGCGAGACGTCATCGGCATCGCCAAGGCCGAGACCGTGCTGCCCGTTCTG
>DATJAV010000049.1:0-2463 GCA_035515835.1 Allostellaceae bacterium
CCCGTCGATGTAGCTGACACCAGGGCGTTCCGCGGCTGGGTCGGCGAGGCGACGAGCGCGTTGGGCGGGCTCGATGTCTTCATCGCCAATGTCAGCGCCATGGCCGTCGCCGCCGACGAAGCGAGCTGGCGCAAGAGCTTCGAGATCGATGTCTTGGGCACGGTCAGCGGCATCGAGGCGGCGCTGCCGGCGCTGGAGAAATCAGGCGCCGGCGCCGTGGTGATCATCGGCAGCGTCGCATCCGTCGAAGTCTCGGGACCGACCCGCCCCTACAACGCGGTGAAGGGGGCGCTCCTCCCATACGCCAAATCGCTGGCACAGAACTGGGCGCGCAAGAACGTGCGCGTCAATACGGTCTCGCCCGGCACGATCTACTTCAAGGGCGGCGTCTGGAACGTGCGCGAGCAGCAGATGCCGGAGCTCTTCAAGGCGGCGATGGGCCGCAATCCCACCGGCCGCATGGGAACGCCCGAGGAAGTGGCGAATGCCGTCGTCTTCCTCGTCAGTCCGCGCGCGAGCTTCATCACCGGCGCCAATCTGGTGGTCGATGGCGCGCTGACGCAGCGAGTGGGGTAATGAACTTCGACTTCTCCGACGAGCTGAAGCAGTTGCGCGAGGAGGCGCGACGCTTCCTCAACGAGCGCCAGGCACTGGCAGCGGCGCGGCGCGTCCTCGATGGCGGCGAAGGCTTCGACCGGGAGCTCTGGTCGGAAATCGCCAAAATGGGCTGGATCGGCGCCGCTATTCCCGAGGAATTCGGCGGCGCCGGTCTTGGCCATCTCGGGCTTTGCGTGCTGGCGGAAGAGTTGGGCGCGAGCCTCGCGCCGGTGCCCTTCGCCTCTTCGGCCTATCTTGCCGCCGAGGCGATCCTGATGGCCGGCAGCGCCGCGCAAAAATCGCGCTATTTGCCGAAGATTGCCGCCGGCGAGATCATCGGCACGCTGGCGGTCGCGGAAGGGCCCAACGCCGTCGACCTGAGGCGCCTCGCCGCCAGCGTCGCGCAAGGCCGCCTCACCGGCAGCAAGCAGCCGGTACCCGACGGCGAGGTCGCGGATCTCGCCGTGGTGGCGGCGCAAGCCGCAGGGGGCCTATCGCTCTATCTGGTGGAGCTCGGCGGTGCCGGTGTGGCGCGCGAGCGCGTCGCCACCGTCGATCCGTCGCGGCCCTATGCGCGGGTGACCTTCAGCGGTGCGGTCGCGGAGCCGCTGGGCGGCGCCGGCGAGGGCGCGGTGCTTCTCGAGCGGCTTTTCGACCGCGCCGCGGTGCTCTTCGCCTTCGAGCAAGTCGGCGGCGCGCAAGCGGCGCTCGACATGGCCAAGGCCTACGCTATGGAGCGCTATGCCTTTGGCCGTCCCATCGGCTCCTTCCAAGCCATCAAGCACAAGCTCGCCGACGTCTATGTCGCGACCGAGCTTGCGCGCTCCAATGCCTATTACGGCGCCTGGGCTTTGTCGCAGGATGCACCGGAGCTCGCCGTCGCCGCGGCGGCGGCGCGCGTCTCGGCCGGCGAGGCGTTCTCGCTCGCCGCCAAGGAGAACATCCAGACCCATGGCGGCATGGGCTACACCTGGACCTTCGACTGCCATCTCTATTATCGCCGCGCCCAGGTTCTGGCGCTGGCGCTGGGCGGGCTCCGGCAGTGGAAGGACCGGCTCATCGACGCGCTCGAGGCGCGCAACACGGGCGAACTCGAAGGCGCGACAGGCATTACGCCGTAACGTCAGCCCTCAGCGGAGAACTGACGGCTGACAGCTGAAATAGCACGCTGGAGACTGCCATGGACTTCGAAGACGCCCCACAAGAAGCCGAGTTTCGCGCCGAGGTCCGCAAGTTCCTTTCTGGCAATGCTGAGCGCCGCAAGCCCGGCACCGCCGAGGGCTATCGCAGCAGCCAGAGCGCGCCCGGCGCGCTCGAGCGCGCCAAGGGGTGGCAGGCGAAGAAAGCGGCAGCCGGCTTTGCCGGCATTACTTGGCCCAAGGAATGGGGCGGACGTGGCGGCTCGCCCATCGAGCAGGTCATCTACAACCAGGAAGAAGCGCAATACGCCGTGCCGCGCGGCTTCTTCGAGATCGGCCTCGGCATGTGCATCCCGACGCTGTGCACCTGGGGCAAGCCGGAGCAGCGCCAGCGCTTCGCGCCGCCGGCGCTTAGGGGCGACGAGATCTGGTGCCAGCTCTTCTCCGAGCCTGCCGGCGGCTCCGACCTCGCCGGCCTGCGCACGCGCGCCGAAAAGCAGGGCGAGGAGTGGGTGATCAACGGTCAGAAGATCTGGACCTCGGGCGCGCATTACAGCGACTACGGCATCATCGTCACGCGCAGCGACCCCAACCTGCCCAAGCACAAGGGCCTCACCTTCTTCTTCCTCGACATGAAGTCGAAAGGCATCGAGGTCAGGCCGATCAAGCAGATCTCCGGCCAGTCGCATTTCAACGAGGTGTTCTTCACCGACGTGCGCGTGCCCGA
>DATJAV010000050.1:0-12521 GCA_035515835.1 Allostellaceae bacterium
CTTCATCAGCAAAATCAAGCATTTTCGTCGCGTCGCCACGCGCTACGATAAAACGGCCGTCTCATATATGGGCTTCGTCGCAATCGCCGCCTCCGTGGTCTTGCTGCGGTGAAATGTCTAAATGTCCACAGGACCTAGATCTCGTCCCCCAACAGCGCCTCGAACCGGGTGCCTAGTTCGACCCGTCGTCGGAGCCGGTGATCTTCTTGGTGTAGTCGTCGACGAATTTCTGCGCCTCGTCCTTGAGATCGGCGGAAACGCCTTGGAGGACGTGATCCGCAGCGAAGGATAGGCCTTTTTCGACGGCGGCATCGATGGCCTTCCTCGCGGCGCCTTGGATCGACTTCGGTAGCTTTTTGACCAGCCTGTCGCGCTCTTCGACATATTTGCCGTGGAGCTGATCCGTAACGGATCCGGGCTTCTTCTCCTCGATCGGCTTCAAATTCCGGAACGCGGCAAAGTTCGCCGCGGGGATGCGGTCAGGCAAGTTGGCGGCGATTTTTGCCGCGAGATCGTCGGGCGCGTAGTCCTTGTCGTCTCCGCTCCTCACATAGGGCTCGCCCGCGACGCCGTTGCGCAGCGTGAATTCCGCGACCTGAGCCCTCCCCGTCGCTTTGAGCATCTTGGCCTTCTGTCCCGCGGCGAGCTTCTCGAGAAAGTCTTTGAGTGCGCGCTCGACCTGATCGCGGGGCACGTCGGTGTCGGTGCCAACGATCCTTTCCGCCGCGTCTTGATCCAGCCGCGGCAAGCCGCCCTTCGGTCTCATCCCGAGATCGCGCGGCATCGACGGGTCGCCGGTGGCGGCTGCCGCGCCTGGGGCGCCGGCCGATGGCGTCACCGGCGCGGTTGCAGCGGCGGCGCCAACACCGGCGCGATGGGCGGTGATATCGACCCCAAGCGCCGTCCGGAGCCAGGCGTGACGTGTGTCGCCGATCGCTTGCGGAGCGCCATCGTTCATGGTCGGTCCCTTCGCGATCAGGGGTCGGTGCCGTGGGCCTTGTAGCGCGCCCGAGCGCCTGGGATCAGCTTTCTCGACACCAAGTCGTCAGAAGCCGCATCGATGCAGTCCGCAATCGCTCTGTCGCCCCCGCCCTGAACAGTTGCGGTCGCGGTCGGATTGGGGCCGATCGACACCATGAAGGCCTTGGGGAAGCCGGCGATCGCGCCGCTCACCACGCATTTCGTTGTCTTCTGATCGAGCGTGATTTCCTCGACCTTGAGGCGGAAGGCAAAGCCGGGACCCTTGTTCTTCGTCTGAAAGCCGGCGCCATCCCTGCCCCCAAGCACGCGGACGGCCGCTGCCGTCATGGCCTTGAGCGCGCCATCCTTGTACTTGCCGTCGGCTTTCTTGGCATCGCTGGTGTATTCCGCAATCAAATTGACGTACGGGTCAGTCATCGCGATCCCTCCCCCGCGCGTGTTCTTCGGCAGCCATCCTAACCGAAGCAACCTCGCCCCGGCCGGCCAAAAAGCGCTTTAGCAGAATGATGCGGCAGCGAGGTGTGTCGTTTGACACTCTCCATGCCGCCCATTGCGGCTCGTTATGGAGCGGGGAAACCGGTCATGCAGCGAAAGGAAAGAGTGGCAGCAGCGTCCGGCCAGAAGGCGGCCGCTCTCGCAGCGCGCGCACCACGCCGGCGTGGCGAAGCGGCAAAACGTCCGCAGCGGTGGTGTTCCGGGCTTGTCGTCGCCTGTCGAAAAAGTGCGCCGATGGCTGACAAGCGCCGCCGGAATGACTTAGAGTGTCGGCTCTCCTCGCTCAACGCGTCGGCCGGAGGCGGACTTGGCTGACAATGCGGACCAGCATTTTTCCCTGCCCCCCGGTACGCGGCTCGAGGAGTACGAGATCGTCTCCGTGATCGGCCACGGCAGCTTCGGCCTCACCTATCTCGCCGAAGACACCAATCTCGGAACCCAAGTCGCGATCAAAGAGTATCTGCCGGGAGACACCGCGTTCCGCGACAGCACGCGGACCGTACGGCCGCGAAGCGCCGGCCTCAGCGACACGCTCGAGCGCGGCAAGGACGCATTCTTGAAGGAAGCGCGGACCTTGGCGCTCGTCTCGCACCCCAACATCGTGAAAGTGCGGCGTTTCTTCCGCGCCTTCGGCACCGCCTATATCGCCATGGATTTCATCGGCGGACGCAGTCTCGCCGACATCCTCGATCACGACTTCCCCGCCGGCGGCTACCCCGCGGCGCTGCTTGAGCGGCTGATGAGCGCGCTGCTCGACGGGCTTGGCGCATTGCATCGGGCCGGCATCATTCATCGCGACCTCAAGCCCGGCAACATCCTGATCGAGCCCAGCGGCAATCCCATGCTGGTCGATTTCGGCGCGGCGCGGAACTTTCAGCGCTCGCTGCAGCGCGCCATGACGGTCATCATGACGCCGGGCTACGCGCCGATCGAGCAATATTCCGATGGCGATCGGCAGGGGCCGTTCACCGATATCTACGCGCTCGGCGCCGTTGCCTACCGTGCGATTGCCGGACGCCCGCCCGAGGAGCCCTATCGGCGCCTCATGGGAGCAGCCTTGGAGCCGGCGAGCGCAGCCGGAGCCGGCAAGTATCCGCCCGCGCTGCTGACGGCCGTCGATTGGGCGCTCGCCGTGCAGCCGCAGGACCGGCCGCAGACCGCCGCGGCGCTCGTCACCGTGCTGCGCACCGGCGGCGATGTCGCGGGAGCGACGCGCCTGGCGGGCGCGCGTCCGGCGGAGGAAGCGACGCGGCTGATCCAGCGCGGAACGGCGACCACCGCGCCCGAGCCGGCACCGCTTACCGCAAGCCGCGCCGAGCGGCTCGCCATCGCCGAGCCGGAGCGACCCGCGCGCGCCGGGCGGGCTCTGCGCTGGATCGCGCTGACGCTGGGCCTCGTCGCGCTGCTCGGCGCGGCGACCTATCTCGTCATGGTGCGGCCCGCGCCGCCAATCGCGGGATCGGGCGCAGGACCGGAGGCGACAGCAAGCGACAGCGAGCGCGGGGCCGCCGAGGCGCGCCGCGCCGCCGCCCGCGCCGAAGCCGAGCGCCAAGCCGCGGCGGAAGCCGAGCGCCAAGCCGCGGCTGAGGCCGAAAAGGAGCGTGCCGAAAGGGCGAAGAATGCGGAGGAGCACGCGACCGCGGAAGCACCACCGCCGAGCGGCATCGACAAGGCGGCGCCTGCGCGCAGCGAGACAGCGGGGAGCGAAGCGCCGCCGCGCGCGGGCGCCGCGCCTCAACCCGGTGCGACGCCGCCGCCCACGCCGAGCGAAGCGCCGCCGGCCGCGGACGCCGGGCCTCAACCCGGCTCAACAGCGCCGCCCGCGCCGAGCGTTGCGGGTGGACCCGACACCGAGAGCGCGCTTGATGCGACGGAGCCGGAGAAGCAGCCCGAGCGGGAAGCCACCAATCGCATCAAACTGGAAGAGGGTCGTCGACGGCCCGTCGGCATCGCCAAGTTTATGGGTTTGTCGCTCGCCAACCTGACCCCCGAGCTGAGCCAGCGCTATGGGCTTGCCGATGCTTCCTCGGGCGTCGTCGTCACCGGCATCGAGGGCAAGAGCGAGGCCGCCGCGAAAGGCGTGCGCGCCGGCGACGTCATTGTCGAGGTTGTCGAATCGGGAACGCGTCGCGCGGTGCGGAGCGCCAAGGACCTCACCATCGCTCTCGACGCGGCGCGGAAGTCGGGAGCCAATACGCTGCAGCTGCTGCTCGGGCGCCAAGGAGACCGCCGCGCGATCACACTGGAGCTTGACCATGGTACCGCTCGCGTGCGCGATCCTCGCTGCGCGAGCATCGTCGAGAACTCGCAACTAGGGGAGGCATTGTCCAATGAAGACCGCACCTATCTCGAAGAGCATTGCCGATAAGCTCGGGGTTTTCTCGTCGAAAACACAACAACGCGTTGCCGCGGGGCGCGGCGTTACGGCAGCGGCTCTCGCGAGCCTCTGGCTTTTCGGCTGCGCGCACCCGGCGCCCCAGGCGCCGACGCAAAGTGCAGCGCCGCCGGCGCCGCAGGCTGCAGCAGCGCCACCGCCCCTGCCGCCGATCCTGCCGATGGACCAGGCGGTGCTCAACGCCGCCAACGGCGTCTTCACCACGGCCTCCAAGCTGCCGCTCGAGACGCCGCCTGGCCGCACCGTGGTGATCGACCCGCTGGTCGACGGCGTCATCGGCTATCAATCGAAGGCAACGCAGGACATCGGCGAGCGCATCGCCGGCCTGGTGCACAGCGACTATCCGCGCTTTGCCGTGGCGCCGTTCTCGCCCGCCACGCTGCAGCAGGCGCCGCTCGTCCTGGTGGGGACCTTCACGCCGGTGAACGCCAGCAACAACCAGCCGACCGGTCCGCGCGAGGCCTATCGCTTCTGCCTGGTGCTAGGCGATCTCCAGACCGGCAAGATCGTCGCCAAGGCGGTGGCGCGCGCCCGGGTCGAGGACGTCGATGCGACGCCAACCGCGGTCTTCCGCGACAGCCCGGTCTGGACGCCCGATGCCAGCACCAAGGCCTATATCGCCACCTGCCAGGCCAGCAAGGTCGGCGATCCCATCAACAAGCAATTCCTCGACGGGCTGCTCGGCGCCTCGCTCGTCGGCGAGGCGGGCGAGGCCTATGAGCACGGCAAATACGAAGACGCGCTGCGTCTCTACGGCAACGCCGCCGAGACCCCGGCCGGCGACCAGCTGCGCGTCTATAACGGCCTCTATCTCGCCAACTACAAGCTCGGCCGCCGCGACAGCGCCACGGAGGCCTTTCACAACCTCGTCGCCTATGGCTTTCGCAACGACCGCGTCGCCGTCAAATTCCTCTTCGAGCCCAATAGCGCGCGCTTCTCGCCCGAGGTCGCGATGAGCAACCAGTACGACATGTGGCTGCAGCAGATCGCCGAGCAGGGCGCGGCGAGCCCGGCCTGCATCGAGGTCTCCGGCCATACCAGCCCGACCGGCTCGCCGGCGCTCAACGACCGCCTTTCCTTCTTGCGCGCCGATTATGTGAAGTCCCGCCTCGAAGCCGATGCGCCGGCTCTGCACGACCGTGTCATCGCCAACGGCGTGGGCTCGCGCGAGAACCTTGTCGGCACCGGCAAGGACGACGCCAGCGACGCCCTTGACCGCAGGGTCGAGCTCAAACTCATCCCGAAATGCACCAACAGTTGACGCCGACCCGCTGGTTCTCTCGCGGTCGCGCGGGTTGCCGCACCGCTCAGCGATGCTGCTGCCAGCAGCTGAAGATGGAGCGGCCCTGGCAATAGTCCTCGGCCGGCGCCGGGGCGCTCGGCGCCGGCGAGGGCGGGGCCGGCGCTAGCGCTGGCTGGCTCGGCGGTGCGGACTGTGAGGCGCTGCTGGCGCGCTGCTCGGCTTCCCGCCGGGCGGCGAGAGCGGCTCTCCGCTTGGCCTCTTTTTCCTTCTCCGCCGCCTTGCGGGCTGCCTCGCGCCGCTGGGCGGCGGCCTTCGCCTCCTGCTCGGCGAGGCTCGCCGCGGCCGCTCGCCGTGCTTTTTCGGTCACCACGGCTCTTGCAGCCTCCTCGCGCGCCGCCTCGAACGCCCCTTCAAGCCGGGCCTCCTGCTGCACCGCTTCGGCGGCGGCCGCGCTCGCCGCTTCCCGCCGCGCCGCTTCCGCGACAAAGGGCTGCGCAACGGCGACACCGACCCGCCGCGCCGCCTCGGCTACGGCACTCTCAGCCGCTTGTTGTCGCGCGGCTTCTTCCCGTCGCAGCGCCGCTTCTTGCCGCTCGGCCTCGGCTTCTTTCTCTGCCTCGGCGGCGGCTTTCCTTGCGGCGGCGTCTTTTGCCGCTTCGGCCGTGGCTTGCGTTTGCTCCGCGACGCCGGCGTTCGGAAGGAGCGCGGAGCCGTATTTCGCCAGCCCCACCGCCGCGATCGCGACGCCGATAAAAGCAGCGGCTATCACCGCTATCTTGCGCATCCCGCCAGGCGCCGAGCGGAGCGGACGATGATGGCTGGAGACGACGACGCGCGTTGCATCGCTATCGTCGCTGCGCAGCGAGGCGGTCAGCGCCGCAACCGATTGCGGTCGGTCCTTCGGGTGCACGCTGATCGCCCAATCCACCGCCGACAAAAGCGCCGGGGAATATTTGCCCGCGCCAAGGGACGATGCGGACGGTTGGACGCCGCCGCTGATCCTCTTGTAGGGCTCCATCGGCGCCTTCCCGGAAATCGCGCGGTAGGCGACGGCGCCCAGCGAATAAATGTCGCTCCAAGCGCCCTGCTCGCCGTCCTCGGTATACTGCTCGATCGGCGCGTAGCCCGGGGTCATGATGACGGTCATGCCGCTGCGCAGCGTGCGCTGCACATTTCGCGCGGCGCCAAAATCGATCAGGATCGGCCGGTCGTCGGGCGCGATCAGGATATTGGCGGGCTTGATGTCGCGGTGAACGACGCCCGCTTTATGCACCGCGGCGAGACCGTCGAGAAGCGCGACGACCATCGGCTCGAGGCGCTGGCCCGGAAATCCGCCGGAGGGATAGTCCTGCCCCAAAATATCTCCCAAAGGGCGGCCTTCCACGAAATCCATGACGATGTAGGCGGTCCCGTTCGCGCGCAAGAACCGACGCACCTTGACGATGTTCGGATGCTCGACGCTGGCGAGAATGCGCGCTTCCTTGAGGAACGCATCGACGCCCCATTTGAACCCTTCGCGCGCGCTCGTGCTCTTCGGACGGACCGACTTGGTGCTGTCGCGCACCGCCCAATCGCTCGGAAGATATTCTTTGAGCGCGACGCGCGTCCCGAGATTGACGTCCTCGGCCAGGTAGGTGATGCCGAAGCTTCCTTGGCCGAGAACCGAGAGGATCTTGTACTCATCGAGGCGCGTGCCCGATGCGAGCGCGTAATAATTGTCTGCCGCGTCGTCCATCATGCGGGGACACCCCTGGCGAGAGGCAGTCGCGATCGACCCAGAATGCGACTTTGTCGCGCCGGCCGCAAGCAAGCGATGCGGCCGGAGGTTCCGCAGGGTGACAGGCATCACACCAACCCTTCGATGAGACGCGCACTATTTCGCGACCGCGCGCAAGGGCGACGGCAACGCGAGCCTGGATTCCGCGGCGGAGGCAGCTTAGGATCCGTCAGGGCTCGCTCCTTAGCGCCTGGCCGAGGCGGTGGGGGAGGATGTGATGCACCGGATATTTGCGGTTCTGTCCGTCGCTCTGCTTGTCGGAGCACCTGCCCTCGCCGGCAGCGCCGCGCGCGCCGCCGAGTTGGTGCGCGGACCAACGACCGAGCAGATCATCGAGGGGCTGACGCCCCATGCTCCGGTGAAATTTCGCGGCATCAGCACCGAAGACCCGACGAGCGAGACGCCGCCACCGACGCGAGAATCAGGAGGGCAAGACTCGCCGACAACCCCCGCCGCGGCGCCGCAGCCGGCGCTGCCCTCGATGGACTTCCTGGTGCATTTCGCGTTCGGCTCGGCCGAGCTCACGCCGGAGGCGCGCGATCTGCTCGATCGCTTGGGCGCGGCGCTGCAATCGGACGACCTTCGGCCATTCAGCTTCCGCCTCGTCGGCCATACCGATGCGATCGGCAGCGTGGAGAGCAATCTCAAGCTGTCGCGAGAGCGGGCCGATGCCGTCAAGACCTATCTGGTGACGACCTTCAAGATCGCGCCGCAGCGTCTCGAGACCTTGGGCCTTGGCAAGTCTCAATTGATCGATCCCGCTAATCCCGACGGCGCTGTCAATCGACGGGTTCAGGTGGTCAATCTGGGATCGGCCCCGAAGACCGAGTGAGGCTCGGCCCAGCCGCCCCGCACATGGAAGAGACCAGCAATCCCACCGCCGTCGAGCGTGCGACAGAGCCGCCGAAGCGCTGGCGCTCGGCCGCGATCACGCATGTCGGCAAAGTGCGGAAGCTCAACGAGGACGCGTTCTTCGCGGCGCCGCTGATCGGCCTCTGGGCCGTCGCCGACGGCGTCGGCGGGGCCGATGCCGGCGATCGCGCAAGCGGGCTCATCGTCGAGGCATTGGGCGGCGTGTCTGAGCCGACGACGGCGAGCGGCTTCCTGTCGGAGGTGCGCAACCGCCTCAACGCCGTCAATGACGCGCTGCGCCGGGAGGCGACCGCGCGAAACTGCGATGCCATCGCCAGCACGGTCGTGGCCTTGCTTCTCTTCGGCGGATACTTTGCCTGCGTCTGGGCGGGCGACAGCCGACTCTATTGCCTGCGCGACGGAAATCTGCGGCAGATCAGCCGCGACCACAGCGAGGTTCAGGAGCTCGTCGACCAGGGTGTGCTCGATCCCGCCGACGCGCGCAGCTACCGCCGCGCCAACGTGATCACCCGAGCCGTCGGCGCCGACGAGAGCCTCGTCCTCGACGTCGTCCATGACCGGGTCGAGAAGGACGATGTCTTCCTTCTCTGCAGCGACGGCCTGACGAAGACCTTGGAGGATGCGGAGATCGCCGACATCCTCAAGCTGCCGGTCGCATCCTCGGTCGAGGAGCTGGTGCGGATCGCGCTCGAGCGGGGCGCGCCGGACAACGTGACTGTCATAGCCGTTCAGATCGTCGATCCCGCCGACGGCCATGGGTGAGGAGCGCCCGCCTATGGCGCAGCCGCTTGCTGGCGAAGGTGCCGCCGCCGATTCCGACGGGACGCGCATTGCCGCGCGAGCGCCCCCTCCCCCAACGCGCCCGCCGAACCCAGAGCCCGGCGACGCCGCCACCAGCGCCGCGACCGACTGGGGCATCCGCATCGGCGAAATCCTGAGCCACACCTATCGCATCGACGCGTTCCTGGCCATGGGCGGCATGGGCGCGGTCTTCCGCGCCCGGCACGTCATTCTCGACACCGAGCATGCGATCAAGATCATTCGCTCGGAGCTTGCCGACAATCCTCGGATCGTCGAGCTGCTCAGCCAGGAGGCAAAGGCTTTGAGCAAGGTCAAGAGCGACGCCGTCGTCGAATATCAGGGGCTCTTTCTCGACGAACGCGGCCGGCGTTATTTGGTCATGGAGTATGTCGACGGGCCGTCGCTCGCCCGCTGGCTGAGCGAGTGTCGGCTGACCACCGGCGAAATCCGCCGCTTGCGCGACCGCCTGGCGGCGGGGCTCGCCGCGGTGCACGACAAAGGCGTCTTTCACCGGGATCTTTCGCCCGACAACGTCCTCCTTCCCGGCGGCCGGATCGACCAGGCGAAGATCATCGATTTCGGCATTGCCAAGCACAGCGGCGCCGGCGAGAAGACCGTCATCGACGGCGATTTCGCCGGCAAGCTCAGCTATGCCTCGCCCGAGCAATTAGGTATGAATGGCGGGACGATCGATGCCCGCTCGGATATCTACGGGCTGGGCCTCGTCCTCGCGAGCTGCGCCATCGGCTATGGCGGGAAGCTTGCCATGGGCGATTCGCCGACCGCCGCCTATCAGGCGCGCCAGACCGATCCCAACCTCGACCGCATCCCCGAGGAGCTGCGCGGCGAGCTCGCGGCGATGCTGCGGCCGAAGCCCGAGGATCGGCTGCAAAGCATGCGCGCGATCATCGAAGGAGACCCGGCCGACGACCGAAGCGCGCCGGCGCGGCGCCGTTCCTCCCGCGACAGAGCCCCGCGCCGCGGAGGGCGTCGTGCGCTCGCGGCCCTTGCCGGCGTGGTGGCGCTGCTGGCGCTATCGGCGCTGGCGCATGCGCTTTATCCGGAATTTCTCCTGCGCCGGTTCGGCAGCGATCTCCCGCTCATTCATGCCAACCTGCAGCGGGACTTTGCCGCGCTGAGCTGCTCCTATCTGGAGACGAGCGTGACGCAGGACCGGCTTTTCCGTTTGCACGTCGCCGTCGACGGCGTCGTTGGCTCCAAGGCCGACGCCCAGCGTGTCGTGAGCGCGGCCGGGCTCGGCGGCCGCGCCGAAGTCAGCGCCCCGCTCGAGGTGCTGCCTTGGCCGCTCTGCGAGGGCGCGAGCCTCGCGCGCGCGATTTCCGAGGGCGCCGATCCCGCGGACCGGCCGCGGCTCAGCGCCAATCGCCCCGATTTCATCTTCCACGACGGCGATCCGCTGATGCTCAAGGTCGCGCAAAGCCGGCGGTTCGCCGGGTTTCTCTATGTCGACTACCTCGATCCGAGCGGCGAGGTGCTGCACCTGCTGCCCGCGCCGCCCCAGCCCGACAACGCGGCGGCGGCGGGCGCCGAGATCGCGATCGGCCTGGCGCCGGGCGAGACGGCGCCGAACGGACAGATTCTCAAGATCACGCCGCCCTTCGGAACGCAGCTGATCCTGGCGATCTCGACGCGGCAGCCGTTGTTCGCCGCGCCGCGGCCGCGCACCGAGCCGGCCGGCGCCTATCTGGCGGCGCTTCGCCAGGCGCTTGACGACGCTGGCCCCGGCGCCGACGCCGCGGCCGCCTACCGGCTCATGCAGACGCTGCCCAAGACGTGATCTCCTTCCCCGGCGTCAGTTGAGTCGCGGGATGAAAAGGAAGTCGCCGCCCTCGTGGCCGGCGAAAACGATCGCCCGGTAGGTCGGCGTCTGCTTCAGTCCGAGGCGGGCGGATTGCGCGGCGACGATCGGGCTCACGGCGTCGAAGAGACGATTGCCTTCAAGGATCTCGTCGTTCTCGTGCAGCACGCCGAGCAGCGCCGCGGCGAAGACCGAGTGATTTTTGCTTCCTGAGTCCATCACCGGGTGGATCCCACCCGAGGTCATCACCGTGCGAACCCGCTTGGCGCTCAGCTCGCGCAGGACGTCGAGGCGGATGTTCGGGTCGAGACCCGCCTTCGGGCGCTCGATCGAGCTCCGCGTCAGCACGCCCGCATAGCAGGAATCGGCGATGAGGATGATGTGCCGGGCCGGGATGATCTGCAGATAGTCGGTGATCTGCTCGTTCAATATCCATTCGGCGTCGCTGTTGACCGCGGCGTCGACAGGTATCCAATAGCCGCGGTCGAGCTGTCGGACGAGTTGGCCGTGTCCGGCGTAGTAGATGAGCAGGTTGTCGTCGGGCCTAAGCTTCTGACGCAGGTCGTTGAAGGCGCTCAGGATCTGCTCGCGCGAGGCATCGATGAGGAGCGTCGTCTTGAAGCCGTAATGTACCCGGAGCTCTTGTTCGATCGCCCGCGCATCGCTGATCGCATTGTCGATCTTGGGCCAGAACTTGAAGTCGTCGTCGCCGATGATGAGCGCATAGTAGCTCTTGAGCGCGTCCCCCACTTCAGACGAGGTCGCGCCGGACACGGCGCTGCTCTGCGCCGCCGTGGCTTCGAGATCGACCGAGGCCGTGCGCCCCAGGAAATCCGTAGCCTCGATCCGCGTCGGCTTGCCGCGCGCGATGAGATCGGAAGGCACGACGAAGAGATTGGCGTCGTCGAGGGGCACCGGCACCGTCGCGACGGTCACGCTCTCGACGCCGATCCGTGAAGCGACGCGCGCGACGATCTCCTCGTCTCCCGTCGCGCCGCGGAGCCGAACGTTGATGCGGTCGCCGCCGCGCGTCGCGACCGGGAAGACGATCTCGATGGCGGGCGGCGGCACAGCGGCAAGGCTGCCGCCGGCGAGGGTCGAGCGCTGCTGGCGAAGCTGCGCCTCGAGCTCGGCGATGCGGCGCTCCTTGGCCGCAGCGTTCCTCGCCCCGTTCGCCTCGCTCGAGGAGTTTGCCCCATGCGGCGGGACATCGCTCGATTGTTTCTGCTTCAGCGAGCGGCGCAGCTCGTCGATCTCGCGCTGCTTCTTCTGCAGCTGGTCGCGGAGCCGGCGCAATTTTTCATCCTCCGCGGGGTTGCCGCTTCCGGCCTGCTCCGGCTGCGCCGATGTCACAAAGGCGAGGGTCTTGTCGCTCAGCCCTGCGGCGCGACGGTAGAGGTTGAGGGCCTTCACCGGATCCTTCGCCACGCCAAGGCCGGATTCGTAGAGATGCCCGAGCGCGGTCTGCGCCGGTCCGTATCCCGCGTCCGCCGCCTTCGCATACCAGGCCGCGGCGGCAGCGTAGTCGGGCGGCACCAGCTTCTCGTAAAGAATGCCGACATTGGTTTGCGCCGCAACGTCTCCCGACTGGGCTTGCGGCAGCCAGAGCTTGATCGCGTCGGCGTAGCGGCTCCGATCGAGGATGGTGTATTCGCCGCCCCTGATGGAACAGTCGCGCGCCGAGGTACGGATGAGGCTCCCCGCCATCTGATACACCATCGAGGTGCCGAGCTTCCTCACCCGACCCGGTAGGCGGCAATCGACGATCGCGAGATCGTCGGCCGTGGGCGACGCCGGCGCGGTGCCCTGGGCGAGCGCGCCCTCCGCGGCAAACGCGAACAGAAAGACCGTGCCGGCGAGAGCGCATCGGAGCCTGCGATAGGGGAATGCGTGAGCGCACGACCATGCCATGGCTGCCTCCATCAGCGCGCTAGTCAGGCGGAGCGGCGCAAGGCTCGGCCTCTCCTTCAGGCTCCACGACCCAGCCTCGCTGCTCCCACTGGCCATCGAGGAAGGAGGCGAACGCAGCGGGCGGCGGCATCCCCGGCGCGATAACGAGGCACGGCTTGATGCGCTCGGAGCCCGAGGTCCACCAGATCGTCCGTTGCTGCGGCAAGGGGCCGATGGCCTGGCAAAG
>DATJAV010000051.1:0-3902 GCA_035515835.1 Allostellaceae bacterium
CGCGGGTGCGGTGGAACGGCCCGATGCTGGCGAAGTCGCTCGTCGTCGCGCTCGGCATGGTGCTGTTCTTCTTTCTGGGGCAGCCGCCCGCCAAGGTGGCGATCGTCGGCGGCGCGCTGCTGCTGGTGACGCGGCGCATCAAGCCCGAGCGCGTCTATCGCGAGATCGACTGGTCGCTGCTGCTGCTCTTCGCCGGGCTCTTCATCGTCGTCGCCGGCATGGAGAAAGCGGTGCTCGGCCCGGAAGCCATCGCATATGCGGGACGGCTTCATCTGAACTCGCCGCTGGTGCTGGCGGCCGTCGCGGCAGTGCTCTCGAATCTCGTCAGCAACGTGCCGGCGGTGCTGGTGCTGAAGCCCTTCGTCCCGAGTCTCGCCGAGCCGCGCCTCGCCTGGCTCACGCTCGCCATGGCGGCGACGCTCGCCGGCAATTTCACCATCCTCGGCTCGATCGCCAACATCATCGTCGTGCAGCGCGCGCGCTGGCACGGCGTCGCCATCGGCTTCTGGCCCTATTTCAAAGTGGGCGCGCCGGTGACGGTAGCGACGATCGCGTTGGGCGTGGCGATGTTGAGGTGAGCGGTCGGTTGTAGCTCTCAGCTCTCACCCGTCAGCTATCAAGAACGGCCGGAGCTTTCGACTCCGGCCGCGATTTCTACACTATCTTACCTGAACTGACGGCTGAGTGCGACGGCTTCCTCACGCAACGGCGATCGCGCGGTTGTCCTGCCGCGTGAGCCGCGTCTGCTCGCGCATGGCGCGCTGCAGCTTCTCGAAGGCGCGTACCTCGATCTGGCGGATGCGCTCGCGCGAGACGGCGTAGCGGTGCGAGAGCTCTTCGAGCGTCGAGGGCTCGTCCTTGAGGCGGCGCTCGAAGATGATGTCGCGCTCGCGCGGATTAAGCTTCTTCAGGGCGACATCGAGGAGCGCGCGGCGTTGCTGCAATTCCTTGCGCTCGCCGAGCAGCGTCTCCTGGCTCGGGCTCTCGTCGGGCAGCATGTCGAGCCATTCGCTGTCGCTGTCGGGGGTCGAGCCCATCATGGCATTGAGCGAGTTGTCGGCACCGGCCAATCGCCGGTTCATCTCGACGACCTCGGACTCGGAGACGTCGAGCTCGGTGGCGATCTTGGTCACCGTCTCCGGCAGCAGGTCGCCCTGCTCCAGCTCGTCCATCTGGCCCTTGAGCCGGCGCAGATTGAAAAAGAGCTTCTTTTGCGCAGCGGTCGTCCCCATCTTCACCAGAGACCAGGAATGCAGGATGTATTCCTGGATGGACGCCCGGATCCACCACATCGCGTAGGTGGCGAAACGGAAGCCGCGGCTGGGATCGAATTTCTCGGCTGCCTGCATCAGGCCGACATTGCCCTCGGCGACGAGGTCGGAAAGCGGCAGCCCATAGCCGGTAAAACCGCGTGCGATCTTGACGACGAGGCGCAAATGGCTGCCGACGAGCTGGGTGAGGGCGGGCCGGTCGCGCCGGTCGCGCCAAGCATGAGCCAGCTCCTGCTCGCGCTCGGGGCTGAGCATCGGATAGCGCTTGGCCTCTTCGACAAAGCGCACAAGTGTCGTATCGAGTCTGCGGCTCATCGTCTTTATCTCCCGTGCCTCTCTCGCTGCTTCTGGCGGCGTCCACCTCCTCGGCTCCCCTCGGGAGACGACCTCGCGATCGGGTGCGGGGTTGGCATCGAGATAGGACCGCCAAACCCTCGTCGGCGGCTTCCCAGAAATGGGCCCGGAGGCTGGGGTTTTCAAGGACTAAACTGGTCCTAATTCCCGGTATGCCAGGCATGCCGAATCCGGCGGAACCCCACCGTAACCTTCGCTGATCGCGGTTTTATCTTGTGATATCAGCGAGTTAAAGGCACTAGCTGAGCGGCCGGGAGTGCCAACTTCTGTTGGCTTCCAGGTGTGACG
Organism: Allostellaceae bacterium; assembly: GCA_035515835.1. GTDB lineage: Bacteria > Pseudomonadota > Alphaproteobacteria > ATCC43930 > CGMCC-115725 > DAHUYF01. Next base: position 1,914 of record DATJAV010000051.1, read on the forward strand.
TTCGTCACAGGGGCGGCGTGGTTACCCGCTGGCAAAGCCCTTGAGACCCGGATCTAGGGCGACGCCGAAGCTGTTCAAGGCCATCGCCAGCATGGCGTAAGCGCCGACGGTAAAGACGATGTCCATGATCTCGGCCGTGGCGTAGCGCTCCGAGAGCGCCGCCCAACTGGCATCGCTGAGGCAGGTATCGTTGAAGAGCTCGTCCGCGGCTGCCAGCAGAGCGGCATCGCCGGCGGCCCAGCCGGCAGCGCGGGGGCCCTCCGCCACGCGCTCGATCTCGGCTGGGGTCAAGCCTTCGCGCGCTGCGATCACGACATGCTGGCCCCATTCGTATTCGGCGCGGGCAAGCCAAGCAGTGCGCAGGATCAGCAGCTCGCGGTCGCGCGGCGCGAGGCTCGATTTGAAGAGCAGATGATTGCCGAGCGGGAGCCAGCGCTTCAAGAGCTTGGGATGGCGCACCAGCGTCTTGAAGATGTTGTAGATCCGGCCGTTCGCGGCCTCTATCGGCGCCAGCAGCTCGCGCTGCTCGGCATTCCAGTCGCTCTTCTCGAGCGGCGTCACCCGCGGCGCTTTCGGTCGCATCCCTTCCCTCCCTTTCGCTAGTCTCAATCTAGCCCGAGGAGCAAGCGATGAGCGAGAGCGACGTGACCCGCGAGCGGATCGTCGAAATCGAGACCGTCATTCGGCCGCACATCCGCCGCACGCCGGTGATCGAGGTCGCTGGCACCGAGTTCGGTGTCGCGGGCGCGCTCGCGCTCAAGCTCGAGCTGATGCAGCATGCGGGCTCGTTCAAGACGCGGGGCGCGTTTGCCAATCTGCTGACGCGGCCGGTGCCGAGATCGGGCGTCGTCGCGGCCTCGGGCGGCAATCACGGTGCCGCCGTCGCCTTTGCCGCGCAACGGCTGGGCATACCAGCGCGCATCTTCGTGCCGGGCATCTCCTCACCGGCAAAGATTGCGCGTATTCGCGCCGCCGGCGCCGAGCTCGTCATTGCCGGCGAGCGCTATGCCGACGCGCTCGCCGCGAGTGAAGCCTGGCAAGCGCAAGCGGGAGCGCTCGCCATCCACGCCTTCGACCAGCGCGAGACGCTGCTGGGGCAGGGGACGCTCGGCCTCGAGCTCGAGCAGCAGGCATCCCTCGACACGCTGCTGGTGGCGGTGGGCGGCGGCGGGCTCATCGGCGGCATCGCCGCCTGGTATGCCGGGCGCATCAAGGTCATCGGCGTCGAGCCCGAAGCGGCGCCGACGCTGACGCGCGCGCTTGCAGCGGGCCATCCGGTCGATGCCGAGGCCGGCGGCATCGCCGCCGATTCGCTGGCGCCGCGCCGCATCGGCGAGCAGGTCTTCCCGCTGGCGCAGCGCTTCGTCGAGCGCGTGCTGCTGGTCGAGGACGACGCCATCCGCGCGGCGCAGCAAAGGCTCTGGGATGATCTCCGCATCGTCGCCGAGCCCGGCGGCGCCGCCGCGCTGGCGGCGCTGCTCTCGGGCCGCTATCGGCCCGAGCCCGGCGAGCGCGCCGGCGTCGTGCTGAGCGGCGGCAATACCACGGCGGTCGACTTCGCGCGCTGACGATGAGGTTATCTCGGCCCCATCGCCTGATTTTTGTGTGGCCGCCGCCGCAATAGAACCGTAACTTGGCGAGCGGGAAGGGAAGCACCATGGCTGACGGTGAACCGAATTTTCTCGGCCTCTTCGGCCGCGAGCGCAATGTGATCGCGCTTAAGACCGGCGAGACGCTGTTCCGGAAGGGCGACATCGCTCGATGCATGTATGCCGTGCTCTCCGGCGATGTCAGGATCGCCGACGGCAATGTCGTCTATGAGCAAGTCTCCGCCGGCGGCATCGTCGGCGAGATGGCGCTCATCGACCATGCGCCCAGAAGCGCCACCGTGACCGCCGTGACCGACTGCACGGTCGCGGAAATCGACGAGAAGCGGTTTTTGTTCTTGGTGCAGCAAACCCCGAGCTTCTCGCTCAACGTCATGCGCGT
>DATJAV010000052.1:0-3645 GCA_035515835.1 Allostellaceae bacterium
CAGGGCTGGCTCCCGGCCGAAACGACGTCGGCGGCCGCGGTCATCCGCCCGCGCCTCGCCGCCGGACAATGAGGTAAGCCCATGGCGCATGCCCAGAAAACTTCCACCCCACCCGCCGCCGCATCGCCTGAGACGCGGCGCATCGTCACCGGCAATCGTCTGCGCGACGGCGTTCCCGTCTATTTCGCCGGGGACGGTCGCTGGTCGTCGGTCGTCGCCGAAGCGCGCCACGTCGCCGCCGCCGAGGCGGACGCGCTGCTGGCCGAAGCGCAAGCCGGCGTCCCGCCGCATCCCGTGGTCGCGCCCTACCTCATCGAGGCGGTGCTGCGCGACCATCATCCCCATCCGCTGAGCTTGCGCGAGGAGATCCGCGCCTTCGGGCCGACCGTGCAGGCCGCGCCGGCGCTCTGAGACAGAAGGAGATCGCTCTTGTATCGCTACGACGAATTCGACCGGCGCTTTCTCGAGGAACGCGTCGCGCAATATCGCGACCAAGTACGCCGGCGCCTGGCCGGGCAGCTCTCCGAGGACGAGTTCCGTCTGTTGCGCCTCATGAACGGGCTCTATCTGCAGCTCCACGCCTATATGCTGCGCATCGCCATCCCTTACGGCACCTTGTCGCCGGAGAAGCTGCGGCGCCTGGCGCGGATCGCGCGCCGCTACGATCGCGGCTACGGCCATTTCACGACGCGGCAGAACATCCAGTTCAACTGGATCAAGCTCGAGGAGACGCCGGACATCTTGGCCGAGCTGGCCGAGATCGAGATGCACAGCATCCAGACCAGCGGCAACTGCATCCGCAACACCACCGCCGATCCCTTCGCCGGCGTCGCCGCCGACGAAATCGAGGACCCACGCCCCTATTGCGAGATCATCCGGCAGTGGTCGACCTTGCATCCGGAATTCTCGTTCCTGCCGCGCAAGTTCAAGATCGCGGTCTCGGGCGCCGCCGAGGACCGCGCCGCGGTGCGCGTCCATGATATCGGCCTCTATATTCGCCGCAATGAGGCGGGCGAGGTCGGCTTCGAGGTGCTGGTGGGCGGCGGCCTCGGCCGCACGCCGATCATCGGCAAGACCATCCGGCCTTTCCTGCCGGAGGCGCAGCTGCTGCCTTATCTCGAGGCGATCCTTCGCGTCTACAACGCCTTCGGTCGCCGCGACAATCTCTACAAGTCGCGCATCAAGATCCTGGTGCAGGCCTTGGGCATCGAGAAGATGCGCGACGCCGTCGAGACCGAGTTCGCCGCCATGAGCGAAAGTCCGCTGACGCTGCCGGATGAGACGATCGCGGCGATCGCCGCGCATTTCGCGCCGCCCGCCTATGACGCGCCCGCTGCCGAGGACGAGGCAGTGCTGGGCCTCGCGCTCGCGACCACGCCGGCGCTCGCGCGTTGGGTCGAGCGCAACACTGCGCCGCACCGCGCGCCGGGCCACGCCATCGTCACCGTCTCGCTGAAGCCGCCGGGCCGCCCGCCGGGCGATTGCAGCGCGACGCAGATGGAGCTTCTGGCCGAGCTTGCCGAGACCTATAGCCACGGCGAGATTCGCGTGACCTACGAGCAGAACCTGGTGCTGCCGCATGTGCGGCGGAGCGATCTGCCGGAGCTCTGGCGACGACTCGGCGAAGCCGGGCTCGCGACGGCGAATGCCGGGCTCGCGAGCGACATCATCGCTTGCCCCGGGCTCGATTATTGCAGCCTGGCGAACGCCCGCTCGATCCCGATCGCCGAACGGCTGAGCCGGCATTTGGCGGCCCGCGATCACGAGATCGGGAAGCTGCACATCAAGATCTCGGGCTGCATCAACGCCTGCGGCCATCACCATGTCGGCCATATCGGCATTCTGGGCGTCGACAAGAACGGCGTAGAGTTCTACCAGATCACGGTCGGCGGCAGCGCCAACGAGAACGCCGCCTTGGGCGCCATCATCGGCCCCGCGGTGCCGAGCGCCGAGGTGACGCGCGCGATCGACGCGCTGATCGAGGTGTATCTGCGTCTCCGCCGCCAGGGCGAGCTCTTTCCCGAGACCTGTCGCCGCGTCGGCTTGGCGCCCTTCAAGGAAGCGCTCTATGCCCCTGCTTAAGGACGGACGCATCGTCGAGGATCCTTGGCGTCATCTCGACGACGCCGAATCGCTGCCGGATGGGCAGGTGGCGACCGTGTCGTTGCGGCGCTGGACGGCCGAGCGCGAGGCGCTATCGCGCCGACCGGGTCGGCTCGGCCTTCGGCTCCCCAACGACGCGTCGCCGCTGGCGCTGGCGGATGACCTCGCGAGTTTCGATCTGGTGACGCTCGCCTTTCCCCGCTTCACCGACGGGCGGGCCTATTCGCAAGCGCGGCTGCTGCGAGCCAGGCTCGGTTTCCGCGGCGAGCTCCGCGCCACCGGCAACGTGCTGCGCGACCAGCTGCTCTTCATGCGCCGCTGCGGCATCGATGCCTTCGAGGTCGGCGACCGCGCTCTTGCCGAGGATTGGCCGCGCGCGCTGCGCGAGCTCGATCTTTTCTATCAGCCGGCGGAGGACGGCCATCCCTGGATCGCGCGCCAGCGGGCTTTGGCGGGCTGAGAGCAGGCGTTCCCTCCGGGGGCGGCTTGCGCCAGAATGGCGCCAAGGCCGCCCGAAGCGGCGAGCGATGGCGATACGACCCCCAGAGGAGGAACTCATGGCATTGGCGATTGGCGAGACGGCGCCCGATTTCGAGACCGAGACGACGCAAGGGCGCATTCGCTTTCACGACTTCATCGGCGACAGCTGGTGCGTGCTCTTCTCGCATCCCAAGGACTTCACCCCGGTCTGCACCACCGAGCTCGGCTATATGGCGCGGCTCAAGGGCGAGTTCGACAAGCGCAACGTCAAGATCATCGGCCTCAGCGTCGACGCCGTGGCCGACCACAGCCGCTGGGCCCAAGACATCAAGGAGACTCAGGGCTACGCGCCAAACTACCCGATGATCGGCGATTCCGATCTCAAGATCGCCAAGCTCTATGGCATGCTGCCCGCGGCGGCCTCGGGCGATGCCAGCAAGCGGACGCCCGCCGACAATCTCACCGTGCGCAACGTCTTCGTCATCGGCCCCGACAAGAAGATCAAGCTCATCATCGTCTATCCCATGACCACGGGCCGCAATTTCGACGAGGTGTTGCGCGTCATCGATTCGCTCCAGTTGACGGCGAAGCACAAGGTGGCAACGCCGGTCAATTGGCAGCCCGGCGAGGACGTGATCATCTCCGGCTCGGTCTCCGACGAGGAGGCGAAGAAGACCTATCCGCAAGGCTGGAAGGCGCCCAAGCCCTATATCCGTATCGTACCGCAACCGAAATAGAGCGCAGGAGCGCGAGCCGCTCAGAGTGGCCGGCGCGCGCGCCGGCCACGCTCGCGTCGCGGTTTTCGCGCGTCGCATTTGGCTAAAGTTTTAGCCGTATCCCATGCGATCTCGCTGGCTATTTTACCGTCATTTAACGAGGATGCGGCAAAGTTGGGACATGAGCGGACGGTACAGCGCTCGTCAATGTTCAGGGATGTGAAAGGGGCTCAACCGAATGCAGCGCACCGCCGGCAAGCAATCACCAGTTTCGCTGACGCGGCTGCCGGCTGTCCTCGTCCCCGCTGACGATCTCGGTCTCGTCCACTCGGTCTTTACCGCCGCC
>DATJAV010000053.1:0-12402 GCA_035515835.1 Allostellaceae bacterium
CGAAGGCGCTGGCCGAAGAGCCAAAGCAGGACCGCTTCGCGCTTGCGGTGCTGGCGCGCGACGCCGATGGCGAAGCGGTCATCGGCTATGGCTCGATCTGGAAGGAGCCCGGGCTGCGCATGCAGCACGATTGCTTTTTTACCCTGAGCCTGCTCCAGGCGCATTACGGCGCCGGCATCGGCCGTGCCCTCTGGGAGCGGCTCGAGCGCTGGGCGCGCGACAACGGCGCCCGCCGCCTCTCGACCATCGTCTGCGCCCATAATGCGCGCGGGCTGCGCTTCGCCGCGGCGCAAGGCTTCGCCGTCGAGGTCGAGTCGCCGCGCGTCGCGCTCAAGGATGGTCGCGTCGTCGGCCGCGTCCGGCTAGGGAAGCGGCTCTGAGAAGCACGATCTGAAGACGGTTGCAATCGGCGCCCGGAGGCCATAGCTCTCCTCTATGAAATTGCTCTACTTCGCTTGGCTCCGCACCAAGATCGGCATAGCCGAGGAACGGGTCGACCTGCCGGGGGGCGTCGCCACGGTGGCGGCGTTGCTCGAGTGGCTGAAGGGGCGAGGACCAGGCTTTGCCGAGGCGCTGAAAGACAGCCGCGTCGTGCGCGTGGCGGTGAACCAGGAATATGTCCCGCCGGACCACCCGATCCGACCCGGCGACGAAGTGGCGTTGTTTCCGCCGGTGACGGGAGGGTGACCCCATGATCCGCGTGCAGCGCGAAGATTTCGACATCGGCGCCGAGCTCGAGCGCATGGCGCGCGGCAAGACCGGGATCGGCGGCATCACCAGCTTCGTCGGCCTGGTGCGCGATATCGCCGGCGGCGAGCCGGTCGGCGCGATGACGCTCGAGCACTATCCCGGCATGACCGAGCGCCAGCTCGCCGAGATCGAAGCCGAGGCCTGCCGGCGTTGGCCGCTCGACGCCGTGCTCGTCATCCATCGCTACGGCCGGCTCGAGCCCGGCGAGCGCATCGTCCTCGTCGCCACCGCATCGGCGCATCGCGAGGCGGCCTTCGCCAGCTGCCACTTTCTCATCGACTGGCTCAAGACCAAGGCGCCCTTCTGGAAGCTCGAGGAGACGCCTGAAGGCGCGCGCTGGGTCGATGCCCAGGCGAGCGACGACGCGGCAGCGAAGCGTTGGACCTCGGAGTAGCGGCGATCTAGACGTAGAGCATGCGCTTGCCCGGCTCGGCCTTGCGCGCGCCAGCGCGGAATCCGGCGTAGAGATAAGAAATGTTGTCGGCCTCGTCGCCGCCGAGCCGGCCGCGGGTCTTGTCCCAGGTCACCATGGCGACGTGAAAGGCGGGCTCGCCGACCACCAGAACCGGCTGGTCGCGCTGCTCGAGCCAGAAATAAGCGCCACCGAATTCGCGACGACCGACTTCGAGAACGTAGCAGCCCGCGCCGCGCGCGAGGCTCTCCATCTGCTGCGCGTTGCCGCCGAGATCATGCGCCTCCGCCAGCAAGTGGTCGACGATGGCGAGGCTCGCCTCGGAGTAGTCGAGCCGCCCGTCGCGGCAACGCTCGACGAATTCCTCTGCCGTCTCGGCGATTGCCTGCACCAGATCGCTCACGGGCGGCCGCACTCCCTTCAGCCGGCAAACGCTAAATCATGGTCGCCGCGGGAGTCGACAGCCGAGCGCGACACGGAATGATTGCGGCGGCCGAACCAGATTTCCTGGCCCGAGCTGGGTCGGTTGCTTATGATTGCGCCGGTACAGACCGTTGCAACATGGCGCAACCTCGGTGGCTTACACGGCGGTTCAGAGTCTTGCGGGAACGCTGAAGCCGCTGCGGCTGCTGCTCGGGGCGGTGATCATCTTGCCGGTCCTGCTGTTTGTCGGCACCGGCTGGATCAACTACCGCTGGGCACGGGAAGAAGCCGACCGGCAGCTCAGCCGGACCACCGATGCGGTGCATGAGCACGCCCTCAAGGTGTTTGAGACCAACGAGCTCATCCTCGACCGCATCGCCGAGCGCTTTGGCGACCTCAGCTGGGAGCAGATCGAGAGCTCCGCTGCCGTTCACCAATACTTGGTGCGGCTGGCCCAGTCCGTGCCGCATGTGGCGATGATGGGGTTCATCGCGCCCGACCTGCGCATCGCCAACGCCAATCTCGACCACCCCGGCATGGCGACGCATCACGATTTCCTGCCGGTGCATCGCGCCAATGCCGACGATCTCTTCATCAGCGAGCTCAGCAGCGGCGACCCGACGGGCCAGCGGCAATTTTTGGTGACCCGCTACAAGCCCAACGCCGAGCATACGCCCGACGGCAACATGATCTTCGTCTCGATTCGTCCGGAGTATTTTCAGAAGTTCTACGCCGAGGGCTTCGGCCACGACTATGCGATCTCGATCATCCGCGCCGACGGCGTCGTTCTCGCGCGCGATCCCGATCCGCAGCGCGACGTCGTGCTGGCGCCGGAGACCGGTTTCCGCCGCTCGACGGCGGCGAACCCCGAGGCCGGCAGCTACTCCACGCCGTCCGCCATCGACGGCCGCGACAGGCTCTTTCACTATCGCAAGCTCGCCAATTATCCCGTCTACGTCGCCGTGGGCATGGATTACGACACGATCATCGGCGGCTGGTGGGACAAGATGATGAACCAGCTCGTCTTCAGCGTGCCGGCGACGCTTGCTCTCATTGCCATCACCATCGTGGCGCTGCGCCGGACTGAGCGCGCGCGCCAGGCGCTGCTGCAGGCGCAGGATGAGACGCAGCGGCGCAAGCAAGCCGAGGCCTCGCTGCACCAGGCGCAGAAGATGGAGGCGGTGGGCCAGCTCACGGGCGGCGTGGCGCATGACTTCAACAACCTCCTCACTGCGATCATGGGCAGTCTCGAGATGATCGTTCAGGCCGAAGGCGCGAGCGAGGCGGTGCGCAAATATGCCGCCGGCGCGATGCGGGCCGCCGAGCGCGGCGCGCGCCTCACGCAGCAGCTCCTGGCATTCTCGCGCCGACAGATGCTTCGGCCGGAGATCGTCAATGTGAACCGGCTCCTCGGCGAGTTCGAGACGCTGATGCAGCGTGCCGTCGGCGAGAGCCTCGAATTCCTGCTGTCGCTCGATCCCGAGATCGATCCCTGTCGCATCGACCCTGCGCAATTCCAGTCCGCGGTCCTCAATCTCGTCGTCAATGCCCGCGACGCGACCCCGCAAGGCGGGCGCATCATCATCGAGACGCGCAACGTCATGCTGGCGGCCAATGGCGGCGGCCTCGACATCGAGGTGGCGCCCGGCCGCTACGTCAGGGTTACGGTCAGCGACACCGGCGCCGGCATGGATGCCAAAGTGCGGGCGCAAGCCTTCAACCCCTTCTTCACGACCAAGGAGGTCGGCAAGGGCTCGGGCCTCGGCCTCTCTCAGGTCTACGGCTTCGCCAAGCAGTCGGGCGGCCATGTCACGGTCGAGAGCGAACTCGGCCACGGAACGATCGTCAGCCTCTATCTGCCATCGGTCGAGATTCCCGCGGCGCAGCGTGCAGAGACCCGCGCCGGCGCGCGGACCGAGACGGGACAGGGTGCGACCGTGCTCGTGGTCGAGGACGACCCGGCGGTGCTCGAGACGGTAAGCGACGGCGTCAACGCGCTGGGCTATCGCGCGCTCATCGCCCACAACGCGGTCGAGGCGCTCGGCATCCTCCGCCGGGACGAGCCCATCGACCTCCTCTTCACCGACATCGCCATGCCCGGCGGCATGAACGGCATCGAGCTGGCGCGGCAGGCGCGCCAGCTGCGCCAGGACATCAAAGTGCTGCTGACCTCGGGCTATGCCGGGGCGCTTGCCGAAGGCGAGGCAAGCGAGGGTTTCGCCGTGCTCGGCAAGCCCTATCGCCAAGTGCAGCTGGCCGAGACCATCGCCGACGTGCTCGGCCGGCGCGGCTGAGCGACCGAGATATCCCCGTTAATCATTGCGGTGGATATGTTGCGACGCGAGATTGCCCGTCGGCGGGCAGGTTATTAACCTGAAGCTTCCTCTAGGCACCAAGCGACTTTTTCCCAGACGCGACGGCGCAGACCCTCACGCAACAATGCGTGGGAGCAGGAGAATTGCGCGTCGCCAAAGCGAAAAAAGCAGGGGAGCAGAGATGTCCGAGGCCGAGGAGTGGAGAGGGCACATTGCCGAGCTTCGGCAAGTGGCGGAACATGCGGTCGATGCCGAGCGACAGCAAAAGCTGTTCAAGCTCGCCGACCGATGGGAAGAGTTCGCCAAAGAGCTGGAAAAGCCGGACGCGTTTCGGCGAGCTCGAGCGAGTATCGGTTAACTTCGGTTGGCATTACGTTGGTGACCGCTGCTTTCGCGCGCTTTCGCGGAGAAAACACAATCCTATGCTTTCACCGCACGGCGTCGGTCCCGACGCGAACGCTCGGTGATTGGCGCGACCATCACGGCGAGATCGGCATCATCCAACCGTGACGGTCGGCGATTTTGCCGTATTGGATCCCTTGGATTTCGTCGTAAAGCCGCTGCAGGGTCGGGCCCGGCTGGTCCTCGGCGCCGAAGCGCAGCGTCTTGTCGCCGCGCGTGATCGACGAGATCGGCGTGATCACCGCCGCCGTGCCGCATGCGCCGATTTCAGCGAAGGTTTCGATCTCGTCCCAGCGCACCGGCCGATGCTCGACGCGAAGGCCGAGATCGACGGCGATGGTGCGCAGGCTGGCATTGGTGACGCTCTCCAGGATCGACGCCGATTTCGGCGTGACATAGCGGCCGTCGCGAGTGATGCCGATGAAATTCGAGGTGCCGAACTCGTCGATCAAGGTGTGCGTCGCCGCATCGAGATAGAGCGAGACAGGGTACCCCTTTTCCTTGACCTCCCGGTCGCCGACGAGGCCGGCGGCGTAGTTGCCCGCGGCCTTGACGTGACCGACGCCGTGCGGCGCGGCGCGGTCGTAATTCTCTTGCACATAGGCGGGAACCGGCACCATGCCGTCCTTGTAGTAAGGCCCGACCGGCATGGCGAAGACGATGAAAGCGTATTCCTCGCTGGGATGAACGCCGATCACCGCGCTGGTGCCGATGAGAAGCGGCCGAACATAAAGCGTGGCCCCGGTGCCGTAGGGCGGAACATAGGCGTCGTTCTTGGCGACGATCATCCGCACCGCCTCGAGGAAAAGGCCTTCGGGAGCCGGCGCCATGGCGAGGCGCTCGGCCGACAGCATCATGCGCCGCGCATGCTGGTCGGCGCGGAAGCAGGCGACGCGGCCGCCGATCTGGCGAAAGGCTTTGAGGCCCTCGAAACAGGACTGCCCGTAGTGGAGGCAAGTGGCGGCGATGTGGAGATTGATGCTCGTCCCGGTGCTCAGCGCCGGCGCCGACCAGGCGCCGTGCCGGAAATCGGCACGCACGAAGACGCCGGTGTCGAGGTAGCGGAAACCCAGCTCTTTCCAAGAGATTGTCGTGTCCATGCCCGTCCCTTGCGTCACAGCGGCCCGGGTGGCGTTCCGCCCACCTTGTGGTCCATTATGGCGCCGCCGGGTTCGCCGGTGTAACAGTTTCGACGAAAATAAGTCAACATGTCTGACGCAAAAGCCGCCGCCAACCTGCTGTTCCTTCGTGAGGACGAGCTCCGCCAAGGGATCGAGCTACTTTATTATGCGTATCGCGATTTCACCGCCGAGCCCGACGCCATGCTGGCGCGTTACGGCTTCGGCCGCGCCCATCACCGCGTCATCTATTTCGTCGGCCGGCATCCGCAGATGAGCGTCAGCGATCTGTTGGGCATCCTGCGCATCACCAAGCAGAGTTTGAGCCGGGTCTTGGGCCAGCTCGTGCGGCAAGGCTTCATCCGGCAGAATCCCGGGAGCCGCGACCGCCGCCAGCGGCTCCTCGAGCTGACCGAGAAAGGCGTCGAGCTCGAGCGCCAGCTCTCCGAAAACCAGCGCCAGCGCATCGCCAAGGCCTATCGCGAGGCGGGGGTTGCGGCGGTCGAAGGCTTTCGCAAGGTGATGCTCGGCATCATCAGCAGCGACGCCGACCGCCGCCGCTTCGACCGCAGCGCGCCGGCGCGATGAGCGCGCTATATTGCTCAGCATGGACCAAGCCGAGCCGCATCTTCTCGTCGCCGATGACGATGACCGGTTCCGCGATCTGCTGCGCCGCTACCTCGTCGATCACGGCTTTCGCGTGACCACCGCGGGCGACGCCGCCGAGGCGCGCGCCAAGCTCGCCAGCATCGCCTTCGACCTCTTGGTGCTGGACATCATGATGCCGGGCGAGACCGGCCTCAGCCTCACCGCCAGCCTCCGCACGGAGAGCCGGATTCCGATTCTGCTGCTGACCGCCATGGCCGAGCCCGAAGACCGCATCAACGGCCTCGAGAGCGGCGCCGACGACTACCTCACCAAGCCCTTCGAGCCGCGCGAGCTGGTGCTGCGCATCCGCAACATCCTGCAGCGCGTGCCGCAGCCGACGGCCGGCGGCAAAGAGCTTCGCTTCGGTGCCTGCCGCCTGGACCTCGCACGGAGCGGGCTCTTCCGCGGCAACGAGCCGGTGCATCTGACCGCAGCCGAGCTGGCGCTCTTGCTGGCGCTGGCGCGGCGGGTGGGCGAGCCGGTGACGCGCGAGGCGCTCTCCGAGGAGGCGCAGTTCAGCGGCAATGTGCGCACCGTCGACGTTCAGGTGACGCGGCTCCGTCGCAAGCTCGAGCGCGATCCCAAATTCCCGCTTTTCCTGCAGACGGTCCGGGGCGTGGGCTATGTCCTCAAGCCAGGCTGACCGCCCGATCCTCGTCGGCGCCGCGGCGCCGCCGGTGGAGGCGCACGCCGACAGCCATCGGCGCTGGTTCAAGCGCGTGCTGCCGCGCTCGCTCTTCGGCCGCTCGCTCATCATCATCATCCTGCCGCTGGTGCTGGCGCAGCTCTTGGCCACGTGGATCTTCTACGACCGGCACTGGGCGACGGTCGAGCGCCGGCTCGCCACCGATGTCGCCAGCGACATCGCTCTCGCCCTCGATGCGCGCGACCACGTGCGCACGCGCGCTGAGGCCGATCGGAGGGTTTACCGGGTCGGCGAGGCCACCGACCTTCGCTTCCTATTCCAACCCGGCGAGAACCTGCCGGGCGGCAAGCACGAGACGGCTGACACCTGGCTCGAGGCGGCGCTCTCCGGCGCGATGACGGAGCGCGTGCACCGCCCGTTCCAGCTCGACACGGACAGCGATCCGCACTCCATCCTGATCGCGATCGCGGTTCCCGACGGCGTCTTTCACGTTGAGGTGCCGCGCCAGCGGCTGTTCACGCCCACCACCTATATTTTCGTGCTGTGGATGGCAGGCTCGTCCTTGGTGCTGCTGGCGGTGGCATCGCTCTTCATGCGCAACCAGATCAAGGCGGTGCGGCGCCTCGCGGCGGCGGCGGAAAGCTTCGGCAAGGGACGCGACGTGCCCAACTTCAAGCTCGAAGGCGCAACCGAGGTGCGCCAGGCGGCGGCCGCCTTCCTCAAGATGCGCGACCGCATCGGCCGTCAGATCACGCAACGCACCGAAATGCTGGCGGGGGTGTCGCATGATTTGCGCACCCCCCTCACGCGGATGCGCCTTGCGCTCGAGTTCCTCGGCCAAGAAGGGCCGGAAGTGGCGGAGATCAAGGACGACGTCGCCATCATGGAGCGCATGGTGCAAGGCTACCTCGATTTCGCCCGAGGCGAAGGGCCGGAGCAGCCGCGCGATACCGACCTTGTCCTCCTCGTCGAAGAGGCGGCGGCGACGGCGCGGCGCGACGGCGCCGACCTCTCGCTGGCGCTGCCCGAGGACTATGTGCTGCCGCTCAGGCCCGATGCCATGCGCCGCTGCATCGCCAATCTCTTGAGCAATGCGCGGCGCTACGGCAGCCACATCTGGGTGACGGCACTGGCGGTGGCGGACGGCATCGACATTCTCATCGACGACGACGGACCGGGCATTCCCCCGACCGAGCGCGAGAACGTCTTCCGCCCGTTCTTCCGTTTGGAGCCGTCGCGCAATCCCGCCACCGGCGGCGTCGGCCTCGGGCTCACCGTCGCCCGCGACGTGGCGCGGGGGCATGGCGGCGACCTCACGCTCGAGGAGTCGCCGCAGGGCGGGCTGCGCGTGCGGCTCCACCTCCCGCGCTGACGGAGCGAGAAAACAAAGAGAGGCCGCCCGGGGGCGGCCTCTTGGCGTCGCACAGGGGGTGTGGGCGCGACGCTGACGGTGCTTAGCGGGCGACGCGCTGCTTGGCGAATTCGCGGAGCTCCTCGAAGCCTTCCGCGACACGCTTGTTGAGCACGTTGAACGCCTCGGTGTTGGCCTTGGTGATCAGCTCGGCCAGCTCGCGGGCATTGGCGACGCCCTTCTCGAAAGCCTGTTTGGCGAGCTCGGCGTGCTTGGCGACCCGCTCTTCGGGGACGCTCGGAGTGGTCAGCTCGCGGAGCAGGGTCGAGGCCTCATCGACCGCCTGACGGGCAATCTCGACCTGGCGCCGGGCGACCGCTTGAGCGCCCTCAACCGCCAATTGATTAGCCTGGGTGAAGGCCTCGATGTTCTTGCGTTGCGCCGCGACGAGGGATTCGATGTCGAGGCCGGGAAAAGTGAAGCCGGCAAACGCTTTGCCGACATCCATGTCCAGGAAAGTCTTGCCGTTGGTGGTCATGATGCGTGATCCTTCGCAGGGTGGGAGCCGGTTATGTTGCGCTGCACAATGACGCCAATATGGCTGTGTCGACCCGAGAAGTCAAGGGACTCGCCCAAAAAATATTGCATTGCGATAAAAAGTCAGGCAGCCGCTGCCGGCGCCTCCCGTCCGCCGCCGATCCCGAGAATGGTCTCCGATCGCCGCAACTGCCGGTCAAGCGCCGCCATCGTTTTCGCGAGATCGGTGCTGTCGTCATCGAGAAAAACCCGCAGCACCCATAGATAGAGGCCGCCCAACAGGTGAGCGCGCACGAGGCCGAGCAGTCCCGAAGCGGGGACGCCGGCGGCCTCGAGCATCCACGACATCGAATGAACCAGCGCCGCGGCACCCAACAGCAGCGCGGGATCGCCGCGGCTGTCGCGGAGGATGGCGCGGAGCGCCGGACGGTGCGGCGCCAGCGCATCGAAACGCCGCATGAGCGCGTCGAAGAGCCGATCGCGGGGCGGCGCCTCGACGTCGCCCGCCTGGGCAAGCGCTGCCCGGTCGATGCGGTGATGGAAGGCCGCCAGCAGAGCGAGCTTCGAGGGCGCGGCGTCGTAGGTCTCGGCCAGCGACAGCCCCGCCTCGGCGGCGATCTGGGCAAGCCCGGTCCGCCGCCAGCCCTGCCGCTCGGCGAGGACCAAGGCCGCATCGACAAGGCGATCCTTGGCGCTCGCCTCGGTCTTCGTCCCGGTTTCCGCCTTTCGTGGCGCCCGCCGTGCCATGACCATTCTCCCGTCGGCGTCTGCGCCTCAGCATAAGAGACCGCCAAGCGCTTGCGCTAGATCCGCCGAGGTCAGTCCGCCAACTCGCGCGAGCGCTTCGTGGCGGCCATGACCGCTCGGCCGATGAGCTTGTCGAGACCGTTCTTGCCCATGAGCACGTCGAGCGCGGCTCGGGTCGTCCCCCCGGGGCTGGTGACCGCCGTCCGAAGCGCCGCCGCGCTTTCGTCGGAAAGGCGCGCGAGCTCCCCCGCTCCTGCCACGGTCGCCCGTGCCAACCGCATGGCGAGCGCTACCGGCAACCCCGCCTCGACGCCCGCTTGCGCCAGACACTCGATCAGCAGGAAGACATAGGCTGGGCCGCTACCGGAAACGGCGGTGACCGCGTCGAGGAGCGCTTCGTCCTCGACCCAGCCGACCTCGCCGACCGCGGCGAGGAGGCGCTCCGCCAGCGCGCGCTGCGCCGGGGCCGCCGCCGCATTGGGGCAGGCCACCGCGATGCCGCGGCCGATCGCCGCCGGGGTGTTGGGCATGGCGCGGATGACGGAGGCGCGCTCGCCGAGATGCCGCGCAAAGAAGCGCAAGGTCTTGCCGGCAGCGATCGAGAGGAAGAGCGTGCCCTTGCCGGCGAAGCGCCGGTAAGGAAGCAGCGCCTCATGCATCACCTGCGGCTTCACCGCGAGCACGATGACGCCGGTCTCGAAGTCGAGCGGAATGTCCTCGGGGGCGGCGAGCCGCTCGACCTCCGGCCGTTTCAGGATCGGCAGATCGCCGGGCATGGGCTCGACCACGAGGTAGCGCCGCGCCACGCCGCGCTCGAGCCAACCGCTCAGCAGCGCTCCCCCCATCTTGCCGCAGCCGACCAGAAGCAGCGCCGGTATGGCCGGCGCCGAGGACTTGCTCACGCTTCGCCTATGGGATCGATCATCGCCGCGGCAATCGCTTCCTCGGCTGGCTTGCCGCCCCAGACCACGAGCTGGAAGGCGGGGAAGAAGCGCTCGCACTCGCTGACGGAGATGTCGACCAGATCTTCGATCTGCTCGACGCTGGCGCCGGTAGAGCCGCGCAGCAGCACGCCTTGGCGGAAGGCGGGCGATTGACCCTCCGGCGTCAGATCGAAGTGACCGAGCCAGAGCCGCTCATTGACCGCGGCCAGCAGTTCGAACACCGCGATCCGCCGCGGTTTCGGCACTTTCATCTCGAAGGCGCAGGTGAAATGAAGCGCGTTGATCTCGCGCTGCCAGACGAAAAGCAGCCGATAGCCGCACCAGCGGCCGGCGATCTCCACCACCAGCTCCTCGTCGCTGGCGCGGTCATGCGCCCATTCGTTGGCCTCGACAATCTCTTCGACGAGGTCGATCGGATTGGCGCCGGAAGCAACGGTCTCGAGCGACAAAGCGGTCATCGGCGCCCTCCTGGCCGCGAACGGGCTTGGCGCGCTCCTCTCGGCATTTAGTGGGAGCGACGCCCCACGGCCACAAGATGTAGCCTGCCAAAGCTGCGATGGAGACGCAAGGGCGGAGTTATCCACAAAGTCGTGCCGAGACCCGTGCGTGCGCGCCGCGAGCGCCTACGCGCTGCCGCCGAGCCGCGCCTCGAGTGCCGCGACGCGCGCCTCGAGCGCTTCCTGCTCGGCGCGCGCCTTGGCCGCCATTGCCTGAACCGCTTCGAACTCCTCCCGGCGCACCAGATTCATGCGGCCCAAAATGCGCTCGAATTGATCGCGCATGCGGCTCTCGATCTCGTCGCGCACGCCCGTCAGCGTGCCGAGCGCACTGCTCGCGACGCGGGCGAGATCATCGAGCAGCCGGTTGTCATTCGCCATCCGCGGTCTCCTTTTGCGCTGGGGCTCATAGCACGAGATATGGGCAGTGGCGAAGGCCAATTCGACCGCTTATAAGACGCCATGATCGTCATCACCGGCGGTGCCGGGTTCATCGGCTCCAATCTTGCCGCCGCGCTCGAGGAGCGGGGCGAGCGCGATCTCGCGATCTGCGACCGGCTCGGCCACGATGCCAAGTGGCGCAACATCGCCAAGCGCGAAATCGCCGCCTTGGTACCGCCGGAGGCGCTGCTCCCGTTTCTCGACGAGCACGCCCGCGAGATCGGCATCGTCTTTCACTTGGGCGCGATCTCGTCCACCACGGAGACCGATGCCGACCTCATCGCCGCCACCAACTTCACGCTCTCGCAGCGGCTCTGGGAATGGTGCGCGGCGACCGAGACGCGCCTCGTCTACGCCTCTTCGGCCGCGACCTATGGCGACGGCAGCGCCGGCTTCGACGACGACGGGAGCGTCGCGGCTCTGGCGAAGCTCCGGCCGCTCAACGCCTATGGCTGGTCGAAGCACCTCTTCGACCGCCGCGTCGCCCGCCTCGTCGCGACCGGCGCGGCAAGGCCGACGCAATGGGCCGGTTTGAAGTTCTTCAACGTCTTCGGCCCCAACGAGTATCACAAGGGGGCGATGAAGAGCGTCGTGGCGCAGGTCTATCCGCGCGCCGTCGCCGGCGAGAACGCGCGGCTCTTCCGCTCGCACCGCGCCGGGGTGCCGGATGGCGGACAGAAGCGCGACTTCGTCTATGTCGGAGATTGCCTCCAGATGATGCTCTGGCTCTACGATCACCCGGAGGTGAGCGGGCTCTTCAACATCGGCAGCGGGCGGGCACGGAGCTTCGCCGATCTCGCCGCCGCCGTCTTCCGCGCGCTCGGCCGCGAGCCGCGGATCGACTTCATCGACACACCCCTCGAGATCCGCGACAAGTACCAGTACTTCACCGAGGCGCGCATGGATCGCCTGCGCGCGGCGGGCTACGACAAGCCCGCGACATCACTTGAGGATGGCGTGCGCGGCTATGTCGTGTCATACCTCGCCGCCGCCGATCCATATCGCTGAGGGCAGCGCCGCCGATGGCCCCCATTCCTTTCCCTCCCCTAAGGCCGGATATCTTCACCATCCCAGCGATCCCCATCGACGGTTGGCAGATCGGGCCAATCTCGCTGCGGTGGTATGCGCTCGCCTACATCGTCGGGCTCATTCTTGGATGGCGCTATTGCTT
>DATJAV010000054.1:0-8249 GCA_035515835.1 Allostellaceae bacterium
ATCCAGGACGGCTACACCTCGTTCAAGGTCTACATGACCTACGAGCGCTTGCGGCTCGACGACTACCAGCTGCTCTCGGTCTTGGCGCTGGCGCGCCAGCATGGCGCCATGGCGATGGTGCATGCGGAGAACCACGAGATCATTCGCTGGCTGACCGAAAAACTGCTGGCGGGCGGGAATACTGCGCCTCTCTTCCATGCTGTGAGCCATCCGCGCCTCGCCGAGGCCGAGGCGACCGAGCGCGCGCTGCGGTTTTCCGAGCTGATCGACGTGCCGCTGCTGATCGTGCACATGTCGGAGACCTCCGCCATCAACGCGGTGCGCGCGGCACAGACGCGGGGCTTGCGCGTCTACGGCGAGACTTGTCCCCAATATCTCTTCCTGACGGCGCAGGATCTCGATCGCCAGGGGTTGGAGGGCGCGAAATTCTGCTGCAGCCCGCCGCCCCGCGACGCCGAGGCGCAACAGGCGGTGTGGGCGGGACTGCGCAACGGGACCTTCCAGGTGTTCTCTTCCGACCACGCGCCCTATCGCTTCGACGAGAGCGGCAAGCTGCCAAAGGGCGCCGCCACGCGCTTCTCCGAAGTCGCTAATGGGGTCCCCGGCATCGAGCTGCGACTGCCGCTGCTCTTTTCGGAGGGCGTGCTCAAGGGGCGGATCGATCTGCACCAGTTCGTCGCCTTGACCGCGACCAACCACGCCAAGATCTACGGCCTTTATCCGCGCAAGGGAACGATCGCCATCGGCAGCGACGCCGATCTCGCTCTCTGGAATCCCACGCGCGAGGTTGCGATCAGCGCCGGGATGCTACACGACCGGGTGGGCTACACCCCCTATGAGGGGCGGACGGTGACGGGATGGCCGGAGATCGTGCTGAGCCGCGGCCGCATCGTCGTCGCCGACGGCGCGTTGACAGCGAGCCACGGCAGCGGCGCGTTCCTGCCCTGCAGCTTGCCAGAGCCGGCGCAGCCGCTCGGCCGCTTGTCGCCGGAATTGGCGCTGCTGGCGCGCCGCGGCACGCCTATCTCCTGACGCTCGCTCGACACAGGGGGACTCGCTGATGATGCGACAGGTCTGGATCACGCGGCACGGACCACCCGATGTGCTGGCGCTGCGCGAGGGAGAGGTGCCGAGCCCCGGCGCTGGCGAGTTGCTCATCGCAGTCGCGGCGGCGGGGGTCAATTTCGCCGACATCATGGCGCGGCGCGGCGTCTATCCCGACGCGCCGAAGCCTCCTTGCGTCGTAGGCTACGAGGTCGCGGGCGAGGTCGCCGCGCTCGGGCCCGGCGTGACGCAATTCGCTGTCGGACAGAAGGTCGCGTCGCTCACGCGCTTCGGCGGCTATTCGAGCCATGTCGCCGTGCCCGAAGGCCAGGCGTTTGCGCTCCCGCCCGGGCTCGATGCCGCGCACGGCGCGGCGCTGCCGCTGACGTATCTCACCGCCTATCAGCTCGTCATTGCCATGGGCCGGCTGGGCGCGGGCGAGACGGTGCTCGTCCATTCCGCCGGCGGCAGCGTCGGGCTTGCGGCGATCGATCTGGCGCGCATCGTCGGGGCCGAAGTGATCGGCGTCGCTTCGGCCGGCAAGCACGAATTCCTGCGCAGCCGCGGCGTGACGCGGCTGGTCGATGGCCGTGCCGAGGATCTGGTGGCCCGGGTGAAGGCGCTGACCGAAGGACGCGGCGTCGATCTCGCGCTCGACGCCAATGGCGGACGGTCCTGGCGCCGGAGCTATGAGTGCCTGGCGCCGCTGGGGCGGCTCGGCGTGTTCGGCTTCGCCGAGGCCGCCGCGCGCCCCGGGCGCTGGCTGCCGATGCTGACCGCCGCCGCTGGAGTGCCGTGGCTCCGCCTCACGCCGCTCGCTCTGATGAACGCCAATCACGGCCTCTTCGGCGTCAATCTCGGTCATCTCTGGGGCGAGGCGGCGACGGTACGACGCTGGCTCGGCGACATCCTGCGCTGGCAGGCGGAGGGCAGGATCAACCCTGTGGTCGACCGCGCCTTCCCCTTTGCCGAGGCGGCGGCGGCCCACGCTTATATCGAGGCGCGGCGCAATATTGGCAAAGTCCTTCTGGTGCCGTAATCGGGGCCGCCGTCGCTGTCGGGCATGCCTCGAAAGAACCGTCGCCGCAGTGGTGAGCGCCGATAAGGCCGACGGAAGACTAGCTTTGCGCTTTGGACTTGTTCAGGGTGACGGCGGCGCGAACGAGAGTCTTCAACGCCTCCTCGTTTATCTTCTCGCCCTCATGGAAGTCGATGGCACGCCTCGCGTTCCCCTCGAGACTGGCGTTGAAGAGGGCCGAGGGATCCTTGAGAGACGCCCCTTTGGCGAAGGTCATCTTCACGGCGTTCTTGTAAGTCTCGCCCGTGCAGATCAACCCGTCGTGCGACCACACCGGCACGCCTCTCCACTTCCACTCCTCGACGACATCGGGATCGGCTTCCTTGACGATGGTACGGAGCCGGCCGAGCATCTCGCCCCGCCAGTCGCCTAGCTCCTTGATCCTCGCGTCTATCAGCTGAGAAGGAGACTTGCTTTTCTGCGGCCCGCTCTTCTTCATGCCGGTTCTCTCCTCCTCAAGCACGGTTGCTCTCGGCAAACAGCTTGAGATCGGCGACCAGCCCTTCGTCGCGCTCGATGGCGTATTCCGTCCGGCCGGGCTCTGCGGTCTCGATTACCATCAAGATCCCGGGCTTGCCGGTCTCGAAGATCCGCAACTTGCGGCCGCCCGCCTCGACCTCGGCGAGCTTCAGCTTGAGCGGCACCACGGTCGCGCGCACGCTGAGGTCGATCAGCTCAATCAAGCCCGCCGCGCTGATGCCGGCCGCTTGAACCCGGTGCTGCAGGTCCGCGCTTGCGGCAGCGCGAGCTTGCTGCTCCGCCCGCGCTTCCCTCGCCTGCTTCTCGGATTGCCGGACGTAGCCGGAATATTGGGTTTCGAGCCGGCGCAGGAACGCCGGGGGCGGCAAATCGCGCGTCTCGATCCAATCCCGCGAAGCGGTCCAGGCATGCGCCACCCAGACGCGGATGTCGTGGCTTCGAATCAGTTTCAACCGCTCGTCGCGCAGCGCCGCGGCCCAGCGCCTCTGACCGACCGGACCGGTCAGTTCCGGCCATTCGACGTTGCGCTCCTCACCAGGGAGGGTGCCGCCCTCTCCCCTTGCACCGACCGCACCCTTGGTCGCATACCGTTCCTTGGCCAAGGAGAATTGTCGGCGGTACTCCTCTTCCCACTCCTCGCTGTCCTCGCTCGGAAGGAAGCCGCCGCGCTCAACGAAGAACCGGTTGGTGGCTTCCATCGCTTCTACCTTGAGCGCCTTCACGTCCATGACGATCTCCTTCGGACGGCATATGGCAAGAAGTCAGCGGCTGCGCAACGCGCCCGAGATCGTCACTCCGGTCGACGGTGGCGGATGACGGCGCTAAAATCTCAAGGCAATGGACGTATCGACCGAGACCGCGGACAAGGATGCGCCGCTGCGCTACGACATACGGCTGCTCGGCCGTATTCTCGGCGAGACGGTGCGGACGCAGGAAGGCGATCAGGTCTTCGAGGTCATCGAGCGGCTGCGCCAGACCGCCTTGCGCTTCCACCGGGACGTCGACGAGGCGGCGCGGCACGAGCTTCAGACGATCATCCGCCAACTCCCGGATGACCAGGCCATCCGCATCATTCGGGCCTTCAGTTATTTCTCGCATCTCGCCAACATCGCCGAGGACCAGCATCACATCCGGCGGAGCCGCGCCTATGCTATGGCCAATGCCGCGCCGCGCGAAGGCACGATGGCGCATGCGCTGGGCCGCGCCCGGGATGCCCGGGTCTCGCGAGAGACGCTGCAAGCTTTTCTCGCATCCGCTCTCTCCAGCCCGGTCCTGACCGCACATCCAACGGAAATCCGCCGCCAGAGCTCAATCGAGCGCGAATTGGAGATCGCCCGGCTGCTCGACGAGCGCGACCGGGTGCGCTTCACGCCGGAGGAACTGACCGCGAACCGCGAGGCGCTGCGCCGGGCGGTTCTGACGCTCTGGCAGACCAGCATTCTGCGCGGGACGCGACTCAAGATCCTCGACGAGGTGGCGAACGGCCTCGCCTATTACGACCAAACGTTTTTGCGCGAGCTGCCGCGCTTCTACGCCGATCTCGAAGACCAGTTGGGGAAGATCGATCCGGATTGGGCGGGCATCGACGTGCCGTGCTTCCTGCGCATCGGCAGCTGGATCGGCGGCGACCGCGACGGAAACCCGTTCGTGACGGCCGATGTCTTGCGGGAAGCGCTGCGGCTCCAAAGCGAGCGCGCTTTCCGCTTCTATCTCGAGGAAGTTCACCGCCTGGGCGGCGAATTGTCGCTCGACGGGCGAATGGTGCGCGTCTCGGACGCGGTGCGGCAATTGGCCGAACGCTCGCCCGATCGCGCGCCGCAGCGTCAGGACGAGCCCTACCGGCGCGCCGTCGCCGGCATCTATGCGCGCTTGGCCGCGGCCGCGCGCGCGCGCGCCGGGATCGAGCCGACGCGGCCCGCGGTCGGAGCAGCGCCGCCCTATTCGAGCCCAACCGAGATGCTTGAGGATCTTGACGTGGTCTCCCGCTCGCTGACGGCGAACGGCTCGTCGAGCCTGGCGCAGGGCCCGTTGCGCCTGTTGCGGCGCGCCGTCGACGCCTTCGGCTTTCATCTCGCGCCCATCGACTTGCGCCAGAACTCGGACGTGCATGAGCGCGTCATCGCCGCCCTCTTTGGCGCCGTCCGGTCGGGCGCGGATTACCACACCCTTGGCGAGGGCGCCCGCGTGGCGCTGCTGCTGGCGGAGATCAACTCGCCCCGGCCCCTCGCCTCACCCCATCTCCCCTATCCCGAAGAGACCATGGCCGAACTGGCCATTCTGCGGGCAGCAGCGGACGGGCACCGGCGATACGGCAATGCCAGCGTTCCCCACTACATCATCTCCAAGGCGGACAGCGTCTCCGACGTGCTCGAAGTCGCGGTTCTGCTGAAGGAAGTGGGTCTCTTGCGGCCGCTCGAGACGCGGTGCGACGTCGATATCGTGCCGCTCTTCGAGACGATCAACGATCTGCAGAAATGCGGCGACACGATGGAGAAGCTGCTCGGCCTTCCCGCGTATCGCCGGCTCCTGACCTCACGCGGAAATGTGCAAGAAGTCATGCTCGGATACTCCGACAGCAACAAGGACGGCGGCTACCTGACCTCGACTTGGGAACTCTACAAGGCCGAGCTTGCCTTGATTCGAGTCTTTTGCCGGCACGGCATCGTCCTCCGCCTCTTTCACGGGCGCGGCGGCTCGGTGGGACGCGGCGGCGGGCCGAGCTATCAGGCGATACTCGCGCAGCCCGCAGGCGCGGTGCAGGGCGCGATCCGCATCACCGAGCAGGGCGAGGTGATCGCCGCCAAATATTCCAACGCCGACGTCGGCCGGCGCAATTTGGAAACGCTGGCGGCGGCGACGCTGGAGGCGACGCTGCTGGACCCGCACCGGCCCGGGAACCGCGCCGATTATTTGGCCGTGATGGAGGAGCTCTCCGCCTGCGCCTGCCGAGAATACCGCGGCCTGGTCTACGAGACCGAAGGCTTCGATCGCTATTTTCGCGAATCGACCGTCATCGGCGAGATCGCCAACCTCAACATCGGCAGCCGGCCTGCGTCCCGCACCGGTTCCTCCCGCATCGAGGATCTGCGAGCGATCCCCTGGGTGTTCAGCTGGTCGCAATGCCGCCTGATGCTGCCGGGCTGGTACGGCTTCGGCACGGCGATCAAGGCTTGGATCAAGGCGCATCCCGACGGCTTGGCGACGCTCCAGGCCATGTATCGCGACTGGCCCTTCTTCACGACGATGCTGTCGAACATGGACATGGTGCTGGCGAAGAGCGATATCGCCATCGCGTCGCGCTACGCCGAGCTCGTCTCGGACCCGGCGCTGCGCGCGGCAATCTTCGCCCGGCTCCGCGCCGAGTGGGAGGAGTCGCTGCGGGCATTGCTGGCCATCACGGAGCAGAAGGCGGTGCTGGAGCACAACCCGCTGCTCGCGCGATCGATACGCAACCGCTTCCCTTATATCGACGCGCTCAACCACATCCAGATCGAGCTGCTTGAGCGCCATCGCGCCGGGGCCAGCGAGGAGCGCGTGGTGCAGGGCATCCATCTCACGATCAACGGCATCGCCGCCGGTCTGCGCAACAGCGGGTAGCTGATGCCGGTTCTTGGTCACCGTCCGCCAACCAATGGCAGGGCGTTGCGGGAGTTGCACGGCCGAGGGGTGCAAGCGCCCGCGCGCACAGACCCGCGTCGGGCATCGTCGGCGCGAGGGCGCTTTGCCCCGAGACGTGCCGTCCTCGACAAACGAGATTCGCGCTAAGCTACGCAGGTTGCCGCAATCAGCGTTGGGGGAATCGACATGCGTTATCTTTCAGTCGCCATCGCCTTGGCCGTGCTGCAGACCGGGAGCGTCCATGCCGGAGGGCCCTTTGATGGCCAATGGAAAGGCAGCTGGGGCGGGGGATCCAGCACCAACGGCCGCGGCAAGGAATGTCAGGCGTTCAATGGCGAGATCGAGATGACTGTCGCCGATGGCCGCGTCAGCGGATTATCCAAAGGACGAGCGGAGGCAAGAGTCGCCGGAACGGTCGCGCCCGACGGCAAATTCACGGGCAAACTAGGCTCCTACGACATGACGGGCCAGTTCTCCGGGGTGAAATTCACAGGCAGCTGGTCGACGACGAGATGCTCGATAAACGTCACCGCCGACAAGAGCTGACGCTGACGCGGTTTCGCCAGGGCTAGGAAATGACAACGATGACCCGTCCTTGGCAATATCAAGTCAGGTTCGATCTCAACGACGCCACCTTGGCAGAGGCGGCGCGCTGCAATCCCGGCGATCCGGCGCTGAGCGCGCTTGCCGATGTGCTCGCCAAGCATCGCGTCCAGATGAAAAACCAGTTCGACGCCTTCGCCGAGTATGTCGCCGCCGCCGAGGAGTAGGGCGTCGAGAACTATCCACTTTACGCGTGGACGAAGGCGACGATCGAAAATCCGGCGAAGAAGGAAAAGTATCTGAGATCCTTCACGCTCTATGTCGAGGACCGCGAGGTCTATGCCAAGGAGATCGCCGACGCGCTAGAGGCGGATTTGCAGCCGTTCCTGCGCAGCGGACTCATCGCGCGGTTAACCAAGTACGATACCAACCCAGCCAACAGCCCGCAGCCGCCGAAGAACCCGCAAAAAAAGGCCGGCTAAGGGCGCGTCGCCTGTTGCACCATCGAAGCCCTGCCGATAGATTGCCGGGCGCTATTCAAGTCGTGGAGGACACCGTGGACAACCGGAAGCAGCCAATCGACCGCGTTGCCCAATTTGTTCCGGTGCCCCATGACGGCGTTTCTAACAGTCGATTCGATCGCGGCCGCCACACCTGACGGCCGTCCCCTTTTTCACAATCTGACGCTTTCGTTCGGCCGCGAACGAACCGGCTTGGTCGGCCGCAACGGCGCGGGCAAGTCCACGCTGTTGCGAGTGATCGCAGGGGAAAGCGACGTGACCGCCGGCACGTTGACCCGCGCAGGGACGCTGGGCCTGCTCAGACAGGAGTGGCCGGACTCCGTGCGGTCGGTCGCCGACGCCTTGGGCGTCACGCCCGATCTCGCGCGGCTGCGGCGGCTGGACGGCGGAGAGGGCGGTCTCGACGATGCCGCAAGCGCGGATTGGTCGCTCGAGCCACGGATCGATGCGGCGCTTGCCGATATCGGTTTGCCGGCGCTGCGCCTCGATCGGGCGTTTTCGTCGCTCAGCGGCGGCGAGCGCACGCGCGTCGCCATCGCCCGGCTGATCCTGGAGGATGCCGATCTGCTGCTGCTCGACGAGCCCACGAACAATCTCGACGAGAACGGCAGGCGGCTCATCGCCGACCTTATCGCGCGCCGGCGCGGCGGCGCGATCGTCGCCAGCCACGATCGATCGCTGCTCGATCGGATGGACCGGATCGTCGAGCTCTCTCCCGTCGGCGTGGTCGTCTTCGGCGGCGGGTGGTCGGCCTTCCACCAAGCGCGGGAAGCGGAGCGCGAGCGCGCCGATGCTGCGCTCGATCGGGCGCTCGAGGCCTATTGCCAAACCGAGCTCGCGGTCCAGCGAGCGAAGGAGAAGCGAGCGCGGCGCGACAAAATGGGTCGCGCAGCGCGCACGACCGGCAGTCAAAGCACGCTCATCCTCAATGCCGGACGCGAGCGGGCCGAGCACAGCGCGGGGCG
>DATJAV010000055.1:0-2518 GCA_035515835.1 Allostellaceae bacterium
GCCGTCCGGGGGTTCGCAAGGCGGCGATGCGGGTCGCTCGCGCGGGCGCCGACGGCCTGACCTTCGCGCTCTGGCCGTGGTGGCCCGCCTTCTCGCTGTTCTGGTTGCGGCCCATCACCGGCGCCCTCGCCGGAGCAAAGACGCCGGCGCAATCGATCTTTCTCGCCCTCGCCGCAGGCATCGCCGTTTTTATCGCGCTCTTTCTCTCGCTGCGGCGTGAGACGCTGACCCTCGATCTCCTCGACGGCTCGTACCGCTATCGCCGCGGCCTCTGGCCCAAGCTCGAGACGAAAGAAGGCGCACTCAGCGAGTTCAAGTCCTTGGCCCTCGACGTGCTGGTCGAACCCGGCAGCAAGGGTGCCGAGATCGTCACCTGGATCATCTCGCTGCACCTCGCCGACGACGCGACAATCGCACTCACGAATGACGGAAGCGAAACCCTTGCCTATCGGCACCTCGCCGACTTCGCCAAGCGTCTCAATCTCCCGGTGCTCGATCGCACCGGTCCCACCGAGCGCGTCATTGCCCCGGCGGACATCGACCGGCCGCTGGCGGACCAGGAACGATCGGCGCCGCTTGCGACGAGCCGGCTCTTCCCGGACCCGCCCGCCGGCAGCGCCATCATCGTATCGGGCGAGGCACCGCAGCGAACGATCATCCTGCCCCGCTCGGGCTATCGCCTCCACTATCTGATGGCCGCGCTCATGCCGCTCTTCCCGCCATGGTGGACACGCACGCTGACCAAACCGGGATTCTCGTTGCCGTTCATGATCGCCTCGGGCCTATTCGCGCTCATAGGCGTCGTCACTGCGCTCACCCATCGCGAGATCGCCGAGACCGCAGACGACGTCACCGTTGGAAGATGGCTCTTCCGCATGCCATTGCTGCGACGCCGCTATGCCAAGCGAGAGATCACCGCCATCGATATCAAACCCGTACCGACGCGCGGCACACCCCGCAGCGAGCTGCAACTGCGCACGGCGGCTACGGTGTTCGACATCCGCTCCGTGCGGCTGTCGGCCGACGCGCTCGCTTGGCTGGCCGCGGCTCTGCGCGCGATGGTAGCGGCGTCTTGATTTAAAATAGAGGCTCGCACTCTCCGTCGAAAGCCCGCGACGATGCTCGTCGACGTTCCTAAGACCTCATTAACCCTAACATACTGTTAGCCTCTCCCTCGCATCCAATGCAGATTTTCTTAACCCTCGGGCGCTAGTGTCGTGGCGTCAAAGGAGAGAGCCGTGGCTGATTGGCTGAACAAAGATGACGCAAAGGCGGTCGCCGTGCTGGCGACGGCGACGGTGCGCCAGCTCGGGCGCGATGCGCCGGTGGTGGTGCGGCTGCAGCGGCTGCTGCGCGAGCGCAGCAAGACGGCATTCGAGGACGCCTGCACCTCCTTCGATTCGCTCGATGCCGGCACCCGCGCCAAGATCGCGTCGTCTGCGCCTGCCGTGGCTCGCCGCCGCGCGCGCTTGACGAAGCGCGGCCCGACCATGCCGGGCATCCTCGGCGCCATCAACCGCCGCCAGACCCAACAAGGCTGAGCTCCCGTCGCGCCCGCGCCACGACGCGGTCGACGATCTCGCGCGCTTCCCCCAAATAATTGCCGGGCTCGACCAGGCGCTCCAGCGCCCGGCGGTCGAGGCGCGTCGCGACTGCGCCGTCCTCGGCGAGCACGTCGATGAGCGGGCGACGCTCGGCAAGCGCGCGATCGCAAGCGTCCTGCACCGTATGATGCGCGGCGTCGCGGCCGATCATCGACGCCAGCGCCATCATCACCGCCTCGGCCATGATAAGGCCGTGATTGAGCGTGAGCCCGCGGCGCATCTGCTCGGCATCGACGGTGAGACCCTCGGCAATCGCCGCGGCATGGTCGAGCACCCCTGACGTCAGCACGAAGATCTGCGGCATCGCCAGCCATTCGCTCTGCCAGGGACCCGTGGCGCGCTCATGGTCTTGCGCCAGCGCCTGCAGCATCAGCGGTACCAGGGCGTGGACGCCGCGCGCCCCGGCGATGACGTATTCGCAGGATATGGGGTTGCGCTTCTGCGGCATGGTGCTGGAGCCACCGCGGCCGCTGCTATGCGGCTCGAACGCCTCGCCGACCTCGCTCTGCATCAGCAGCATCACGTCGGTGGCAAGCTTCGCCAGGCTGCCGCAGACCAGTCCCAAGACGCTCGCCACTTCGACGACGCGCTCGCGGCTTGCATGCCAGGGTGCATCCGCCGCGGCGAGCCCCAGCTCTTGCGCGAGGCCCAGCGCCACGGCGCGCCCCTCCGAGCCAAGCGAGGCCAGCGTGCCGACGGCGCCGCCAAACTGGAGGGTGAGCGCGCGCCGACCGGCCTCGGCGAGACGCTCGAGATGATCGAGGAGCGGCGCCAGCCAGACCGCGCATTTGTAGCCGAAGGTCACGGGGAGCGCGTGCTGCAGGTGCGTGCGCCCGGCCATCACCGTGTCGCGGTGCTTTTCGGCCTCTGCCGATAGCGCCAATGCGACATCGCGGAGCCGCGCCGCGACGAGC
>DATJAV010000056.1:0-2413 GCA_035515835.1 Allostellaceae bacterium
TGGGTCCCCGCTTTCGCGGGGACGACGGTCGGAAGGAATCGCTTTAGAGCAGCGCCATGGTGGCGCTGCGCAGCAGTTCGAGACCGATGAGCAGGATCAGCACATAGGCGATGCGGTAGAAGGCCTGCATCGACACGCGCCGCACCAGATAGACGCCGAGCATGTTGGTGGCGGCGGCGAGCGGCACCAGCGCCAGGCCGATCGACACGTTCTCCCAGGTGAGCGAGCCGAGCGCGTAGTAGGCCGGCACCTTGAGCAGATTGGTGAAGGCGAAATAGAGCGCGGTGGTGCCGACGAAGGTCATCTTCGGCAGCCGCTGCGGCAGCATGTGGATCTGGTAGGGCGGCGAGCCGGCGTTCGCCAGCGTCGAGGCAAAGCCGCCCGCCGCGCCCCAGACCAGCCCGCTGACGATGCCCGGCTTCGGCAAATGCCGCTCGATCCACGGCGCCGCGGCGCGGCTCGCCACGAAC
Organism: Allostellaceae bacterium; assembly: GCA_035515835.1. Taxonomy (GTDB): domain Bacteria; phylum Pseudomonadota; class Alphaproteobacteria; order ATCC43930; family CGMCC-115725; genus DAHUYF01. Next base: position 471 of record DATJAV010000056.1, read on the forward strand.
AGCAGCGCGATGATGCCGACCGCGAGCTTGACCTCCTCCTGCGATACCGCCGCCGCGGTCAGCGTCGCCAGCGCGGCGCCGGCGGCCGCGCCGGGAATGAGCACCGCCAGGTTCCAGGCGGAAAAATCGCGATGATAGATCCACACCGACACCGCGTCCTGCGTGAGCAGGATCGGCACCAGGATGGCGGCCGCCTGCGGCACCGGCACCACCAGCGACAACAGCGGCACCGCGGTGACGCCTAAGCCCACGAAGCCGCCCTTGGAGAGGCCGAGGAAGATCACGGCGATGATCGCGGCCGTGAGAAACAGCGGATTGGCGAACAGGGACATGCGACTCGTTTTTTTGACTGGCGTGCCACGCTCTCGCTTTCCCTCTCCCCTTGGGGGAGTGGGTGCCGGAGCGGAGGCGATAGCCGAGCGAGGGCGGGTGAGGGGTCTGCGCCCCGCATTGATTCACAGAGCCCTCACCCGGCTCGCCTTCGCTGTCGCCATAGGCCAGCGCTTGGCGCTGGCCGTTCTTGACGTAAAGAACGCGAATGCCGAAGGCATTCGCTATGCTCGCCACCCTCTCCCACAAGGGGAGAGGGAAGCGAGCTTGCGGCGGCAAATTGCGCCGGATCAAAGCGGAAGCCGCGTGCGCCCGCCAGTCTTGTTTGTGCATGGCCGACGCGACACAATCGCGCCCAACAGCATCAGACCCTCATCCTGAGGAGCGCCGGCCGACGGCGCTGACGCGCCTCCTCAGGATGAGGCTAAGACCGACGTGGGAGAGAAGCACATGGACGCCCGCACCAGCCGCTATCACGACATCTACGCGCGCTGGCAGCGCGATCCGCAAGGCTTCTGGGGCGAGGCGGCGCGCGAGATCGACTGGTACGAGCCGCCGAAGAAAGTCTTCGATCCCGCGCAGGGCATCTACGGCCGCTGGTTCACCGGCGGCGTCTGCAACACCTGCTACAACGCGCTCGACCGTCACATCGCCACGCGCAACGACCAGGTGGCGCTGATCTACGATTCCCCCGTCACCAACACGGTCAAGACCTTCACCTACGGCCGCCTGCTTTCTGAAGTGCAGCTGCTCGGCGCCATGCTGCGCGACTTCGGCGTGAAAAAGGGCGACACCGTCATCCTCTACATGCCGATGGTGCCGGAGGCGGTCATCGCCATGCTCGCCTGCGCCCGCATCGGCGCGGTGCACTCGGTGGTGTTCGGCGGCTTCGCGCCCAAGGAGCTGGCGACGCGCATCGACGACGCCAAGCCGAAGCTCATCCTCTCGGCCTCATGCGGCATCGAGGCGGCGCGCGTCGTGCCCTACAAGCCGCTGCTCGACGAGGCGATCCAGCTCGCCAGGCATAAGCCGGAGGCCTGCCTCATCCTGCAACGCCCGCAGTGCGAAGCGACGATGGTCGAAGGCCGCGACCACGACTGGCGCAAGGTCTGGGAGCACGCCGTCAACTACGCCAAGACCTCGGAATGCGTGCCGGTCGCCGCGACCGACCCGCTCTACATCCTCTACACCTCGGGCACCACCGGCATCCCCAAGGGCGTGGTGCGCGACAACGGCGGCCACATGGTCGCGCTGAAATGGTCGATGCAATATCTCTACGGCGTCAACCCCGGCGAGATCTGGTGGTGCGCCTCCGACATCGGCTGGGTGGTCGGCCACTCCTATATCGTCTATGCGCCGCTCATCCACGGCGCGACCTCGGCGTCGAAAAAGGCGACCGCGTCATTCTCTACATGCCGATGGTGCCGGAGGCGGCGATCGCCATGCTCGCCTGCGCCCGCATCGGCGCGATCCATTCGGTGGTGTTCGGCGGCTTCGCGGCGCGCGAGCTGGCGACGCGGATCGATGACGCCAAGCCGAAGGTGATCCTGTCGGCGAGCTGCGGCCTCGAGCCCGGCCGGATCGTCGCCTACAAGCCGCTGCTCGACGAGGCG
>DATJAV010000057.1:0-2527 GCA_035515835.1 Allostellaceae bacterium
CTGTTGCACGGCGATGTCGATGCCGCAGGTGCATCTCATCGCCTATTGCGGCGATCTCGGCTACGGCGTCGGCCCCGGCGCCGCGATGTTGTCGCTCATGATGTTCTTCGGCATGGTCAGCCGCATCGGCTCGGGCTTCGTTGCCGACGCCATCGGCGGCCTTGGCACCTTGCTGCTGGGCTCGGCGCTGCAAGGCGTGGCGCTGGCGCTTTATCTGGGCTTCGACGGTCTCTCCTCGCTCTACGTCATCTCCGCCCTCTTCGGTCTCTTCCAGGGCGGTATCGTGCCGAGCTACGCCATCATCGTCCGCGAATATTTTCCGCCGGAGGAGGCGGGCTGGCGCGTCGGCGTCGTGCTCTTGGCGACACTCATCGGCATGGCGTGGGGCGGTTGGATGTCGGGCGAAGTCTTCGATCTCACCGGTTCTTATCACGCCGCCTTCGCCAACGGGCTTGCCTGGAACCTGCTCAACGGCGCCATTGCGCTCTACCTCCTGCGGCGCCGGCGCGGCTGGCCGGCGGCGCCGGTCACGGCATGATGTGCCAGACCATCCGGTTCTCATCGCCGCAATCGGCGGCCGACCTGAAGCCGTCGAGCGCCACCACCACCGATCCCTCGATCCGCTGCGCCACCTCGCTCGCCTCGGCGCAGGTGGTCCGGTCGATGTTTTGCACCGCCACCAGAACCTCGACGGGGAAGCGGCGCGAGTCGACCGTGACGGCGTGGTCGGCGAAGTAGCGGCCAATGGCGTGGCGAACCTGCTCGGGCGAGCGGTTCCAGGGCAGCGCTCCCGCCTCGTCCGCAGCGGCGACGAGCTCGCGGCGCAGCGATTGGCCCGGCGTTTCGAGGGCCAGCACCGCCTGATAGCCGACGGGCGCGAGCAGGACCGCGGCGGCGAGCGCGCGCCAGATGCGCGGCAGCGCGGCGATGCGGGCTCTGGCGCCGGCAAAGAGGCTCAGGGAGGGCGGCTGGTTGACGGTGGTGATCATCGGTCGTCCTACAACTGTGTCTCGTTTCCCCTCGTCGAGAGACAGTCTATCCACTTCGTTTTAAGCGATCGATAATCTCGCGCGGCGTTTTAAGGGATTTTACGTAAAATTTGCGCGGAAAAGCCGCAAAAAACGACGTTTTAAGGGCCGTGCTCCGGGTTCTTGTCGCGCGCCTGATCGAGCCTGCTTTTGAGCTGCTCGACATCGGCGAAGAACGCGTCTTCCGTCTGTGCCGGCGCCAAGCGGAGCCGCGGCGGCAGCAGCTGGCGCAGGTAGCTCTGCTGGCCGAAATCGGCGCGCGCCTCCGAGAGGTAGACGCTCTGCGTGGCGACGGCGAGCGCGAGGAGCGCCAGCACGATCCCGCCTTTGAGCCAGAGGCGCGTGGGGCTCACGGTGCGCAGGTTGAGGAAGGAGACCGCGGCGAGGATGCACCACGTCGCCACGTAAAGGAAGGCGATGGGAATGCGCCAACTCAAGGCGAAGGCGGCAAATAGCGCCCATGAGCCATAGAGCGAGAGAGCGAGGTAGCCGCCGATGCCGATCCGCAGATTGCGCGCGAAGCGCGCCTGGCCGGAGAAGATCCGCGTGAGGATCGCCCAGATGCCGCCCCAAAGGAGCGCCAGAGCCGTCAGCTCGACCAGCGGCGCGAGGTAGTGGGAGAGCCGGGGCTCGCCGGTATCGGTGAGCCAGAGAGAGGTTGCCGTGATGGCGAGCGCGGGAAGCGCCAGCAAGGCAACATGCGCGATCGGCCAGATGCGGTTGCGGCGCTGAAAGACCTGCTCGCGCGGCACCCCATGGCTCGCCTCGCGGATGCGCAGGAAGGTGTGACCGATGCGGATCAGCCGGTCGCCGTCGACGACGACGCGTCGCAGCCGCTCCTTGCCGCGGTCGAGGAAAAGGCCGTTGGCGCTGCCGATATCCTCGGCCACGATCCGGCCCGCCTCGTCGCGAAAGAGCCGCAGGTGCTGCACGGCGACATAGGGATCGTCGACGATCACGTCATTGTCGTAGCCGCGGCCGATGCGGATCTCGGTGCCGGCGCAGCGGTGGCGGCTCGCCACGTCGCGGTGCCGCGACAGAATCTCGACCCAGATCACGGCGTCCATTGCACCGCCTCGAGAAAGCGCCGGGCGATCGCCACGGCGTCCTCGTAAGGGACCGCCTGCAGGCTGAGGCGCGACACCAGCGCCTCGCGGCCGCGATTCTCGGTGACGGCGGCGAGCGATACGTCATAGAGGCCGGGAAAGGCGCGATAGGCGCGGGCGCACCAGACGGCGCGCATCGGCGGGTGGTCGCCCGCCCCGGCTGTCGTGATGAAATCCTCGTAGCAGCGCTGCGGGGTGTACCACTTCCGTCCGAAGCCGCCCATTCCCGTCGGCTGGCTCTGTTGCGTCAGGAAGGTGGCGAACTGGAATTGATTGAGATCGCCGGTCCGCACATAGGAATGGCTGAGCTGGATGCCGCCCGTGGTGAGATCATGGGCGACGAAGAGATAGGTGTCGGCGCGGCAGCTCGTCGTATTGACGCTGGCGCGCGGC
>DATJAV010000058.1:0-8973 GCA_035515835.1 Allostellaceae bacterium
ATCCCGAGTTCCTGCCCTGGTGCCTTGCGGCGCGCGTGCGCGAGCGGAGCGCCACCGCCATCACCGCGGATCTTCTCATCGGCTTCCGCATGGTGCGCGAGCGCTTCACCTCGCGCGTCGTGCTCGACCGCCCCAACCGCATCGATGTCAGCTACAGCAAAGGCCCGCTGCGCTATCTCAACAACCACTGGGAGTTCATCGCCCAAGCCGACGGTGGATGCCTCATCGACTTCTACGTCGATTTCGAATTCCGCTCGCGCTTGCTGCAGAAGGTCATCGAGATGCTATTCAACGAGGCCGTGCGCCGCATGGTCTCCGCTTTCGAAGCCCGCGCCCGCGCGCTCTACGGCACCGCGCCGACCGAGGCAGCGATGAAACCGGTTTAGCGCTCGTCACGCCGTCTTCTGCTCGCTGAGGCCGAGCTCCTTCACCATGTGCTCCCGCATCATGAACTTCTGCACCTTCCCCGTCACCGTCATCGGGAAGGCCTCGACGAATTTGATGTAGCGCGGGATCTTGTAATGCGCGATCTGGCCTTTGCAGAAGGCCTGGATCTCTTCGGCCGTCGCGCTCTCGCCGGGCTTCAGCTTGATCCAGGCGCAGAGCTCCTCGCCGTATTTGGCATCGGGGAGGCCCACCACTTGCACCGCCTCGATCTTGGGATGGCGGAAGAGGAACTCCTCGATCTCGCGGGGATAGACGTTCTCGCCGCCGCGGATCACCATGTCCTTGATGCGGCCGACGATGTTGCAATAACCCTCGGCGTCGATGGTGGCGAGGTCGCCCGTATGCATCCAGCCGGCGCGATCGATCGCCTCGTTGGTGCGCTCGGGATCGTCCCAATAGCCCAGCATCACCGAGTAGCCCCGCGTGCAGAACTCGCCCGGCACGCCCGGCGGCACGATGCGGCCTTCGACGTCGACGACCTTCACTTCGACATGCGGGTGAACGCGCCCCACCGTGGCGACGCGGCGCTCCAGCGGATCCTCCGCCGAAGTCTGCGTGCTGACCGGGCTCGTCTCGGTCATGCCATAGGCGATCGTCACCTCGCTCATGTTCATCTCGGCAACGCAGCGCTTCATCACCTCGATAGGGCAGGGCGAGCCCGCCATGATGCCGGTGCGGAGCGACGCGAGATCGAAGCGCTTGAACTCGGGATGGCCGAGCTCGGCGATGAACATGGTGGGAACGCCATAGAGCGCGGTGCAGCGCTCGGCCTCGACTGTCTCGAGCGAGGCCAGCGGCTCGAAGCCTTCGGAGGGATAGATCATCGCCGCGCCGTGCGTCACGCAAGCGAGATTGCCCAGCACCATGCCGAAGCAGTGATAGAGCGGGACGGGGATGCAGACGCGGTCCTTCTCGGTGAGCTTCAGCGCCTCGCCGATGAAGAAGCCGTTGTTGAGGATGTTGTGATGCGTCAGCGTGGCGCCCTTGGGGGCGCCGGTGGTGCCGCTGGTGAATTGGATGTTGATGGGATCGTCGAATTGCAGCTTGGGCGCCAGCGCCGCGACCTCGGCGCGGTGGCGCTCGCCGCCCGCATCCATTACGTCCTCGAAGCGGAAATAGCCCCGCTTCTCGTCGCTGCCGATGCGGATGAGCGCGGCCAGCGACGGCAAGCGCTTCGACTGCAGCCGCCCCGGCGCGCTCCGCTCGATCTCCGGCGCGAGCTCGCCCAGCATGCCGACATAGTCTGAAGTCTTGAAATGATCGGCGGTGACGAGCGCCTTGCAGCCGACCTTGTTCAAGGCGTAGTCGAGCTCGGAGAGGCGATAGGCGGGATTGATGTTGACGAGGATGAGCCCGGCCTTGGCGGTGGCGAACTGCGTCACCACCCATTCGGCATTGTTGGGCGACCAGATGCCGACCCGGTCGCCGGGCGCAAGCCCCAGCGCCAAGAGCCCCGCGGCAAAGGCGTCGACCCGGCGCTTCAGCTCGGCATAGCTCCAGCGAACCTTCTGGTGGCGGACGACGAGCGCGTCCCGCTCGCCCCAGCGCGCGGCGATCTTGTCGAAATGAACGCCGATCGTCTCGCCGATCAGCGGCACGTCCGAGGCGCCGTGCACGTAACTCTGGGTTAATGCCATGCCTTGCCTCCCTGCGGTACTTTTCGCGACATCCTACTACGGACCTGCCGCCTGAAGCAGCAGCTCCAGCGCGCGGCGCGTCGCCTCCTGCCGCACCGCAGCACGGTCGCCGGGGAAGACGTGATGCTCGGTGGCGATGGCCGAGGCGCGCCGGCCGATGCCGAACCAGACGAGGCCGACCGGTTTCGCCGCCGTGCCGCCGCCGGGGCCGGCGATGCCGGTGACGGCGACGGCGAGGTCGACCGGGGCGCGGCCGAGGGCACCCCGCACCATCGCTTCCGCCACCTCCGCACTCACCGCGCCGTGCTGGGCGATGAGCGGTGGCGGCACCGACAAAAGGTCGCTCTTCGCCTCGTTGGAATAGGTGACATAGCCGCGCTCGACGACGTCGGAGGAACCCGCGATATCGGTGAGCGTCGCCGCCACCATGCCGCCGGTACAGGATTCCGCCGTGGCGAGCGTGAGCCGCCGCGCGCGGCACGCGGCGAGCACCGCCTCGGCGAGGCTATGGAGCGCGGGATCAGAAATGCGGCTTCCCCAGGATCAGCAGGATGAGCCACAGGACGAAGGCGGCATAGAATCCGGCGGCGACATCGTCGGCCATGACCCCGAGCCCACCCGGCACATGCTGGTCGAGCCAGCGCGCAGGCCAGGGCTTCATAATGTCGAAGAGGCGGAAGAGGGCAAAGCCCGCGAGATAGGCGACGGCGTCGGGCGGGGTCACGACGAGCGCAAGCCATTGCCCCACGACCTCGTCGACGACGATCGAGCCCGCATCCTTGACGCCGCTCGCGTGCGAGACGCGCCCCGCCGCCCACCAGCCGATGACGAAGAGCAGCGCCGCGGCGATGAGAAGCGCGCGCGCGCCGAAGAGCCAGGCGATGATCCAGGCGAAAGGCAGCGCCGCCAGCGAGCCCCAGGTGCCCGGCGCCAAGGGCAGGCGGCCGACGCCGAACCAGGTGGCGATCCATCCCGCTGCTGTCGTCGCGGCGCTGGCCGAGGTGGCGGACGCCGTCATATGAGCGGCAGCCGCACCGTCGCCACCGCTTGCGCCGCAATCCCTTCGCCGCGGCCGGTGAATCCGAGCTTCTCGGTGGTCGTCGCCTTGACGCTGACGCGGCGCCGGTCGATGCCGAGGATCTCGGCGATGCGCGCCACCATGGCGTCGCGGTGGGGCCCGATTTTCGGCCGCTCGCAGATCAGGGTCACGTCGGCATGCGCGACGGCGCCGCCCGCCGCGGCGACGAGATCGGCGGCGTGGCGGAGAAAGCGATGGGACGGCGCGCCGCGCCAGCGCTCCTCGCTCGGCGGAAAATGCACGCCGATATCGCCCGCGCCGAGCGCCCCCAGCAGCGCGTCGGTCAGCGCGTGCAAGCCGACGTCGGCATCGGAATGGCCGACCAGCGCCCGCTCATGCGGCACCTTGACGCCGCAGAGCCAGACATGGTCGCCGCGGCCGAAGGCGTGGACGTCGAAGCCCTGCCCGGTGCGGATGTCGCCTTGCCGCGCGGCGAGAAGCCGCTCTGCTTGAAAGAGGTCCTCGGCGGTCGTCACCTTGAGGTTCTCCTCGCTGCCGGCGACGAGGCGCACGGCAAGGCCGGCGCGTTCCGCGACGGCAGCGTCGTCGGACAGATCCTGGCCCGCCGCGGCGCGATGCGCCGCCAGGATCGGCCGATAGTGAAAACCCTGCGGCGTCTGAGCCCGCCAGAGCTCGCTGCGGTCGAGCGTCTCGGCGACCCGGCCAGCGCGGCCGCGCTTCACCGTGTCGCGAAGCGCCAGCGCCGGCACGGCGCCCGGGGCCTCGTCGAGGGCCGCCAGCACGCGGTCAATGGTGCCGCGATCGAGAAAGGGGCGCGCGCCGTCATGGATGAGGACGCGGTCGGGCGCCTCTTCGGCGAGGCTCTCGAGGCCGAGCCGCACCGAATCCTGCCGCGCGTCGCCGCCGGCGACGGGCGGCAGCAGCGCCAAACCCTCCGTCGCGTCCCGGTAATGCGGGTTGTCGTCGGGATTGAAGACGACGCGGACCCCGGCGATGGCGGGGTGCGTCGTGAGCGTCTCGAGGCTGTAGCGCAAGAGCTTGCGCCCGGCGAGCGGCAGGTATTGCTTCGGCAGCGGTCCGCCCAGTCTGGTGCCGCGTCCGGCGGCCACCACGAGCGCGATGCAGGACGCCATGACGCCCGAGGCTAGAGCAGGGGACGCCGCTTGCCAAGGCGCGGGGCGCGTGGCTATCTGCTGGCAATGGACAGCGTGGCGCTCAATTTCGGCGCGCTTCTGGCGTTGCTGCCGGCGGTCGCGGCCTCCTTCCGCCGCCGCGGCGCGCCCGATGCGCTTTTCTATGTCGTGCTCGCGCTGGGGACGCTTGGCCCCGGCGCCTGGGTGCTGGCCACCGCCGCCGGCGCCTGGCGCACCGGCTTCGCCATGTCGCTGTGGGTCACGATCACCGCCACCATGGCGCTCTTTCTCGTATTGGCGCTGGCAACCCGCCACGCTTGGCGGCTGGCGCCGTTGCTGCTGCCTTACCAGGCCGTGCTCGGGCTCATTGCCTTCGTCTGGCAGCGCGCACCGGAGCGCCCGGTGGCGGGCGACGTGCCCGCCGGTTGGCTCGATGCCCACATCGTCTTCGCCATCGCAACCTATGGGCTCCTTACGATCGGCGCCGTCGCCGGCCTTGCCGTCTTTTTGCAGGAGCGCGCGCTCAAGGCGAAGCGCCCGACCGGTCTCACCCGATTGCTGCCGGCGATGGCGGAAAGCGAAGCGCTGGAGCTCGGCCTTCTTGCCGCCAGCGAAGGCGTGCTGGCGCTGGGGCTCGCGAGCGGCATGGCAGCGGAGCATTTCCTCGGCGGACGGCTTCTCCCTTTCGATCACAAAACGCTGCTCTCGCTCGCCGCCTTCGCCGTCATCGGCGGGCTCCTACTGGCGCGGCATTTCTATGGGCTGCGTGGCCGCCGGGTCGCGCGCTTGGCGTTGCTGGCCTATCTGCTGCTGACGCTGGCCTATCCCGGCGTCAAATTCGTCACCGACGTGCTGATGGCGTGACGCCTCAGAGACGGGGTGCGATGAAGTCGGGCCAGATGCCGCACTCGGCGGCGAGCGCCATCGCGTCGCGGCCGCGGCAGAAGCCGTCCTCGACGAGCAGCGTGCGATGCCCGGCGGCGCGGCCGCCCAGGATGTCAGTGTGCAAGGTGTCGCCGACGCAGAGCACGCGCTCCGGCGCGATGTCGGGGTGACGCCGGCGGATCCGCTGATAGATCGGCGCGAAAGGCTTGCCGCAGAAGATCGGCGCGACGCCGGTGGCGTCGGCCAGGCGATGCGCGTAATAACCAGGCTCGGCCGCCATCGCCTGAGGCTCGGGCGAGACGATGTCGGGATTGCCGACAATGAGCGGCCGCGGCCGCCGTGAGAGGCTCTGCTCGAGGAGCGCCTGCCGCTCCTCGCTCCAGTCGTCGCTCGATAGAAACACGACGCCGCCGACGCGGTCGTAAGCGGCGCGATCGTCGCGGAGCGGCAGCATGGCATGGGTCACCGCGGCATAAGGCGCCGGCTGGTCGCCGATGAGGCCCAACGGCTCGGTTGTCGCAAGCCCGGGAGCAGCCCCGGCAGCAGCTCGATGCCGACAATGATTTCGTCCGCAGCGAAATCGAGTCCGCGCGAGCGATGGCGGGCGGCAGCGGAAGCCGGCTCCCGCGTGCCGTCATTGCTGAGGACGAGGAGTCGCTTGCCGAGCGCCCTCAGCGCGGCGACCGCCGCGGCGGCGCCGGCGATCGGCTCGGTGCCGATATTGAGCACGCCCCACGCGTCGAGCACGACCAGGTCGAACCGATCGGCTATGCCGGCGACGCCGCCGATGCGCTGCATTGTGACGGGAGGCGGCTTTGGCGGTAGCCGAGGCTCCGCGCGGCGATAGGCCTGCCACGCGTCCGCGAAGGTCAGATAGGGCATACGAGCCCGAGTCGAGCCTAGTTTCGCGGCGGAATTGTGGCGGCGGCTACCATTCTGGCGCGACCCCGCGCCGCTTTGTATGGTGCAGCGCCGTCAGCACTCGGGGAGATGCAACAATGCCGGACGACGTGGGAAAGCATTCCTTCGACAAGTCGAAGCTGCCGAGCCGTCACGTCACGGTGGGGCCGGAGCGCGCGCCGCATCGCTCTTATCTCTACGCTATGGGCCTGACCGACGAGCAGATCGCCCAGCCGCTCATCGGCGTCGTCACCACCTGGAACGAGGCGGCGCCCTGCAACATCTCGCTGATGCGCCAGGCGCAGGCGGCGAAGAAGGGCGTCGCCGCCGCTGGCGGCACGCCGCGCGAATTCACCACCATCACCGTCACCGACGGCATCGCCATGGGCCATGCCGGCATGAAGTCGTCGCTCGTCTCGCGCGAGGTCATCGCCGATTCGGTGGAGCTCACCATGCGCGGCCATTGCTACGACGCCATGGTGGGGCTGGCCGGTTGCGACAAGTCGCTGCCCGGCATCATGATGGCCATGGTGCGGCTCAACGTTCCTGCCGTTTTCATGTATGGCGGCTCGATCTTGCCGGGAAAATTCCGCGGCAAGGACGTAGCCGTCGGCGATCTGTTCGAGGCGGTGGGCGCGCACAGCGCCGGCCTCATGAGCGACGAGGATTTGCATGAATTCGAATGCGTCGCTTGCCCCTCGGCCGGTTCCTGCGGCGGGCAATACACCGCCAACACCATGGCCTGCGTCTCCGAGGCGATCGGTCTCGCTTTGCCGGGATCGGCCGGCGCGCCGGCGCCCTATGATTCGCGCGACCGCTTCGCCGAGGCCTCGGGCGAGGCGGTGATGGCGCTTCTGCGCCAGCGCCTCCGGCCGCGCGATATCGTGACGCGGAAAGCGCTCGAGAATGCCGCCATGGTGGTCGCGGCGTCGGGCGGCTCGACCAACGGCGCGCTGCATTTGCCGGCGATCGCGCATGAGGCGGGGATCGATTTCGACCTCCACGCCGTCGCCGAGATCTTCAAGCGCACGCCATATCTCGCCGATCTGAAGCCCGCCGGGCGCTATGTCGCCAAGGACCTCTACGACGTGGGCGGCGTCGCCGTGCTGATGAAGGCGCTGCTCGATGGCGGCTTTCTCCATGGCGACTGCATCACCGTGACCGGCAAGACCATGGCCGAGAATCTCCGCGACGTGACCTTGCCCAAGAACCAGGACGTCGTGCGCCCGACCTCGGCGCCGCTCAGTCCTACGGGCGGCGTCGTGGGATTGCGCGGCAACCTCGCGCCGCAAGGCGCCATCGTGAAGGTGGCGGGGATGCACGACCTCAGCTTCCGCGGGCCCGCGCGTTGCTTCGATTGCGAGGAGAACGCCTTTGCCGCGGTCGAGCGGCGCGACTACAAGAAGGGCGAGGTCATCGTCATCCGCTACGAAGGGCCGCGCGGCGGTCCCGGCATGCGCGAGATGCTGTCGACGACCGCGGCGATCTTCGGCCAGGGCATGGGGCATGACGTGGCGCTCATCACCGACGGCCGCTTCTCCGGCGCGACGCGCGGCTTCTGCATCGGTCATGTCGGCCCCGAGGCCGCGGTCGGCGGGCCGATCGCGCTGCTCAAGGACGGCGACATCATCGCCATCGATGCCAAGGCGGGAACGCTCGCCGTCGAGCTCAGCGACGCCGAACTCGCCCGGCGACGCCAGACCTGGCAGCCGCGCCGCCACGACTACCAGTCGGGAGCGCTCTGGAGATATGCGCAGACCGTGGGCGATGCCGAGAAGGGGGCGGTGACCCATCCCGGCGCCAAAGCGGAGACGCACGTCTTTGCCGATATCTAGCGCATGACCGGGCGCACCTTGCGCCGCGCGCGCGAGCTCGTCGCCGCGGGCCTGGTGGCGCCCGAGCGGGAGGGGGAGATCGCCGAAGTGGCGGCGCGGTTTGCCGTGGCGATCACGCCGGCGATGGCGGGGCTCATGGACCCCACGGACCGTCAGGACCCGATCGCGCGCCAGTTCGTCCCGAGCGCGGCCGAGCTCCGCACATCGCCCGAAGAGCGGAGCGATCCCATCGGCGATGAGCGCCTGTCGCCGATCAAGGGCATCGTCCACCGCTATCCCGACCGCGTGCTTTTGAAGCCGAGCCATGTCTGTCCGGTCTATTGCCGCTTCTGCTTCCGGCGCGAGCAGGTGGGACCCGAGGGCGAGACGTTGACGGCTGCCGAGCTCGACGCCGCGCTCGACTACATCCGCGTCCGGCCGCAGATCTGGGAGGTGATCGTCACCGGCGGCGATCCTTTCCTGCTCTCGCCGCGTCGGCTCGGCGCGCTGACCCGCGCGCTCGACGCCATTGCGCATCTCGGCGTCATCCGCTTCCACACCCGCGTGCCGATCGCCGACCCGGCGCGCGTCAGCGCCGGTCTCGTTCGCGCGCTCGCCACCGAGAAAGCGCTCTATGTCGCGATCCATGCCAATCACCCCCGCGAGCTCGGGGCTGCGGCGCGGACCGCCTGCGGCCGCCTCACCCGGGCGGGCATCCCGCTCCTCGGCCAGACGGTGCTGCTTCGCGGCGTCAATGACGATCCCGCGGTCCTGGCCGCACTCTTTCGCGGTCTCGTCGCCATGCGGGTTAAGCCCTACTACCTTCACCACCCCGATCTTGCGCCCGGCACCGCCGCCTTTCGGCCGAGCATTGGCGAGGGTCAAGCGCTGATGCGGGCGCTTCGGGGGCGGCTCTCCGGGCTCTGCCAACCCACCTATGTACTCGATCTGCCCGGTGGAGCGGGGAAGGTGCCGGTCGGGCCGGTTTATGTGGGAGAGGGGGGTGCGGCGTTGGTGGTCGCGGATGCCGATGGCAATCAACACCTCTATCCGCCTAAAGATATGCCAATAGACCGTTGATTTTACAGAAAACTAATCATAAATCCTGTTCCTTGCGC
>DATJAV010000059.1:0-9565 GCA_035515835.1 Allostellaceae bacterium
CGAAGGCGCCAGGCTTCTCGACGTTGAGCGCCTTCACCACACCATCCTTGACGACCATGGCGTAACGCTGCGAGCGCTTGCCAAGGCCATAGCCGCTGCCATCGAGCTCGAGGCCCATGGCGCGCGTGAAGTCGCCATTGCCGTCGGCCAGCATCTGCACCTTGCCCTCGGCCTTCTGGTCCTTCCCCCAGGCGTTCATGACGAAGGCGTCGTTGACGGCGAGGCAGGCAATGACGTCGACGCCCCTGCTCTTGATCTCGGACGCTTTCTGGACGAAGCCCGGCAGGTGCTTGGCCGAGCAGGTTGGCGTGAAGGCGCCCGGTACCGCGAACAACACGACTGTCCTGCCTTTGAAGAACTCGCCGGTATCGAGGTCCCTCGGACCCTCGGGCGTCATCTGCTTGATCTTCGCCGCCGGAGCCTTGTCGCCAACCTTGATGGACATTGCCTTTCCCCTTTCGTTTCTCAGGACATCGGGCCATGGGAGCCGCCGATGGGGCGCACCATAGAGGCTAGAGCCCCCGAAATCATCCCCTCAGCGTGCGGAGCCCAGCACCTTGCCTGAGCCCGCTGCGGTAGCAAGCGCGTGCTCGACTTTATCGGCCGTGAGAATTTCCGAGAGCGCTAGACCCTCGGGGGCGCCGGGGCCATAGACGGCGTTGAAGGGGATGCCGTAGCGGCCGAAGCTGCGAAGATATGCCGCAATGGCATCGCTGGGGCGCGTCCAGTCGGCGCGCATGGCGACGGTGCCGGGCGAAGAGAGCCGCGCCCGGATCGCCGGCGTCTCGATGACGAGCTCCTTGTTCACCTTGCAGGTGAGACACCAATCGGCGGTGACATCGACGAAGACGGTATCGCCCTGGCTTACGAGCCCGGCAATGGCGGCGCGATCGAAGGGGCGCCAAAAGCCGTCGCTGCCCGTGGCAGCAGGGGGTGGCGCGGCCAGGGTGACCGGCACAAGAAGTGCGGCCAAGAGCAGCACCAGCGGTAGCGCCCGGCGCAGCACCGGCACGCTCGTCCAGGCCAGACTGGCCACAGCGGCCAGCATCAGCGCCGCGACCGCCAGCGCCCCGCCAAGCCCGATCTGCGACACCAGCACCGAGACCAGCCACACCGCCGTCGCGGCCAGGGCGACGCCCAGCAGACGCCTGATGACCAGCATCCAGCGTCCCGGGCGCGGCAGCAGCTGCGCCAGTTGCGGCACCAGCGCCACCAGCAGGTAAGGTGCAGCGAGGCCGATACCGAGCGTGAGGAAGATAGCGACGATCTCAAGCGGCCCCGCCGCGAGGGCAAACCCGACCGCGGTGCCGAGGAAAGGCGCGGAGCAGGGGGTCGCCAGCAAAGTGGCGAAGGCGCCCGTCGCAACATTGCCCAGGAGCGACGCCCGCTCCCCGCGCGGGGCGAGGTCGCCCAACCACTCCGGCAGCGGCACCTCGAAGAGACCCCAGAGATTGGTGGCAAAGAGCGTCGTGAGGGCAATCATCAGCACCAGAAAGAGCGGCTGCTGGAACTGGACGCCCCAGCCCACGGCAACGCCCGCCCCCTTCAGCGCCACCATGGCCAGCGCCAGCACGAGAAAGGAGAGCAGGACCCCCGCCGCGCTGGCGAGAAAACCCCAGCGCAAGGCGCTGCGCGAGCGACCGCCTTGCTCGATGACGCCGAGGAGCTTGATCGACAGCACCGGCAGCACGCACGGCATGACATTGAGGATGAGCCCGCCCAGCAATGCCACCGGGAGGATGGCGAGCAGCAACCCAAGACCGGCGGCGGGCGGCGCTTCGGCGGGGGTTACCTGAGCCGCGAGCGAGCGCTCGCCATCAACGAGCGTCACCCTCAGCTTCCGGCCGACGACGCGGTTGGCATCGCCGAAGATGGGAAACCGCAGCAGCGTTTCGTCGCCGCTGGCGCCAGCGCCGCGTTGCGGCGCGCCGAAGGCGATGCCGTCCGGTCCCTCGATGAAGGCATCGGGCGCCACGAGCGGGGTCGCCGACCTCACCTTGAGCTCGAGCTCGGGCTTGCTGCCGGGAATGACCGCCGCTGCCGCCAGCGACCAGCCCTGCCCGACGCCGGGAACGCGGGCGGCATAGCGCTGGATGAGCGGC
Source organism: Allostellaceae bacterium (assembly GCA_035515835.1). GTDB lineage: Bacteria > Pseudomonadota > Alphaproteobacteria > ATCC43930 > CGMCC-115725 > DAHUYF01. The sequence continues at coordinate 2,103 of DATJAV010000059.1, forward strand.
GCGAACTCGGCATTGCCGGCGGCCCCGGCCGGGAGATCGAGCCGCAGCACCGCATTGTAAGGGATGCAGATCTCGCTGCAGGTGAGATAGTTGAGGGCAAGCGTGAGATGGACGGGCTGCGCCGGGTTCCGGCGCGCGATAATCGGCAGGACGACGGCATCGGTATAGCCGATCGTCTCGAGGCCGGAGACGGAAAAGCGCTGTGGTGCCGGCCATGCGAGCTTGGCATCGGCGAGATTGGTCGATCCCTTCCAGTCGAGTTCCGGCGGCAGGCCGGCATCGCCCGGGGAGCGCCAGTAGATCTTCCAATGGGGCGCCAAGCGGAAATCGAGACCAAGCCGAAGCGTCGCCTCCCCCGCGGCAACCGGCGCCGCGACCAGCCTGACCTTGCCCTGGTCGGTCGCGAACCACCCTGAGGCGCCCTCGTCGGCCCGCGCTCCACTCGCCATGAGGGAGAGCGCCAGCAAGGCGCCGAGGCTAATCCGTCCTTTACGGTTCATCCGCAAGCTCCACAATGGCCGTTTATATAGGATGGCGCCCTTGGTCCACCCTGTCACAAGCTCGTCAGAAGAGGCCGCACGTGCTGCTTGCAAGGACAGCCTATGGCGCCTATTTCACATGAAAGAACCATGAAAAACGCCTTCACCTCTCTTGCCGGCCAGCTCCTCATTGCCATGCCGCAGATGCAGGACCGGCGCTTTGCGCGCTCGGTCATCTTCCTCTGCGCCCATAACGAGGAGGCCGCCATGGGGTTGGTGGTTAACAAGTTCATCGACAGCGTGACCATGCCGGAGCTTCTGGAGAAGCTTGGCATTCCCTCGGTCGGTCTCGTCGGCCGGGCGAGGGTCCATGCCGGCGGGCCGGTCGAGGAAGGTCGCGGCTTCGTGCTCCATTCCGACGATTATGTCGAGCAGAATACGCTGGTGGTCGGCAGCATGGCGCTCACGGCAACGCTGGACATCCTGCGCGCCATCGGCCGCGGCAAAGGACCGCGGCGCAGCCTTCTGGCGCTGGGCTATGCCGGTTGGGGCCCGGGCCAGCTCGATGCCGAGATGCAGGAGAATGGCTGGCTGCACGTGCCGGCCGACGAGGGCATCGTCTTCGACGAAGGCGTCGCCGACAAATGGCAGCGCGCGCTGGGCAAACTCGGCATCGACCCGATCGCCCTCTCAGGCGACGCCGGACACGCATGAGCGCCGGCAGCGAGAAAATCAAGATGGCCGCGATGGCCTACCGCTCGCCCTCGACCGCCCATTCCTCGCGCAGCATGGCGAAGAGGACGTGGTCCTGCCAGCGGCCATCGATGCAGAGATATTCCCGCGCATAACCTTCCTCGCGGAACCCGGTCTTGAGCAGCAGGCCGCGGCTCGGCGCATTGTGCGGCAGGCAGGCGGCCTCGACGCGGTGGAGCTTCAGGCGGTCGAAGGAGAATGCGAGAATGAGGCGAAGCCCGGCGCTCATGTAGTGGTGGCGGGCGTAGCGCTCGCCGATCCAATAGCCGAGGCTACCGGTCTCGGCGACGCCGCGGCGCACGTTGCTGAGGCCGATGCCGCCGACAAGGGCGCCGTCTTCGACGCGATAGAGAAAGAAACTGTAGCCCTGATCGGTGCGCCAATCGACGGCGTAACGCTGGAGCCGGCGGCGGAAGGCGCTGCGCGAGAGCGAATCCGGCGACCAACTCGGCTCCCAGGGCGTGAGGAACCGTCGCGACTCGCCGCGGAGCGCCGCCCATTCCTCGAAATCACCGCGCTCGGGCGGGCGCAATATGATCCGCTCGCCGGCGAGCCGCAGCGAGGGCGGGCCGTTTCCAAAGAGGCGCGGCAGGCGCAGCAGCTCCGAGGTCACCAGGCTCGCGCTCCCTCCGCTTAGGCGCTCAGGCGCTCGAGGAGGCGCGGATAGGCATCGACGCGTCCCACCGGTCCCAACGCGGCCAGCGTCGGCGGTGCGCTCGCCAACTGCCGCGCCACCCGCGCCACCGCCGCATCGTCGACCGCATCGATGCGCGCTACCATCTCGGCCATGTCGAGCGGCCGGCCGAACACCATCATATGCGCCGCCTGCTGCTCGCAACGCGCCGCCGTGCTCTCGAGCGACATGAGGAGTCCCGCCTTGAGCTGCGCCCGCGCGCGCTCGAGCTCGGCCGGCGCCAACCCCGCCGAGAGCTTGCGAATCTCGGCGCAGAGAACCGGCATCAGCTCCTCCACCTCCTCCTCGCCGGTGCCGGCATAGACGCCGAAGACGCCGCCGTCACTATAAGCGTGGGTGAAGGAGTAAATGGCATAGACGAGGCCGCGTTTCTCGCGGATCTCCTGAAAAAGCCGCGAGGACATGCCGCCGCCCAGCGCGGCGGAAACGACGGATGCGGCGTAGTAGTCCTCGTTGGCGAAGGGAAAGCCGGGGAAGCCCAGCACGACATGGACTTGTTCCAGCTCGCGCTCCTCGCGCAACTCGCCGCCGACATAGCGCGCGGGATCGCTGCGCGCGATCTGCTCGCCGGCGAGCTTAGTGAAGTGCTCGCGGGCCAACGCCACCAGCGCGTCGTGGTCGAGATTGCCGGCGGCGGCCAGCAGCATGCCGGGCGCGGCGTAATGGCGACGCATGTAGCCCGCCACCGTGTCGCGATCGATGCGGCGCACGATCTCGGCGCGGCCGAGCACCGGCCGCCCCATCGCCTGGTCGGGAAACGCGCGCTCCTGGAAGAGATCGAAGATGATGTCGTCAGGCGTGTCGAAAGCCTGGCCGATCTCCTGCAGGATCACCGTACGCTCGCGCTCCAGCTCTTTGGGATCGAACACCGAGAATTGCAGGATGTCGGCGAGGATGTCGACCGCGAGCACCACGTTCTCCTTGAGCACCTTCGCATAGTAGGCGGTGTGCTCGCGCGACGTGTAGGCGTTGAGGTGCCCGCCCACCGCCTCGATCTCGGCGGCGATGTCGAGCGCCGAGCGGCGCTCGGTGCCCTTGAACGCCATGTGCTCAAGGAGATGGGCGACGCCATTGACCGCGGCGGGCTCGTGCCGCGTCCCGACATCGACCCAGACGCCGAGCGACACGGTCTCGACGCTGTCCATACGGTCGGTGAGGACGCGCATGCCGTTCTCGAGCGTGGTGACGCGAACGCTCATGCTGCTCCTCCCTTGCGCTTGGGGCGCGCATAGGCGCGCACGTAATCTTCGATTGCCCGGAGATGCCGGCCGAGCTTCGGGCGCCGCTCGGGCCGCCGCAGCAGATCCGCGAGCCGCGGCGGGAGCGCGGGACGCCGGCCGGTGGCGTCCTCCACCGCCTCGGGGAATTTCGCGGGATGCGCCGTGGCGAGCGCCACCATCGGCGCCGACGTCTCGCGCCGCGCCTGGCGCGCCGCGGCCACGGCGATGGCGCTGTGCGGATCCAAGAGCTCGCCCGTCTCGCGAAAGGTCTCGGCGATCGACTGGCGCGTCGCCGCGTCGTCGATGCGCCGCGCCTCGAAGAGGGCCTGCGCCTGCCGGTAGTCCGCTTCGCTCGCGGGCAAGGTGCCGGTGGCGCGAAACTCCGCCATCGCCGCGGCGACCGCTTTGCCGTCCCGCTCCTTCAGCTCGAACAGCAAGCGCTCGAAATTGCTCGACACCTGGATATCCATGCTGGGGCTGAGGCTGGGCTCGACGCTGCGGATGGCCATGGCGCCGTCATTGATGAAGCGCGCGAGGATGTCGTTGCGGTTGGTGGCGAGGACGAGCTCGGCGATGGGGAGGCCGAGGCGGCGCGCCACGTGCGCGGCGTAGACGTTGCCGAAATTCCCCGTGGGCACACTGAAGGAAACCGCGCGGTCGGGTGCGCCCAGCGCCACGCCGGCGGCGACGTAATAGACGATCTGCGCCATGATGCGCGCCCAGTTGATCGAATTGACCGCCGAGAGGTTGAAGGCGGCGCGGAAGGGCGCGTCGGCGAACATCGCCTTCACCAGGTCCTGGCAATCATCGAAGCTGCCCTCGACGGCGATGGCATGGACATTGGGCGCATTGACGGTCGTCATCTGCCGGCGTTGCACTTCGGAGATGCGGCCTTCGGGATAGAGGATGAAGACATCGATGGCCGGCCGGTGGCGACAGGCCGCGATGGCAGCCGAGCCCGTGTCGCCCGACGTGGCGCCGATCACCGTCACATGCTCGCCGCGCTCCTCCAGTACATGCTCGAAGAGCGGGCCCACCAGCTGAAGGGCATAGTCCTTGAAAGCAAGCGTCGGTCCGTGAAAGAGCTCGAGCAGCCAAAGCTCCGGACCGAGCTGCTTCAATGGGGCCACGGCGCGGTGATCGAAGCCGCGATAGGCGGTATCGATCATGCGTTTCAGGGCATTCGTCGGGATCGACGCTCCGATAAAGGGAGATATCACGCGAAACGCGATTTCGGCATAGGGGACCCCGCGCATCGCGCGCAGATCGGCCGGGCTCAGCGCCGGCCACTCCGCCGGCACATAGAGGCCGCCATCGGGCGCAAGCCCGGCCAGGAGCACATCCTCGAAGGAGAGGCGCTCGGGCGCCGTCCGGGCGTCGCGGGTACTGATGTACGACAAGGACCTTCCAGGGGTTTCGCTGAACGGGGGTCGCAGCCTATCGTCCCAGGCCGGCTCCCGCAACAGCGTGCCCAGCTAGGAGTTGGAGGGCTTTTCCTGCTTTATTTCCGCACCTTTGGACGGGTCGAAGGTGCAGGTGATCTGGCCGTAGCCCTCCTGCTGGCGGACGTCGAGGACTACGGTGTAGCGGCCTTCGGCCTCCGGCGTCGTTTGCCGCTCGCCGACGCCCTCATATCCCAGATCGTCGGCCTTGCGCTTGCAAGCCTCGACCGCCGCGTTGGTCAGATGCGGACCGTCGGAGCTGCCGACGAAGGGGATGTAGGAGCAGGCGGCGAGGCAGGCCGCTGCCAGCACACCGAGGCTCCGAGCTTGCCGCATCTTTACGGTGTCTCGGCGGTGCTTGCCGACGCGACCCAGAGCGTGGCAATCACCGACATCGTCGTTGTCCGGACCATGGGACCTCCCTCGCGCGCCATCCATCCGGCCATGCACTCACGCCGCCAGGTATCTCGTCTCGATATGCCGCTCGAAGGTCGAGGCGTCGAGCGGTCGCCCCGTCGCTTGCGTGATGATCTCTGCCGTCGCGTAGCGCGAGCCCTTGGCGTGTACGTTGGCGCGCAGCCACGTCAGCAACGGCGCGAAATCGCCTACGGCGACGCTGGCTGGAATGCGTGGATCAGCGCGCTTGGCGGCGTCGAAGATCTGCGCCGCGGTCATCGCGCCCAGCGTATATGTGGGAAAATAGCCCCAAGCGCCGTCATACCAGTGGATATCCTGCAGACAGCCCTCGCGGTCATTGGCGGGCGCCACCCCTAGCAAGGCGCGCATGCCGTCATTCCAGGCGCCCGGCAAATCGGCGAGCGCAAGATCGCCGGCGACGAGCGCCCGCTCCAGGCGGTAGCGCAGGATGACATGCGCGGGATAAGTCACCTCGTCGGCGTCGACACGAATGAGGCTGCGCTCGACATGCGTGTAGAGACGGTAGAGATTGTCGGCCTCCCAGGCCTTGCCGCTGCCGCCGAACGCTTGGCGCAGCAGGGGCACCAGGAACTCGATGAACTCGCGCGAGCGGCAGGCCTGCATCTCCATCAAGAGCGACTGGCTCTCGTGGAGGCTCATGCCGCGGGCGTGACCCACGGGCTGCCGCCGCCAGTCCGGCGGCAGGCCGCGCTCGTAAAGCGCGTGCCCGGTCTCGTGCAGCACGCCCATGAGCGCGCGGGTGAAATTGCTCTCGTCGTAGCGCGTGGTGAGCCGCACGTCATCGGGGGTGCCGCCGCAAAAGGGATGGAGGCTGACATCGAGCCGCCCATGCTCGAAATCGAAGCCCAGGCGCTGCATCAGCTCCAGCCCGAGTTTCCGCTGCGCCTCGATCGGGAAGGGACCGGTGAGCGGCAACAGTGGCGGCCGTTGCGCCTGGCGCTGCAGCGCGCCCTCGATGAGCCGCGGCAGCGATTTTGCCAGCTTGTCAAACAACCGATCGATCGCCGCCTCGCTGCCGCCCGGCTCGTACTCGTCGAGGAGGGCCTCATAGCGTCTCTTGCCGAGACGCTCGGCTTTGACGGCCGCCGTTTCGCGGACGAGGGCCAGCACGCGGCCGAGCGCCGGCAGCACCAGCGCGAAGTCGCCGGCCGGACGCGCCTCGCGCCAACGCATCTCGCAAGCCGAACAGGCCTTGGAGAGGGCCTCGACGAGATCCGCGGGCACCGCCGTCGCATGTACCCAAAGCCGGCGCATCTCGGCAAGATTGGCGAGCTGCCAGGGATCGAGGGCGGGCTCGGCCTCGGCCTGGGCCAGCAGATCGGCAACCGCGGGATCGGTGAGAAGCTCGTGGCAGACGAGCCGCAAGGTCGCGAGCTGCTCGGCGCGGGCGGCAGCGCCCCCCGCCGGCATCAAGGTCGCCGTGTCCCATTGCAGCATCGCCGTCGCATCCTGCAGCGCGCCCAGCCGGGCGAAGCGCGCCTCGAGCGACCGATAGGGGGAAAGGCTCACGATGCGTCTCCTCCGGAGCGACCCTGACGGATGCGGAGCACGGCGATGACCGCGAGCGCTGCCGCCAGCGCATACCAAGTGATGGCATATTGCAGATGGTTATTGGGCAGGTCGAGCCGTGTCTGACCGCCCACCGGCAACCCGCCGGGAACGGGTGTCGCGTCGGCATCCAAGTAGTAGGGCAGCACATGCTCCTGCTGCGCCGCTCTCGCCATGGCAGGAATGTCGACATAGAGCCAGTAGTTCTTGGTCGGGCTGTTGTCCGGCAGGAACCAATGCGGCTTCTCCTCGGGCGCGAGGCGCAGCAAGCCGGTGACGGCGACCTCGCCCGCAAGCTCGCCCTCGGGACGACTGGCGGGCGCGCGCTTTGCTTCGGGAACGAAGCCGCGATCGACCAGCAGCACCGCACCGTCGTCGAGGACCAGCGGGGTGATCACCTGATATCCGGGATGGCCGCCATCGTCGGTGGCGCCGAGATCGAGCTCGTGGTCGTTTTGCAATCGGCCGGTCGCGGTGATGCGGTGGTACTCCAGTCCCCGCGCCTCTGCGAGCGAGCGCGGCGGCGCGATCGGCGGCGCGGTCACCGCCGCCTGGCGCTGGGCGATGAGGCCTTCCTTCCAGAAGAGGCGCTGGACCTGCCAGGTGCCGAGGCCGATGAGCACGAGAAAGCCGCCGACGGCGACCGCGATCGGCCAGAAGAGCGAGCGCTCAGCGTGCATCGCTGCCGAGCGCACGATGGCGATATTGCAAAGCGATGAGCCATGCCTTCATGGGCCGCAGCATCAAGATGGCGCCGCCTAGTACGAACGGCGTCCATAAGACCACGTGGAGCCAGAGCGGCGGCGCAAACATGACCTCGACCAGGAGGGCGAGACCGACGGTAACGGCGCCCAAAATGAGAATGACGAACACCGCCGGGCCGTCGCCG
>DATJAV010000060.1:0-17065 GCA_035515835.1 Allostellaceae bacterium
CGGCTCACCGAGCGGAGGTCGGCGCGGGTGCCGCCCGCCTCGGGCGTCAGGCGGATGACGACGTCGTCGGTGAAGCCAAACCAGAGCGTCTTGTCATAGGCCTCGATGCGGCCTAGGGCGGCATCCTCGGCGACGATCGTCCACCCCATCGCCTTGGCGCTGGCAAGGGCGCGCGCGAAAGCCTCGGCCGGCGGCATGTCCAGACGCAGCGGGACCAAGTCCGGATAGTTGGCGTGCTGGATCGCCGCTGTCGCCGCGCCGGGATAAGCGCCGTCCGCGCCTTCTGCCTGGCGCTGCGGCAAGAGCGCGCGCAGCGCCGGCGGATCGGCGACATCGGTGGTGATGTCGCGGATCGGCGCCTTCTCGGCGACGGCCTTGGCGCGGAGCGGCAGCAGCACCGCCCCGCCGCCTATGACGATGATCGCCGCCAGCATGACCGTCGTTCCCGGTCCCACCTCCCAGCCGCCGGTGACGAGCGAGACCACCGCGCCCAGCACGGCGAGCGCGGCCAGCACGACGCCCAGCGCCACAACCTTGGTCAAGGCCGTCACCGCCGACCAGAGCCGCAAGCGATAGCCCAAGGGCGCCGCCAGCATCAGCGCCAGCGACAGGACGAAGAGCACCGCGGCGAGATGAGCGCTATAGGCGGCGATCATGGCGCGCGCACATTCCCCCTTACCCTTCCTCCCCGCAAGGGGAAGGGATCAACTGAGCTTCGGCTTCAGCGCCGCCATGTAAGCACGGATGCGCCCGGCGTTGACGCCGAAATCGCTGATGCCCCAGCGGCTCTCGCTGCGCATGTCGATGCGGCTTCCGGTGCCGTCGGCGGAGACGCGGATGACGAAATCGTCGGTGAAGCCCATGAAGAGCGAGCGCTGGCTGCCCTCGATGGTGTGCGCGGCGGGGTCGCTCTTGACGATCGTCCAGCCCGACATGCCCTGGGCGGTCGCGAGCGCTTGCTTGAAGGCGTAGTCCGGCGCGAGTTTGGTCATGAGCGGGACGATGTCGGGATAGCCGTCGTGCTGCGCCCTGGCGAGCGCGGCGCCGCCGTAAGCGACGGTGTTGCTGCCTTTTTCTCCCTCGCGCGCCGCCAGCGTCGCAGCAAAGGCCGGCGGGTTCTCGACATCGGTGGTGATGTCGTGGATGCGCGGCAGCGGCACGTTGTTGACCAGCGGGATCGGATAGAGCTTGGCGTAGAATTGCAGCGGGTAGTAGACGAAGACGAGGCCGGCAGCGAGGCCCAACAAGGCCATCACGCGCCCGCCGCGATTCATTCTCCCCCACCAGAAGAGCGCGATGAGCGACACGACCGCGGCGGCGACGCCGACGAACACCGCCGGACGCATCAAGTAGGTGAAGCCGTCGCGGAAGAACAAGAGCCCGGTCCGCCAGCCGATCGGCAGCGCCGCCAGCATCAGCCCCGCCAGCACCGCAAGCCAGAACCCCAAGCGCGGGACGTAATGCGCCATCCGGCTCTCGGTGGCGCGCATCGTCATCTCAGCCATTTCATCTCCCTCCGCCGCCAGAGCTCCCCTGCCCGGCCGCATGCTCGGCCGTGACGCGCCGACCCTAGCACGCCTGCCCGAAAGAGGCGAGCCGGACGGCGCGAGGTCGCTCAGGGGGCGTTTGATCAGCCGGCGTCGATCAACGCCTTTTGCGCCGGGAGGTCGTCCTCGATGAAGCCCGTCACGATCTCGTCCATGCTGGCATCGGCGCGGATACCGAAGCTCTCGGCGCGCTTGGCCGCGATGGCGCGCGGCCAGCCGTCGACGATCTTCTGGATCACCGGATCGGGCTCCCATCGAATACGCTCGACCGCGGCCGCGCCGCCGGCGCGGCGCAAGGCCTCCACCATCTCGTCGACGCCGGCCGAGATTCCCGGCAGCAGCACGCTCCGGCTGAAGCCGAAACGCTCGGCCGGGAGATCGTGCAGCGTCTCAAGGGCGGCGATGAGCCGGCGCGGCGAAAGGCAGGCCATCACCGATTGGCGCGTCACCGGACAGACTACCGAGACGCCGCTGAGCGGCTCGCGGAAGAGCGACGAGACCCAGGTCGAGGCGGCGCGATTGGGACGGCCGGGCCTGACGACGATGGTCGGCAAGCGGATGGCGCGGCCGTCGATATAGCCCTTCCGGCTGTAGTCGTTGACCAGGAACTCGCCGATCGCCTTCTGCGTGCCATAGGAGGTCTGCGGCGTGAGCGGCGTCGCGTCGCTGATGGTCTCGGGCATCTCGCCGCCATAGACAGCGAGCGAGCTCGCAAAAACGAGCCGCGGGCGCGTGCCGAGCGCGCGGCAGGCCTCGAGCACGGCGCGCGTGCCGTCGAGATTGACGCGATAGCCGATATCGGTATCGGCCTCGGCCTGCCCGCTCACCACGGCCGCGAGATGAAAGACAGTGCCCGTGGTCTTGTCGATGAGCGCTCGCACCGTAGCCGGATCGGCGATGTCGCCGGTGACGAGCTTCAGGCGGTTGTTGGGCGGGATCGGCGGCTCGGGCGCGGCGACGTCGAACAGCACGAGCTCGTCGATCGCCTGCTCGCGCCCGTCCGGCCCGGCGATGGCACCCCGCTGCAACAGGCGCTGCGCGAGCCGTCGACCGATGAACCCGGCTCCGCCGGTGATGACGACCTTCATGGCGTTTCCTCCGCGATGCGCGATCCTTCGACTTCCACTGTTGTACCGCTCCCCGCCCTCGGCCTCAAATTTGACCGGTACCCCGCCAGCGGCGAATCCTGGACCTCGAGTGCCGCATGCGGCTAGACTCGACGCGATTCGGCGCCGCAAAGAAAGGCCGCTCGCCCTTGTCGACCGCGCAGCGCACCGAGACCCCGGCGCGTAGCGCCATTGCCCGACGCGCGCTCGGATGGTGGACGCTTGCGGCCTCGGCCGGCCTTCATGCGAGCGTCGTCGGTCTTGCAATCCTGCTCGCCCTTTGGAGCTTCGGGCCGATCCCGGAGCCCCAGCCGCCACAGAAACTGACATTGCGCCACGAGCCCATCGCGGTGACGCTCTTGGGACCGGGCAGCCAGGGGGCATCCGGCGGGGCCGACGGCGAGGCGGCGCCCAATGCGTTGGCAAGCGCACCCGAAGCCCCTTCGCCGGAGGAGAGCGCGGCCGCCGAGGCGCTGGCAGCCTCCCCCAATGTCGCGCCGGATCCCCAGGCGCTCCCGACCGAGGCACAGCCCCCGCCCGCCCCGCCGCAGACCATCCCGCCCGAGCCCGCCCCGCATCCCACGGAAATGCTGCCGGCACCCCCGCCGCGCAAGCCCGCGCCGCCGCACCGGCAGGAACGCGCCTTGGCGACGCACGACGTGCCGCAGCCGCGGCTCCGGCCCGCGCCGACGCCGGCAGAGCCGCAACGGGTCGCGGCAGAGACCCCGGCGACAGTGCAACCGGTCGCGGCGGCGCCCACCGCCGGGCTCGGCGGCGGACGCGCCGGCGGAGCCGGACCCGGTGCGGGCGCTACCGGATCGCGGCAAGGCACCGCCGGCGCCGAGGATGGTCCGGGCGATGACTATCTCAACCGGCTGCGCCGCTGGCTCAGCAAGTACCGCTACTATCCCGAGGAGGCGAAGCAGCAGAAGCAGGAGGGCGAGGTGGTCCTCGCCTTCACCATCCTGCATGACGGCACCATCGTCGATCCCCGCGTCGCGCGCGGCTCGGGCTTCCCCGCCATCGATGCCGCCGCGCTGCAGATGCTGCGCGCCGCCTCGCCTGTGCCGCCGCTGCCCTCGACCTTCCCCGAGGCGCAGATCGGCATCCATATCCCCGTCACCTACTCGTTGGCGCTGTTGGACCGGATGTTCTAGCGGCGCTGCTCCAATATCTCGAACATGTCATCGTCTCTTATGATCCGACACCGCCCTGCCCGCGAAAGCGGGCACCCAGAGCAAGCGATGGGACGCTGCAACTCTGGGTCCCCGCTTTCGCGGGCAGGGCGCCGGTAAGATAGTGCCGATTCCATTGTGAAATTATCCCTTTTGCCGTCTTCACCACCGACCGCGGCATAATCGCCGGCAATGTCGTCGCGCGACCTCCTCAGCCACCCCAAGGGTCTCGGCTTCCTCTTCGCGACGGAGATGTGGGAGCGCTTTTCCTATTACGGGATGCGCGCGCTTCTCGTCCTCTACATGGTGCATCACCTGCTGCGGCCGGGGACGGCCGAGGGCGTGCTCGGCTTGGCCACGCTGCGGCGCGTGCTCGAAGCGGCGGCGGGGCCGCTCGCTATCCAGCCGCTCTCCTCGCTCATCTACGGGCTCTACACCAGCCTCGTCTATTTCACGCCGATCATCGGCGGATTGCTCGCCGATCGCGTGCTGGGCCAACGCCGCACCGTCATCATCGGCGCGAGCCTGATGGCGGTGGGCCATTTCCTGATGGCGGTGCCATCGCTCTTCCTGCTGGCGCTTTTCGTGCTGATCCTCGGCAACGGCGCCTTCAAGCCCAACATCTCGACGCAAGTGGGCGGCCTCTATCCGCCGGGCGATCCCCGGCGCGACCGCGCCTTCTCGATCTTCTATGTCGGCATCAATCTGGGCGCGCTCCTGGCGCCCTTGGTGTGCGGCACGGCGGGCGAGGAGGTCGGCTGGCATTACGGCTTTGCCGCAGCGGGGGTCGGCATGGTGATCGGCCTGGCGATCTATCTTTCCGCAGGGAGCACGCTCCCCGCAGACGAACCACGCCGCCGCTTCGAGACGGCAGCGGAACCGGATCGTAGGGGCTGGCACGGCATCGCGGCGCTGCTGCTCCTGTTCCTGCCGACGACGCTTTTCTGGGCGGCCTATGAGCAGCAAGGCAACACGATCGCGCTCTGGGCCGACGGCTTCACCGATCGCGCGATCGATATCGGCTTCTGGCGCGTCAATATTCCCGTCACCTGGTTCCAGGCGTTCAATCCCTTCATGATCTTCGCCTTCACGCCGCTCGTCGTCGCTCTTTGGGCGCGCCAGGCGCGACGGGGCCGCGAGCCTTCCACGCCAACCAAGATGGCGCTGGGCTGCCACGGCCTCGCCATCGCCTATCTGATACTGGCGCTGGCGGCTTGGCGCATCGCCGGCGGCGGCAAGGCGAGCTGGCTCTGGCTCGCGGCCTATTTCGTCATCCTGACCTTAGGCGAGCTCTATCTCTCGCCGGTCGGGCTGTCGCTGGTGACGAAGCTGGCGCCCAAGCGGCTGCTGTCGACCATGATGGGCGTCTTTCTCGCCACCAGCTTCATCGGCAATTTTCTCGCGGGCTGGCTCGGCAGCTTGTGGAGCAGCCTCTCGAAGCCGAGCTTCTTTCTGCTGATCGCCGCCATTGCCGCCGCCGCGGGCGCGATGATCGGCGCCATGGCGAAGCCGCTCCGTCCGATCCTGGAGCGGCGCTGACTATTGCGCGGCCATTGCCCAGCCCGCCTCGGCCAACATCCGCGCCTTGGTACCGCGCTCGATCGCAAGCGGCGAGCTGGCGTTGCCGTCGAGGCCGCGCTTGTAGACGCCTTGCGAGATCGACGCCAAGCGAAAGAGCGAGAGCACGAGATAGAAGCGCCAATCCTCGATCCCCTCCCGGCCGGTGCGGCGGCAGTAAGCGGCGACATAATCGGTCTCGGCGGGAATGCCGGTGCCGGCATCGAGCCCCATGAGCGAGCCGCGGCTCTCGTCAAGGACGTGCCAGGGGAGACAGTTATAGGCGAGATCGGCGAGCGGATGGCCGAGCGTGCCGAGCTCCCAATCGACCACGGCGAGGACGCGCGGCTCGCGCGGATGCCAGATCATGTTCTCGAGGCGGAAATCGCCATGGACGATCGTCGTCTCGTCGGCGGCGGGAAGATGCGCCGGCAGCCAGCGCATGAGCGCATCCATCGCCGGGAGATCCTCGGTCTTGGCCGCCTCATATTGCCGCGACCAGCGGCTGATCTGGCGCTCGGCATAGCCGCCCGCCTTGCCGTAATCGGCAAGACCGACCCGGGCGTAGTCGACGCGGTGGAGGCGCGCCAGCACGTCGTTCATCGCGTCATAGACGGCGGCGCGCTCGGCCGGCGCTGATTCCGGCAGTGCGTAGTGGCGGAAGACGCGGCCCTCGACATGCGCCATGACGTAGAACGCCTGGCCGATGACCGCCGGGTCCTCACAGAGCGCGTAGACGCGCGCCACCGGCACGTCGCTCGCGGCAAGCGCGGCGATCACCTTGTATTCGCGCTCCACCGCATGCGCCGAGGGCAAGAGCTTCCCCGGCGGCTTCTTGCGCAGGACGTAGCGCCGGCCGCCGCCGTCCTCGAGCATGAAGGTCGGGTTGGACATGCCGCCGCGAAACTGCGCGACCCGGAGCGGCGGCCGGAAGCCCTCGATATGCGCCGCCATGAAGCGCTGGAGCCCGGCCTCGTCGAAGCGATGCTGCGGCAGCACCGCCTCGACGTCGTTGGTGGAAGAGACCGTGCCGCTCACAGCCGGTAGAAGCGCCGCGCCGTGTCGCGGAAAAGCGCCGCCTTCTCAGTCGCCGAGGCGCCCTTCGCCAGGCGCTTGAAGGCGTTCCACAGCACGCCATAGCTGCAAGAAACCTTGTCGACGGGAAAGTTGCTCTCGAACATGCAGCGCTCGACGCCGAAGGCGGTGACGCAGGTCTCGACGTAAGGCCGCCACAGCGCCGCCAGCTCTTCCGAGGAAGGGGGCGCCGGTCGCTTATGGAAGTCGAAGCCGCAGATCTTCATGCCCATGCCACCGAGCTTCACATGGACATTGGGACACTGGGCAAGCGCGCGGATTTGCCCCGCCCACGCGCGGAAGATCTCGTCGCGCCGCCCGGCATAAGGACCGATGCCGAGCGCGCCGCCGATATGGTCGAGGACGATGGGCTGATCGGGAAACGCCCGCGCGAGATCGAGGAGATCGTCGAGCTGCGGCTGATAGAGCCACGCATCGAAGGAGAGGCCGAAGCGGGCAAGCCGGGCGAAGCCTTCGCGGAACTCCTTGGCGCGAAAGAGCTCGCGCGGCGGATGCGTATGGCTGTTGTGAACGGCATCGGAGGTGTCCCAGCCCGCGGCATGGCGGATGCCGCGAAAGCGACCATTGCCGGCCGCGACATGCGCCGCCAGCACCACCTCGACCGCGGCGCCGCGCGTCAAGTCCGCATACCCGACGATCCCGGCGCAAGCCCGCGTCGCCCCGTAGCGCCCGCTCGCCGCCATGGCGGCGGCGCCGTTGACGAACTCGGTCTCGCCGATGACGGCGAGCTCGGGCGGCGTCTCGGCACGATAAAAGGCCGTGCATTCGACGAAGACGGTGCTCTCGATCTTATGGCCGCTGCCGGTGTCGGCGAGCAGCTCCGGCAAGAGATAGCGGCTGGTCGGGAAGTCCCAGAGATGATGGTGCGGATCGACGATCGGCAGCTCCGGCTCGAGCGGCTCTTCCCGCGTCTGCGCCAGCCACGCCTCGTCGACGCCGTAATTCCGGACGCGATCTTGCAGGCTGATGGTCGCCATGGTCGCACCTCCTCCGTTGCGTCATCGAGCTTATCGGCCGGGCGGCGCTTGTCCATCGGCGGGCGCCGCCGCGATCGCCGCAAGAAAGGTCTCACCATAGCGCTCGAGCTTGCTGCGCCCGACGCCGGGGATGATGCTCATGGCGCCGAGGTCGCGGGGGCGCCTCCGCACCATCTCCAGCAGCGTCGCATCGTGGAAGATGACGTAGGGCGGCACGCGCTGCTCGCGCGCGAGCTCGAGGCGGAGCGTGCGCAGCGCCCGCCAGAGCGCCTCGTCGCCGGGCTTCGCCGTTTCGTCGGACGCGGGGAGGCTCGAGCGCTGGCGCTGGCGCAACGCCCGGCGGGCGAGCTTCTCCTCGGCGGGGTCGCCGCGGAAGACGACCTTGGTCTCGCCGCGCAGCACGGCGGGCGCGCTCTCGCCGAGATGAAGCCCGCCATGGCCCTCGACATCGACGTCGAGATAGCCCTGCGCCACCAGCTGGCGGAAGACGGATTGCCAGCCGCGCTTGTCGAGGTCGCTGCCGACGCCGAAGGTCTTGAGCTTGTCGTGGCCGAAGCGCTGCACACGGTCGGTGAGCTCGCCGCGCAGCACGTCGACGAGATGGCCGACACCGAAGCGCTGTCCGGTGCGGAAGACGGCGGAGAGCGCCTTCTGCGCCGTCACCAGCCCGTCCCAGACGCGCGCCGGCTTCAGGCAGTTGTCGCAATTGCCGCAGGGCGGGTGATCGCGCTCGCCGAAATAGCCCAGCAGCACCTGGCGGCGGCAGGTCGCAGTCTCGCAATAACCCAAGAGCGCGTTGAGCTTGTGGCGCTCGATGCGGCGACGGCGCTCGTCGAGATTGGCGCCCTCGAGCAGCCCCAGCAGCGCCGTGACATCGGCCATGCCGTAGGTCATCCAGGCATTGGCGGGGAGCCCGTCGCGGCCGGCGCGGCCGGTCTCCTGGTAATAGGCCTCGAGGCTCTTGGGCGCATCGAGATGAACGACGAAGCGCACATTGGGCTTGTCGATGCCCATGCCGAAGGCGACGGTGGCGACGATGATGATGCCTTCCTCGCGCAGGAACCGCTCCTGGTTGCGCTCGCGCGTCTGGGCGTCGAGGCCGGCGTGATAGGGAAGTGCGATGCGGCCGCGCTCGCAGAGCCAGGTCGCGACCTCGTCGACCTTGCGCCGCGAGAGGCAATAGACGATGCCGGCGTCGCTCTGATGCTCGAGGCTGAGGAAGTCGAGCAGCTGCTTCTTCGAGTCGAGCTTGGGGACGACGCGGTAGCGGATGTTGGGCCGGTCGAAGCCCGAGGCGAAGACGCGGGCCTCGCCGAGCCGCAAGCGCTCGGCGATGTCGCTTCGCGTCGGGCCGTCGGCCGTGGCGGTGAGCGCAAGCCGCGGCACCTCGGGAAAGCGCTCATGCAGGATCGAGAGCTGGCGGTATTCCGGGCGGAAGTCGTGACCCCATTGCGAGACGCAATGCGCCTCGTCGATGGCGAAGAGGGCGAGGCGGCAGCGTTGGAGCATCTCGAGACAGCGCGGCGTCACCACGCGCTCGGGCGCGACATAGACGAGATCGAGCGCGCCCTGGCGCATGGCGCGCTCGACGTCGAGCGCCTCGGCCGGCGAGAGCGTCGAGTTGAGATAGGCGGCGCACACCCCCGCCTGGCGCAGCGCATCGACCTGGTCCTTCATGAGCGCGATGAGCGGCGAGACGACGACACCGAGGCCGGGCCGGACCAGGGCCGGGATCTGGTAGCAGAGCGACTTGCCGCCGCCGGTCGGCATCAGTACCAGCGCGTCGCCGCCGGCGATCACATGATCGATGATGTCGCGCTGGAGCCCGCGGAACTCGGCATAGCCGAAGACTTGACGCAGAATCTCGAGGGCGCGGTCAATGGGCGAAGGGGCCGCACTTGCCGTCGCTCCCGCCACCCCCGCCATTCCGCCTCCAGGCCGCTCGACCCTCCGGGCTTAGCATGATTCGCGGCGCAGGTGAACCCGCGCGCTTTTGCCTTTCAGACCCGGTGAAGACAAAGCCGAGGGCGGCGATGATCTGAAGGCGCTCGTGCGCCAAGGAGCCGACCTTCTCGCCGAGGTCCTTCTCGGCAACGCCTGCGTGCTCGGTCGTCGACATCACGACCTTTTTGCCGTCGATCTCCAACACCGGATTGAGCCGCGTCACCGGCTTGATCCGGCCGGCCGCAACCAGCGGTACGACGATGCGCGTCCTCAGCCTCGCCAACAGCCGGTGCTGAACGTCGAGGAGAAAGGGACCGATCCGCCGGCGCGCCGGTTGCGAAACGCATCGAACTGCGCCATCAGAAGCGGCGCCAGCTGAAGATGCCGTCGCGCCCGACTCGCTCGTTATAGTCGGCGATCGCCGCCTCATTCTCCGCCCGCCAGCGCCGGCGCTTCTCATCGCGGACGAGCTCGACGAGCCGCTGCTCGAGCGCCTGCGAGAGGTTGATGTCGAGCGCCCTGGCTTCGCGCAACAACGCAGCGTCAATGCTGAGGTTGGCGGAGCGCTTCGCCGGCGATCGAGCGACCGCCGCGAGTACGGTCTTACGTTTTTTGGCCACGGCATCTCCGCGTCAGATATGCGCACTGTTGATGCGCACTCTTGCTCGCGTAAGTCGGAGAGGGCTTCCACCGGTAAGGTGGAGCGCCGCAGCTAACCCCGGCCGACGAACGGCATCTTCGTCGCCATGATGGTCATGAACTGCACGTTGGCGTCGAGCGGCAGGCCGGCCATGTAGGCGACGGCGCTGGCGACGTGCTGCACGTCCATGCGCGGCTCGACCATGGTCTCGCCATTGGGCTGCAATATGCCCTTGGTCATGCGCTCCGTCATCTCCGTGGCGGCGTTGCCGATGTCGATCTGGCCGCAGGCGATGTCGTATCGGCGGCAGTCGAGCGAGATCGACTTGGTGAGGCCGGTGATGGCGTGCTTGGTCGCGGTATAGGCCACTGAATAGGGCCGGGGCGCATGCGCCGAGATCGAGCCGTTGTTGACGATGCGCCCGCCGCGCGGCGTCTGCGCTTTCATGATCTTGATCGCTTCCTGGGCGCAGAGGAAGGAGCCGGTGAGGTTGGCGTCGACCACTTTTTTCCATTCCTCGAAGGGCAGATCCTCGAGCGGCACGGGCGGAGCGCCGGTGCCGGCATTGTTGAAGAGAAAATCGAGCCGGCCGAAGGCTTCCTTGGCGGCGGCGAAGAGCGCTTTCACCTGCGCGGGATTGCCGACATCGGTGACGACGGGAAGCGCCTTGGCGCCGGTCCCCTTCCCCATCTCCGCCGTCTTCTCCAGCGCATCCTTGCGCCGGCCGGCGAGCGCCACGGCGTATCCGTCCTTCATCAGCGCCAAGGCCACGGCGCGGCCGATGCCGCTTCCCGCACCGGTAACGACGGCGGATTTGTGAACGGCGGCCATGGCATCCTCCCTCGATTGTGATTGGCGTGCGCCCAATGCTCCGGTGATGTTAGCCGAGGCGGCGTCCGGTGCCTATGCGCTGTCGTGGCAGCGAACACGGGCCGCGGAGGCCCGGTGTCGCGATGCGCAAGATCAAGAAGATCGCCATCTCACGTTGATCCTGGTCTATTTTGCCGCGGTCACTGGCTACATGGCCGACGCTGCCTATTGGAGTAGCGGGCCATACCGCCTCCTGACGGCGTGGCAACGCGAGATCTAGGGCTTCCATAGCGGCCCCTTCACGGACCTGATCTTGGTCGCCGCGTTCGAAGCGCTGGGCCTCGCATCGATCGGCTGGCTGGCGCGCTTCCTCGTCCCCAAGGAGCGGAAGAGGGCACTCGCGCGGCGCGCCTCGAGGTCTTATATCCCCGGCACCTCTCCGGGCGCCGTCGCCCTCCGCCGCGCCGCTTGCAGCGGCGGCGCTCGGCTTGGCAGTGAGCGTCGGCGGCATCGCCACCGGTTACGTCGCGACGGCGACATCCCGGCAGGAGCCGGCCTCACAGGACGTCGATCTCGGCAAGCAGCAAGCGCCGAGCGCCGACTATGTCCGCGTTACCGGCTTCGCCCACACCGATCTCGCCATCGAGCGCAAGACCAAACGATTCCTGGAGACGATCGTCGAGACCTACATCCCGGTCACCGCGGCGGAGTGGCGCCGCGATCAACCCGTCGCCTATGTTCTCAAGGTAACCGAAAAGCAACCGAGTTGCCGATCGCTTCGACGACGGCGCCGCCATGCTCCCCGGACGCCCGGCCGGCGCTGATGACGCTCGGCGCGGTGACGGTTCGCAACCGCCTCCCCGGGGGGTGGTCAATGCCTTTGTCCGGAATGGCCTGCGGCTTGCCGAGAAACCGGTCATTTTCGATCTCGAGCTCCACCCCTACCTCAAGGCCGTGGGGGAGGTGGCGGCGTTCGCCACGGGGATCGGCCTCTTCCTTCTGGTCTTCGGTTTGATCGCTGGCGCTCAACGGAACCAATACCGCGCGGATTGAGCACCCGAAGCGCCGCAGCCTACTCCTTGATCGGCTTGAAGCAGTCGTCGCCGGCCGGCAGCGCATTGCACTGTTGCGCAAAACCCTGCTTGTCAGGCGCAAGATCGAGCTGGAAGGTGCGCCCGTCCGTGCATCTTATCGCCCAATAGGCATGGTTCATGGTGGGGCCGGGCTTCTTGCTGAGACCGCGAAAGAAGGTCTCGTTCGCCTTGCAGCCGACAGCAAGGCCAAGAAACGTCAAGCGCTGGGCGGGGGTGTAGGCCATGAAGGTATCGTTTTCCGGATTGTCGGACGCCCGCGTCGCTGCAGGCAGCCCGAGCGCAAGCCCTGCGGCGACAATGACGATGACGCGCTTCATTCTCGCCCTCCTTCCCCAAACGCGATGGCACCCTTATATCATGCCACTCATTGCCGAAAAGCGGCTTCCGTCCATGCGTCTAGGGGGTTCACCCTTGCCTCGCCGCGCTCTCCCGCTATTGTCCCGGAAGGCCGGACAAGGAAGAGCGGGGAGAAGGGATGGCGCAGGTGGTCCGCTACGAGCGGCGGGACGGCGTCGGCATCATTACCGTCGACAACCCGCCCGTAAACGCGCTCTCGAAGGCGGTGCGCCAGGGCCTGGTTGACGCCCTGATGCAAGGATTGGGCGACAGCGAGGCGAAGGCCATCGTCGTCATCGGCGCCGGCCGCACCTTCATTGCCGGCGCCGACATCAAGGAATTCGGCAAGCCGCTCGAGCCGCCCGACCTCAATCTCGTCATTTCCGGCCTCGAGACGGCAGGAAAGCCCACCATCGCCGCCATCCACGGCACGGCGCTGGGCGGCGGCCTCGAGGTCGCGCTGGGCTGCCACTACCGGATCGCGCTGGCGACGGCGCAAGTGGGCTTGCCCGAGGTGAAGCTCGGCCTCTTGCCGGGCGCGGGCGGGACGCAGCGCCTGCCGCGCCTCGTCGGCGCCAAGGCCGCGCTCGACATGATCACGACCGGCGACTTCGTGCGCGCGGGGCGGGCTCAGGCGCTCGGCATCATCGATGACGTCGTCGCGGGCGACCTGCTCGAGGGCGCGCTGCGCTTTGCCCAGAGCGTCGCCTCGCGCCCCACACTGGGGCGGCGCATCCGCGACCGCGAGGAGAAGATCGCCGAGGCGCGCGGCAATGCCGCGCTCTTCGCCGAGTATCGCAACGCCGTCAAGCGACGCGCGCGCGGCCAGGAATCGCCGCTCCGCTGCGTCGACGCGGTGGAAGCCGCCGTCAACCTCCCCTTCGAGCAAGGCTTGAAGCGTGAGCGGGAGATTTTCCAGGAGCTGGTGACGTCGACGCAATCGCGCGCCCTGGTGCACGCGTTCTTCGCCGAGCGCGAGGCGATGAGCATTCCCGATATTCCCCCGAGCACGCCGACGCGTTCGGTGAAGAGCGCCGCCGTCATCGGCGCCGGCACCATGGGCGGCGGCATCGCCATGAATTTCGCCAATGCCGGCATTCCCGTCACCGTGGTCGAGACCGCGGCCGACGCGCTCGAGCGCGGGCTCGACATCATCCGCGGCAACTATGCCGCCACCGTCTCCAAGGGCCGGCTCGACCAGTCCGCGATGGAGACGCGCATGGGCCTCATCAAAGGCACGCTCGATCTTGCCGCGGTCAAGGACGCCGACGTTGTCATCGAGGCCGTGTTCGAGGAAATGGCGGTCAAGAAGGAGCTCTTCGCCAAGCTCGACAAGCTGGCGAAGCCCGGTGCGGTTCTCGCCAGCAACACCTCGACCCTCGACATCAATGTCATCGCCGCCGAGACGAAGCGGCCCCAGGATGTGATCGGCACGCATTTCTTCAGCCCTGCCAATGTCATGCGCCTCCTCGAGGTGGTCCGCGGCGGCCGGACGGCGAAGGATGTCGTAGCGACGACGATGAAGCTCGCGCGCACCCTTGCCAAAATCCCGGTGCTGGTTGGCGTCTGCGACGGCTTCGTCGGCAATCGCATGATCTTCCAGTATTCGCGCGAGGCGGAGTTCCTGCTCGAGGACGGCGCGCTGCCCTGGCAGGTCGACAAGGCGCTCACCGACTGGGGCTTCGCCATGGGCCCCTTCGCCATGAGCGACATGGCCGGCAACGACGTCGCTTGGCGCATCAGGAAGCAGCAGGCCGCAACCCGCCCCAACGACCGCCGCTACTCGCATCTTTCCGACCAGGTCTGCGAGAAGGGCCGCTATGGCCAGAAGACCAACGCCGGCTGGTACCGCTACGAGAAGGGGAGCCGCACGCCGCTCCCCGATCCGGAGATCGAGCAGCTGATCCTGGCGGAATCGAAGCGGCTCGGCATCGCCCGGAAACCGATCGGCGACGAGGAGATCGTCAAGCGCACGGTCTATGCGCTGATCAATGAGGGGGCCAAGCTCCTTGAGGAGGGGATCGCGCACCGATCCGGCGACATCGACGTGATCTACCTCGCCGGCTACGGGTTTCCCGCCTGGCGCGGCGGCCCGATGTTCTACGCCGACACCGTCGGGCTCGACAAGGTCTATGCCGACGTGAAACGCTTTCATGAGATGGAGGGCTTCTTCTGGCGGCCGGCGCCGCTCCTTGAGAAGCTCGCGCGCGACGGCAAGCGCTTCAGCGACTTTGCCCAGCCGCGCTAGGAAGGAGATTTACGGTGGAACTCGCTTACACCCAGAAAGAGCAGGCGTTCCGCGAGGACGTCCGCCGCTTCGTCCATGACAACCTGCCGGCGGACATCCAGGACAAGATGCTGAACGGCAAGAAGATGGGCCGCGAGGATTTCCTACGCTGGCACCGCACACTCAACAAGCGGGGGTGGGTGGCGCCCAATTGGCCCGTCGAGCATGGCGGCACCGGCTGGAGCACGGTCGAGCGCCACATCTTCGAGGACGAGTGCGCCGAGGCCGGCGCGCCGCCGGTCATCCCGTTTGGCGTCACCATGTGCGGTCCCGTCATCATCCGTTTCGGCAACGACCGTCAGAAGAAATTCTTCCTGCCGAAGATTCTCTCGGGCGAGCATGTCTGGTGCCAGGGCTTCTCCGAACCGGGATCGGGCTCCGACCTCGCTTCGCTGCGGACGAAGGCGGTGCGCGACGGCGACCACTACATTGTCAACGGCCAGAAGATCTGGACGACCTCGGCGCATTTCGCCGACTGGATCTTCAACCTCGTGCGCACCGATCCCGCCGCCAAGAAGCAGGAAGGCATCTCCTTCCTGCTCATCGACATGAAGACGCCGGGGATCACCGTGCGCCCCATCGTCACCATGGACGGCAGCGCCGAGGTGAACGAGGT
The DNA here is from genome assembly GCA_035515835.1 of Allostellaceae bacterium. Lineage (GTDB taxonomy): Bacteria > Pseudomonadota > Alphaproteobacteria > ATCC43930 > CGMCC-115725 > DAHUYF01. Next base: position 15,185 of record DATJAV010000060.1, read on the forward strand.
GTTCTTCGACAACGTCAAGGTACCGGTCGAGAATCTCATCGGCGAGGAGAACAAGGGCTGGACCTACGCCAAGTTCCTGCTCGGCAACGAGCGCACCGGCATCGCGCGGGTCGGCGCCTCGAAGCGCGAGTTGAAGAAGCTCAAGGAGATCGCTGCCGGCGAGCAAACGGATGGCGCGCCACTCATTGCCAATCCGCGTTTCCGCGACAAGCTGGCGCAGCTCGAGATCGACCTGATGGCGCTCGAGATCACCAATCTGCGCATGATCGCCGGGATGCGCGACGGCAAGGGCCCCGGTCCGGAAAGCTCGATCCTGAAGCTCAAGGGCTCCGACATCCAGCAGCGGCTGACCGAACTCGCCATGGAAGCGGTCGGGCCCTACGCCATGCCGTTCCAGCGCGAGGCGATGGAGCACGGCTGGAACGAGGAGCCGATCGGCCCGGACTACGCCGCGCAGACCGCGCCCCACTATTTCAATTACCGCAAGGTCTCGATCTACGGCGGGTCGAATGAGATCCAGCGCAACGTGATCTCGAAGATGATGCTCGGGCTCTAGCGATGGATTTCGACTTCACCGAGGAGCAGCGTCTCCTCGACGAGACGGTGCGCCGCCTCGTCAAGGACGAATACGACATCGCCAAGCGCAAGGCCTATATCGCCGAGCCCGAGGGCTTCAGCCGGAAGCTTTGGCAGCGTTATGCCGAGCTGGGGCTCCTGGGACTGCCCTTTGCCGAAGCGGAGGGCGGGTTCGGCGGCTCCGCCGTCGAGACCATGATCGTCATGGAGAGCTGCGGCCGCGGCCTTGTCGTCGAGCCCTATCTTGCGAGCGTCGTGCTGGGCGGAGGCTTCGTCACGCTCGCCGGCAGCGCCGCGCAGAAGCGGGCGATCCTGCCGGCGCTCGCTGGCGGCAAGCTGCTGCTCGCCTTCGCCCATGGCGAGCGCCAGTCGCGCTATACCCTGAACGACGTCGAGACCTCGGCGAAAAAAGACGGCGGCGGCTATGTGCTGAACGGCAAGAAGGGCGTGGTCCTCCATGGCGACAGCGCCGACCGGCTCATCGTCTCCGCCCGCAGCAGCGGCGCGAGCCGCGAGCGGAAGGGCTTGAGCCTCTTCATCGTCGACGCCACGGCCAAGGGCGTGAGCCGCCGCGGCTATCCGACGGTGGACGGGCTCCGCGCCGCCGAGGTTACGCTGGACCAAGTTCGCGTCGAAGGCGACGCGCTCCTCGGATCGCTGGGCGAGGCTTATCCCGTGATCGAGCACGCGATCGACCGCGCCATCGCCGCGCTCGCGGCCGAGGCGGTCGGCATCATGGAGACGCTCAACGCCACGACGCTCGATTATCTCAAGACACGGAAGCAGTTCGGTGTGCCGATCGGCTCGTTCCAGGCGCTGCAGCATCGCATGGCCGACATGGTCGTCGAGTACGAGCAGGCGCGCTCGATGGCGACGCTGGCCGCGCTCTGCGCCGATCTTGCCGACGCCCAGGAGCGCCGCCGCGTCATCTCCGCCGCCAAGGTGCAGATCGGCAAATCCGGCCGCTTCGTCGGCCAGCAGGCGATCCAGCTCCATGGCGGCATCGGCATGACCGACGAGTACAGCGCCGGCCACTACTTCAAGCGCCTCACCATGATCGACCAGACTTTCGGCGACGCCGACCATCATCTCGACCGCTTCGCCGAGGTGAGCTTGCCTTCGGTCTAAGACCATAGAACATACGGAACAGAGGACGGAGCCTTCCCCGCGAAAGCGGGGAACCAGAGCAAGCGACGGAGCGCGGCGCTCTGGGTTCCCGCTTTCGCGGGAACGGCCATCGTCAATGCTGATTCCAAGTAGCCAAAAGAGGTGCGGCGGCGCCGCACGATCGCGAGGCCGCGCGTG
>DATJAV010000061.1:0-6456 GCA_035515835.1 Allostellaceae bacterium
TGGGAGGACCGCGGCTACAACTGGTTCAGCGGGCTGTGATGGGGGAGGGGGCGGCGCCGGAAAGGGCTCCCTGCGCTGTTGCCGTCATGGCCAAGGCACCAAGGCCTGGCCAGGTGAAGACGCGACTGGTGCCGCCGCTCACGCCCGAGGCCGCGGGCCTTTTGAGCCGCAGCTTCCTGCGCGACATCACCGAGAACATCCGGCTTGCCGCACGGACGACGCCGCTCGCGGGATATGTCGCCTATGCGCCGGCAGGTTTCGAGACGCTGTTCGACGGGTTGCTGGCGCCGGGAACGGGTCTCGTGCTGGCCGACGGCGCCGGTGCCATGCCGCCCCGCGTCCAGGGCTTCGGCCGGGCGTTGCTGCATGCGGCGCGCGCCCTTTTCGCGCGCGGCCACGCTGCCGTCGCTCTTCTCAACTCGGACAGCCCGACCTTGCCGACGGCGCTGCTCTGCGCGCTGGGCGGGGCGCTGAGCGTGCCCGGTGACCGCGTCGTGCTGGGGCCGGCGGAAGACGGCGGCTATTACGTGCTGGGCATGAAGGCGCCGCATGTCCATCTCTTCGAGGATATCGCCTGGAGTACCGACCGTGTGGCCGAGGAGACGCGTCGGCGCGCCGGCACCTTACGGCTCGAGGTCGTCGAGCTCGCCACCTGGTACGATGTCGACGACGGCGCCTCGCTCCGCCGCTTGCTGCGCGAAGTCTCCTCGCCCCCGCCCAAGGGCCCACACCTGCCTTACGCCGCACCCGCCACCGCCGCTTGCCTCGCGCGGCTCCATCTCGACGAGCTACGGCCGCTCGCCGCGGCGCGCCGATGACCGAACATCTACCGACACCCTTCCGGAGACGCTCATGACGACGACCGGGCCCGCGATCGCCAAGCGCTATTTCGAGGCGGTGAGCGAGCGGCGTACGAGCATCGCCGAGAAGCCGCCGGTCTGCCTTTATCTCGAAGTCACCAACCGCTGCAACCTCTTGTGCGAGACCTGCCCCCGCACCTTCGAGGCGCTGGAGCCGCCGGCCGATATGAGCTGGGCGCTCTTCACCGCGATCGTCGACCAAGTGCCGGATTTGGCGCGCGCGGTGCTGCATGGCGTCGGCGAGCCGATGATGGTGAAAGAGCTGCCACGCATGATCCGGTATTTGAAGGAGCGAGGTGTCTATGTGCTCTTCAACACCAATGGCACACTGCTCGCGCCCCGCAAACGCCGCGAGCTGATCGAGACCGGGCTCGACGAGCTCCGCGTCTCGCTCGACGCCGCCGACGCCGCGGGCTTCTTCAAAGTTCGCGGCAAGGACATGTTCGACCGCATCGTCCGCAACGTCGGCGAGTTCACGGCGTTGCAGAAATCGATCGGCGCCGCTACGCCGTGCGTCTCGCTGTGGCTGACCGGCCTCAAGGAGACGGTCGACCAGCTGCCGGACTTCGTGCGGCTTGCGGCGCGCATCGGCGTCGCCGAGGTGCATCTGCAGCGTCTCGTCTTCGATGATTTGGGCCGTGGCCTCGCGCGTGCCGAGTCCTCGCTCTTCGAACGGACGCAAGCCGAGGAAGAGGCGGCGATCGCCGCCGCCGAGACGCTGGGACGCGAGCTCGGCATCGCCATCGACGCCTCGGGCGCGACCGAGCCCGGCACCAGCCTGAAGCGCGGCGAGGGGGCGCAGCCCTGGTCCTTCTGCCGCCGCCCGTGGTCGCTCATGTATTTCACCGCGCATGGCCGGGCGCTCCCGTGCTGCATCGCGCCCTTCTCGGCGCGGGGCTATGAGAGCTATACGCTGGGCGATGCGACGCAGCAGGATCTGCGCGAGATCTGGAATGGCGCGGCCTACCGGGAATTCCGCACCGCGCTCACCAGCGACGCACCGCCCAAGCCGTGCCAGAATTGCGGGTTGAGGTGGAGCCTCTGAACGGCAGCGACGCCGCGGCCGGCGCGGTCGCGGTGGTCATTCCGACGCTCAACGAAGCCGAGTGCATCGGCGAGGTGGTCAAGGAGATTCCGCGGCCGCTCGCGTGCGAGATCATCGTCGTCGATGGCGGCAGCAACGACGGTACGCCCACAGTGGCGCGGGCCGCGGGAGCGCGCGTCATCGAACCACACGGCCGCGGCTATGGCCGCGCCTGCGCCGCCGGTGCCGCGGCGGCGGGTGCGGCCTGCGGCATCATCGTCTTCATGGATGGCGACGGCGCCGATCGCGGCGACCTGATGGCGGCGCTGGTCGAGCCCATTCGCCGCGGCGTCCACGACTTCGTCATCGCGTCCCGCACAAGGGGCGCGCGCGAGAAGGGCTCGATGAGTTGGCATCAAGTTCTCGCGGGTTTTCTCGCCGGACTCGGCATTGGCCTTCTTTATGGCGTCCGCTACAGCGACATGTGCGCCTATCGCGCCATCCGCCGCGACTGCCTCGAGCGGCTCGACATGCGCGAGATGACCTATGGCTGGAACATCGAGATGCAGATGAAGGCGGCCCACGCAGGCTTGCGCATCCTCGAGCTGCCGATGCCCTATCGCTGCCGAAGGGGCGGCGCCTCGAAGGTCGCGGGATCGCTCCGCGGCACGCTACGCGCGGCTTCGCGCATCGTAGCGACGTTCTTCCGCGTGGCCCGGTCGTCCTCGACTGCGCGGTAGATGCGCCAGGCGTTGGATTTCTCCTCGACCAGGCGATAATCGGCGCTCTCGGCGAAGGGATCGCGGCGCCAAGCGCCATCCCCGGCGGTAACGACGACGACGCGGCAGGCATAGCGGGTCGCCAGCTCATGCGTCTCTTCGGCCGTGCCGTCGCCGGCAAAGACGCGGCGAAAGAGCAGCTCGAGCGCGTCGATCCGCGCTTCCGGCAAGGCGACATAGGCGCGCGCCAGATCCCAGCCGGCAAAGCAGGAGCGGCGATCGGCGAAGAGGGCCCAGGAAATGTTGACCGGCCAGCGGACCATATCGGCGAGGAGGAGCGGATTGTTGCCGACGCGCTCGTCACTCGCCGTGTGGCGTCGGACGGCCTCCCAGAGTGCCGGCGTCCGGGCGAAGAAGGCGGCTGACGCCGAAGGGACGGGGACGCCGGTCCAATTGTCGGCAATGAGGGCGAATCCGTCGGGCAAGCCCAGCAGCAGCAGCAAGACGGCGAGGGCGACCGCGCGTGGCGCCGGCTGAGCGATCCAGCGCGCGAGGCCGGCGGCGGCAAAGATCGTCAGCACCATCACCGCCGGCAGAATGGCGCGCCAGCCCAGGTCGTTATTGGCGATGGTGCTGATGAAGAGCCAGGCGATGATAATGCCGCTAAGAGCGAGGGCGCCCAGTGCCAGGGCGAGCCGGCGCTGCTCGGGGGCCGCCTCGCGCTCCTTGGCGAACCCGAGGCCCGCGGCGACGCCGGCGAGATAGATCGCGGGAAATTCGACGACGAGAAGCAGCAGCCAGAAAGCCGGCAGGTCGAGCGCGGGGCGGAGGCTTTCGGATACCAGTGTGCCGAGCACCGCATGCGGCGAGAGCGCGATGGGAATGCCGACGGTGCGCGCCGCGGTGGCCGCGTATTCGTCGCGGAGCACGGGAAAGGCCACGGCTGTCGCCAGCAGTGCCGCGCCGGCCGCATGCGCGACAAAGACGATTCGCTGCCGCTTTTCGGTCTGGCGCAGCAATAGGAGGCCGAACGGTAGGGCGGAGGCCGCAAAGGTGACGCCGCCGATCCAGGCCGAGCTTTCAAAGCCGGCGACGACGACGAGCGCAAGCACGAGCGTTACGTCAGGGCTTGGCCGACGCGACAGGCGCTCGGCGAGGACGATCGCGAGGATGACCGACGTCGCCGCGGCGAGATGCTGCGGGACCCAGCTTGCCTGGAACATCCAGCCATGGAGATCGGCTTCTCGGGGTAACAGTTCGAAGAGGAGGGTTCCTCCCAGGATCCAGTGGAGCACCGGCCGCAGCGAGGCGGCGAGCGAGAGCAGCAGAACCCAAAGCGCGGCGCTCCGGCGTCCGCTGAACCACGCCGCGAGACCCATCATCGTCGTCAGCGAGGCGAAAGCGGTGAGGCCGGTGAGCGCAATATCCGCTTCCCACCCGCTCACTCCAAGCAGCAGGACGGGGAGCGCCGCGCCGAAATGCCAGAGGTAATAATAGGCGAGTCGCGAAGCGGAGCCCGCCTCGCCGAAGAAGGCATTGCCTGGCGGCAGACCGAGCCGGGCAATGTCGTCGATCATCGCGACCTTGGAATGGTCGTACATCGGCGCCGCCAGCATCACCGCGTTGACGGTGACTTTTGGCAGGATGGCAAGCATCGGCGCCACGGCGAGAAGCGCCGCCGCGAGATAGGCCCACCAAGGAATCGCGGGAATTCTGCCAGGGGTCCCGTCCCGCCGCGTGACGACCACCGCGAGTGCCAGCACAGCTGCGGCGCCGCAAACCAGCGCGGCGGTCGTCCGCGTCAGCCCCATGAGGAAGAACAGCGGCAGCGCCGCTGCATGGAAGACCGCCCAACCCAACGCCGGCGCGATCGCCGGAGCAAGACCGCGGTCGACCGCAAGGAGTCGCGCGACCGCCAGCCCCAAACCGGTCCACAACAAGCCGGTCGCCGCGATGCAGAGCAGGACATTCGGCAGCGACGGCATCACGGAAGGGCTCCGGGCATCTCGATCATTCGCCGTGCGGACGGTGCAGGTTACGAGATGGCATCGGCAGGCTTATCGATCCGGCCTACCTCTCCTCCGCCTTCGCCTTCTGCCACTGCGTTTCCATGTCGTCGAGGCTCGCGCGCTCGGGTGACGTCCCGGCCTCGGCGAGGAGCGCCTCGACGCGGCGGAAGCGGCGGTCGAATTTGCGGCAGGCGCCGCGGAGCGCCTGCTCGGGATCGGTTCCCGCGCGGCGTGCCAGATTGACCACGGCGAAGAGGAGATCGCCGATCTCGTCGGCGATGCGCGCCGGATCGCCCGCGGCGAGCTCGCGGCGAAGCTCGCCCACTTCCTCTTCGACTTTGTCGAGGACGGGCGGGATGTCCGGCCAATCGAAGCCCACGCGGGCGGCGCGGCGCTGGAGCTTCTCGGCGCGGGTGAGGGCGGGGAGAGACTGGCTGACGCCATCGAGCGCGCTCGCCGCGCGACCCGAGGCGGCCGCCCGGGCGCGGCGCTCGGCCGCTTTCAATTCCTCCCAAGCCGTGGTCTGTGCCGCGGCATCGGCGATGACGGCGTCGGCGAAGACGTGGGGATGGCGGCGCAGCATCTTGTCGCCGATGGCCCGAGCCACGTCGTTGAAATCGAAGAGCCGCGCCTCCTCGGCCATGCGCGCATGGAAGACGACCTGGAAGAGGAGGTCGCCCAGCTCGTCCTTGAGCGCCGCGACGTCGCCCCGCTCGCAGGCCTCCGCCACCTCATAAGCTTCTTCGATGGTATAGGGAGCGATGGTGGCGAAGCTCTGCTCGCGGTCCCAAGGACAGCCGCGCTCCGGGTCGCGCAGCCGCGCCATGATGTCGAGAAGGCGGCGCAAATCGGGGACGTCGGTCATGGCGTCGCTTTCTTGTTTGCGGCGCGGGCGATCGCTGCGCGCAGCAGTTCCTTCGCCTCGTCGACATCGGCCCAGCGCAGGAGCTTTACCCATTTGCCGGGCTCGAGCTCCTTGTAGTGCCGGAAGAAATGCGCGATCTGCTCGCACAGCAGCGGCGGCAGGTCGCGATAGCTGCGCACGCCGCGATAGAAGGGATGGAGCGCCTCGATCGGCACGGCGATGATCTTCTCGTCGCCGCCGGCTTCGTCCTCCATGAGGAGCGCGCCTACGGGCCGCGAGCGAATGACCGCGCCCGAGACCACCGGCACCTGCGTCACCACCAGCACGTCGCAGGGGTCGCCGTCGGCGGAAAGCGTGTGCGGGACGAAGCCGTAATTGGCGGGGTAGAACATGGCCGTGTGGAGAAAGCGGTCCACCATCAAGGCGCCCGACGCCTTGTCGATCTCGTATTTGACCGGCGCGCCGCCCTGCGGGATCTCGATGATGACGTTCACGTCGTCCGGCGGATCGCGGCCGATCGCGATGCGGTCGAGATTCATGGGCGGGCTCCTGCTGATGCTTGGATCATGGTAGCGGACGACCGGCGGCGATTCACCGCGTCATGCGCGAGGCGTCGCGCCACGAACGGTCTCATGGTCGCGGACCCAAGCGAAGATCGCAGCGCTGCTTCCGGACAAGCGACGCACCCAGGTTGTCGTCTTCAGCGCCTTTCTACCGCTCCCCCACCAATGCTCGACGACGACCATCAGCGACCATGCGGCCTTGCCGCGGGCGAGGGACGCAAGCGTATGCACCTCGACCGCAAATGAATAAGCATCGCCGCTGAAGGCATGGCGCTCGCGGCGCCACTCGACCCCGGAGACTTCCCAGCATACGCTTTCGGGGGTCGGCATGGTCGCGCGCTGGACGATATGCCAACGGTTGAGAAAACTGGCAGCATTCAAGTTTGCCACGGGATCGCTCCCTCCGGCTTCGGCCG
>DATJAV010000062.1:0-2086 GCA_035515835.1 Allostellaceae bacterium
GGAAAAGCATGTGCTGCGGCCGGTCGCCTGGTCGGCCGGTCTCGTCTGGGTGTTCTTCGCCATCGGTCCCGGCGCGGTCATCGGAAATGATCTGTTCGGCGCGCCCAATGGCGGGACGGCGGCTTGGCGATTGGGGCTGCCGCCGATCTGGGCCTGGCAGCTCGCATGGTGGGCGCTTGGCGTGCTGATGATCTGGTTCCTGGCCTACAAGATGGAGCTGTCGACGGCTCCCTCCAGGACCGTGGAATTCCACGCCGCGCGCGGCGAGGCGCCGCCTCTCGTCCGCGGCACGCTCGCGGGGCAGTGGCAGCCTTGGTTCTGGACCGCCAGCATGGGGGCCGCTCTGCTAGTGGTCATTCATTGGATGTTCGGTTAGATGGCCGCCGCCGCCAATCGAGATTTGCCCATGATGACGGGATTCACCTTCAGCACGGTGCGCAAGATCATCTTCGGCGAGGGCGCGATCTCGCGCGTCGGCGAAATCGCCGCGGCCGAGCTAGGGCGCCGCTTGCTGCTGGTCACCGATCCGGGGCTGGTGGCGACGGGGCTGGTGGAGCGGGCGATGGATTCGCTCAGCGCCGCCGGCATCGAAATCTCGATCTTCTCGGATGTCGCGGCGGATCCGCCCGAGCCCATCGTCGAGGCCGCGATCGCCGCGGCCCAGGCGCTCGACGCCGAGGGCGTGATCGGCCTCGGCGGCGGCTCCTCCATGGACGTGGCCAAGCTTGCAGCCCTGCTCGCGCCGGGGAAGGAGCGTCTGGCCGACATCTACGGCATCGGCAACGCGAAGGGGCCGCGCCTCCCCCTGCTCCTCGCGCCCACCACGGCCGGCACCGGGTCGGAGGTCACGCCGATCTCGATCGTCACCACCGGCGCCAGCGAGAAAAAGGGCGTCGTATCGCCCGTTATCCTGCCGGACGTCGCCCTGCTCGATCCGGAGCTGACGTTCGGCCTGCCGCCGGCGGTGACGGCCGCCACCGGTATCGACGCCATGGTGCACGCCATCGAGGCCTTCGCCTCGGCTAGCCCCAGCAATAATCCAGTCTCGCGCAACCTCGCCCGCGACGCGCTTCGGCTGATGGGGCCGGCCCTCGAGCGCGCCGTGCACGACGGCGCCGACCGGTCGGCACGCGGCGACATGCTGCTCGGCGCGATGATGGCGGGCCAGGCCTTCGCCAACTCGCCTGTCGCCGCGGTTCACGCCCTCGCCTATCCCATCGGCGGCCATTATCACGTGCCGCATGGCCTCTCCAACGCGCTGATGCTTCCGCATGTCTTGCGCTTCAACGCCGCGACCGCGGGCATGGCCTATGCCGAGATCGCGCCTTGCGCCTTTCCCGAGCTCGAGGAGGTCGGCAGGCAGGGACGCGCCGCCGCCTTCGCCGAAAGGCTCGCGCAGCTTTCCGCGCGCTGCGGACTTGCCCAGCGCCTGCGCGACGTCGGCATCCCGTCCGACGCGTTGCCCATGCTGGCGTCCGAGGCGATGAAGCAGACCCGGCTCCTGGTCAACAACCCGCGGCCCGTCGCCGAGGCGGACGCGCTGGCGATCTACAGGGAGGCGTGGTGAGCGTCAGCAAGCACGACGCGCGGAAGAGTCATCCGGCATTTCCAGGGCAAGTCGCGCGCAGGCGAAGCGGCCTTGCGGGCGGCGCATAGAAAGAGGGAGCCATGGCCGCAGAACTGAAGGCGTGGGCGAGCAAGTTCAAGAGCCTCACGGACAATGATCCGACGATCGCCGCGATGGCGAAGTACTACACCTGCACATTCATGTACGACATGGGCGAATGCAAGATCATCATCGAGATGCATGACGGCAAGGTGAAGAACATCAATACCAATCCGGGAGCGCTCGACGCCTACGACTTCGCGCTCCGCGCCAGCCCGAAGACCTGGCGCGAGTTCGCCCAGCCCGTTCCGCGACCGATGTTTCACGGAATTTGGGCGGCGAGCTTTCGCGAGGATCTGAAGCTCGAAGGAAATCTCCTCGTGCTGATGCAGAACCTGCGGAACTTCACGGCGCAGTTCGAGCTGCTGCGCAAATCAGGCGTCCCCGTCTAGCGCAACCGGGAACAGCACCGCTCAGGGA
>DATJAV010000063.1:0-5147 GCA_035515835.1 Allostellaceae bacterium
GCAATGGCCGGCCATCATCGGCGCCGCCCTGGCCGAATCGGCGAGCCCGGAGAAGCTCAGCTTCAGCCGCGGCGAGCGCCGCGAGGGCACGCTTCATCTTCGAGTCGCGCCGGGCGTGGCGCTTGAGATACAACACCGCGAGCCCGTCCTGGTCGAGCGCATCAATGCCTTCTTCGGCTATCGCGCGGTCGCTCGACTGGCGCTGCGACAGGGACCGCCTTTACGCCCCTTTCGGCCTTTGCCGCCACCACGGCGGGCGCTCAAAGCGGAGGAGCGTCAGTCGCTCGACCGCCAGCTCGCTGCCGTTGGCCATCCCGAGTTGAAAGCCGCCTTGGCACGGCTCGGCGAGGCCGTCCTCGGCACCGAGCCGAAAACACGCTGACGGGGCTCGGAAGGTCCTCGTCTTGCAAACCCCGGCCTTAGGCCGTACCATCAACATCTAGTAGGTTGGAGAGGGAGATGCGTCAGATTTGGTTGAGCTTGGTCATTTTCGCGTTGGCGGCCCCGTGGCTCGGCGGGGCGGCGCCGGCCGCGGAGACGCCCGGTCCGACGGTGACGCCCGAGGATCACGTGCTTGGCAAGCCTGACGCGCCCATCACCATCATCGAGTATGGCTCCCTCACCTGCCCCCATTGCGCCGAATTCGACAAGGACACGCTGCCGAAGCTCAAGGCGGCATGGATCGACACCGGAAAGGCGAAGCTGGTGTTCCGCGGCTTCCCGCTCAACCCGCTCGACGTGCACGCCCAGGCGCTGGCGAGCTGCGCCCCGCCGGACAAATATTTCGCTTTCATCGATACCCTCTACCAGAACCAACCCAGCTGGGCGTTCCAGGACAACACCAAGGCAATGACCGGCCTAGAGAATATCGGCCGGCTGGGCGGCATCAGCCCCGAGCAGTTCAAGAGTTGCGCCAACGATCCGAAACTGCTCGACAGCATCCAGGCGCAGGGCTTCGCTGCCGGCAAGGACTATCAGGTCGACTCGACGCCGACCTTCTTCATCAACGGCACTAAGATGAGTCCGAACGGCGCCCAGCCCTACGAGGTCTTCGACAAGGTGCTGGCGGCGGCGCAGCCCTAGCAACAGAGACGGATGGTCGCCACGTGAACTTTGCCAAGTTACGGCTCAGCGGCTTCAAATCCTTCGTCGACCCGGCCGAGCTTGCGATCGAGCCGGGTCTCACCGGCATCGTCGGGCCGAATGGCTGCGGCAAGTCCAACTTGGTGGAAGCGCTGCGCTGGGTGATGGGCGAGAACTCCGCCAAGCGCATGCGCGGCGACGAGATGGACGACGTCATTTTCGGCGGCACCACCACGCGCCCGGCGCGCAACGTCGCCGAGGTCGGCCTGCAACTGGACAACACGCGGCGCGACGCGCCCGGCCACTACAACGAATACGACCAGATCGAGGTGGTGCGCCGCATCGACCGCGGCGAAGGTTCGGGCTTTCGCATCAACGGTCGCGAGGTGCGCGCCCGCGACGTGCAGCTGCTCTTTGCCGACGTGGCGAGCGGCGCGCATTCGGTGGCGCTGGTGAGCCAGGGCCGCATCGGCGCCATCATCAACGCCAAGCCGATCGAGCGCCGCGGCCTTCTCGAGGAAGCAGCCGGCATCGCCGGCCTTCACTCGCGGCGCCACGAGGCCGAGCTCCGATTGAAGGCGGCCGAGACCAACCTCTCGCGGCTCGACGACGTGCTGCAGACGCTCCAAGCTCAGCTCGATGCGCTGAAGAAGCAGGCGCGCCAGGCGCAGCGCTACCGCCGCCTCTCCGACCATATCAGACGCGCCGAAGCGATGGTGCTGCACCTCCACTGGGACGCGGCCAGCGCCGAGCTCGCGGCCACGACCGAGCGGCTGCGCGCCGCCGAGATCGACGTGGCCGATCGCACCGCCGCCGCGCTCGGGGCGGGACGCGCCCGAGAAGCGGCCGCGAATGCCCTGCCCCCGCTCCGCCAGACCGAGGCCGTGGCCGGCGCCGAGCTGCAGCGCCTCGTGCTCGCCCGCCAGGCGCTCGACGAGGAGGAGCGCCGCGTCGCCGCCCAGCGCGCCGCCGCGGCCGAGCGGCTGACGCAGCTCGCCGCCGATCTCGCGCGCGAGGAAGAGCTTGCCGCCGACGCGCGCGCCGCGCTTGCGCGGCTGGACGAAGAGCGCCACGCGCTGCTCGAGGCGCAAGCGCAGGAGCAAGGGGCGCAGCGAGCGACGTCGGCGACGCTCGCCGCCGCGATTGCCGCGGTGACGGCGCTCGACGCGGAGCTGACGCAGCTCACCGAGCAGGTCGCCGCGGACGAGGCTGGGCGTGTTCAGCTGCTGCGCCAACAGGAGGAAGCGACCGAGCGGGAGGCGCGCCTCATCCGGCGCCAGGAGGAAATCGCCCAGCAGCGCGCCGTCCTTGAGGCCGAGGCGATCTCGGCCGCGGCCAGCGAGGAGGCTGCATCCGCCCTTGCCGCCGCCGAAACCGAGGTCGAGCGCACGCGGGCGGCGGCCGACGCCGCCGGCGAGGCACACCGCGAGGCGCAGGCGGCGACCGAGCAGGCACGGGCGCCGCTCCAGGCGCTCGAGACGCGCCGCACCAAGCTGCGCGCCGAGATTCAGGCGCTGACCGAGCTTCTGGCGGCAGCCGGCGACAAGCGCTGGCCGCCGATCCTCGACGCCGTCGCCGTCGAGCCCGGCTTCGAGGCGGCGTTGGGCGCCGCGCTGGGCGACGATCTGACGGCGCCGCCCAATACCGAAGCGCCGACCCATTGGCACGCGCTCCCCGCCTACGCCTATGCGCTGGCCTTGCCGGGGAACGCGGTACCGCTCGCTCGCTATGTCCGCGCGCCCGACGCGCTGGCGCGGCGCCTCTCGCAGATCGGCGTCGTCGCCGATGCCGAGACCGCGGCGCAATGGCAGCGTCTCCTCGTCCCCGGTCAGCGCCTCGTCACGCGCGACGGCGGCCTCTGGCGCTGGGACGGCTATCGCCGTGCCGCCGGTACGCCCAGCGCCGCCGGTCAGCGCCTTCGTCAGCGCAATCGTCTCGTCGAGCTCGGAGAGGAGCTGCGGCTCGTCGAGGGCAACGTCGCAACCGAGGGCGCGGCGTTCGCCGAGCTCCAGGCCGCCGAGCGCCGTCTCGGCGACAGCGAGCGTGGCGAGCGCCAGGCGATGCGGGACGCGCTGGCGCAGCTCGCGCGCGCCCAGGAGCACGACGCCGAGCTCCGCCGCCGCGCCGCGGCGACCGCCTCGCGCTTGTCTGGCCTCGCCGAGAGCGCCGAGCGGCTCGCCGCCGACCTGGCCGAGACCGAGGCGCTGGCGCGCGCGGCGGCCGAAGGACTTGTTGCCTTGCCCGACCCCGCTTTGGCGCGGGCTCGAGTGGCGGGACTTCGCCACAACCTCTACGAGGGGCGTACGGCGCAAAGCGCGGCGCAGACCGAGCATGATCGCGTACTGCGCGAGTCGCGCGCGCGCGGCGAGCGTCTCGATGCCATCGCCGCGGAGACGCGCTCGTGGCAAACGCGCGCCGAGGCGACGCAGCGTCAGCGCGCCACGATCGAGGAGCGCCGCGCCGAGGTCACGGCCGAGATCGAGCGCCTGGACCGGCGGCCCGAGGAGATTGCCGAGCAGCGCCGACACCTGTTGGACGCCATCGCCCAATCGACGGCGCGGCGCAACGACGCCGCCGATGCCCTCGCCCAAGGCGAGACTCGGTTGACCGAGACCGAGCGCGCCAGCAAAGCCGCGGACGCGGCGCTGGCCCAGTCGCGCGAGGAGCGGGTGCGCTGCGAGGCCGCGCGCGAGCAGGCCGAGCATAACCGCCAGACCATGGCGCAGCGCATCGCCGAACGGCTCGATTGCGCCCCGAACGCCATTCTTGCCGCCACAGGTATCGACGCTGAAGAGACGCTGCCGAGCACCGAGGAGGCCGAGGCGCGGTTCCTGCGCCTCAGTCGTGAGCGGGACGGCATGGGCCCGGTCAATCTCGTCGCCGAGACCGAGGCGCAGGAGGTCGAGAAGCGGCTTCTGGCGCTGACCCGCGAGCGCGACGACCTGATCGCCGCCATCGCCCGGTTGCGCGAGGGCATCTCCGCGCTCAATCGCGAGGGCCGCGAGCGGCTGATGGCCGCCTTCGCCCAGGTCAACGAGCATTTCGCCAAGCTCTTCACCCATCTCTTCGGCGGCGGCCGCGCCCATCTGACGCTCGACAAGGCCGAGGATGGCGATGAGACGCGCGATCCGCTCGAAGCCGGGCTCGAGATCATGGCAAGTCCGCCGGGCAAGCGCCTCCAGCTGATGTCGCTGCTCTCGGGCGGCGAGCAGGCGCTGACAGCGCTGGCGCTGCTCTTCGCCGTCTTCCTCACCAACCCTGCGCCCATCTGCGTGCTGGACGAGGTCGACGCGCCGCTCGACGACGCCAATGTCGACCGCTTCTGCCATCTCGTCGAGGAGATCGCCGAGAGCGCCCGGACGCGTTTCCTCATCATCACGCACCACCGCCTCACCATGGCGCGCATGGACCGCCTCTTCGGCGTCACCATGGCCGAGCGCGGCATCTCCCAGCTCGTCTCGGTCGACCTGCAGCGCGCCCAGGAGCTGCGCCGCACGGCGTGAGCGCGGCGTAATGTCTCAGTTGGGGCGGCGTCCCGTCCCCTCTTGAACCGCGCCTTCCGCGCGAAAGCAGCAATGGAGCGCTGCAACTCCGGGCCTTGATTGAAGCCCATTGACCTGGAAGGATCCGCGCAACAAGTAGCGCGAACACTTGGCAAAATGACCAAGCTCTGGTTCAAGGCGCGCCGCTATGGCTGGGGATGGACGCCAGCTTCGATTAAAGGCTGGCTTGCCGTGGCTGTTCACCTCCTTCTGGTCATGGCGGGGGCGGCGATTTTTGCTCGACAAGTGCACCCTGGTGCAAATTTACCCGTTGCGACCGCTCTTTTCGTCCGTTGGGTCGTCGTCCTCGGTTGCTTGGGCGACGGGCGAGCGTCCGCGCTGGCGATGGGGCTGATCGGCGTAGGCGGCCGGGGTTGGTGGGGGTTGGTGGGGTTTCCTGTCGCATGCGATTGAGCTGGACCCGGAACGTGAGACAGCGGCGTTGGCTGATTAAGGTGTAGCTCCGCCGGTTAAGTTTCCGATTGTGACGTGTCTGAGCGCGACCGTGTTATCGTCGATACT
>DATJAV010000064.1:0-7501 GCA_035515835.1 Allostellaceae bacterium
CCCGGACGGCCCGGGCGTCGTGGTGGCACCGGTAGCGGATGCGTCGGCGACGCTGGCGATGCCGCTCGCCGAGGCCATGGCGGCGGCGCTCCGCGACGCCGAGATCCCGGCGAGCACCGCCGGCACCGGCAACAAGGAGAGCTATCACCTGATCGCCGCCGAGCGCGAGAAGCCGCACGATGACGGCCAGTCGAGCGTCGTCATCGCTTGGGAGCTGCGCCGCGCCGACGGTGAGCCCCTCGGCCACGGCACCACCGAGGCGGAGGTGGCGAGCGCCCCTTGGCAGGCGGCCGACAAGCAGACGCTGCACGAGGTTGCGGCAAAGGCGGCGCCGACGATCGCCGGGCTGATGCAGGACGACCCCCCGAAGGCCGTCCCCGTATCCGAGGTGCGGCTGGCGGTGCGGCCGGTGACCGGAGCCCCCGGCGATGGCGGCCACGCCTTGACCCGCGCCATGGATTTTGCCCTCCGCCACGTCCATATCGCCATTGCCGAGAAGCAGGAGGACGAGAGCCTCGTCTTGACCGGCAAGGTCGAGATGTCGCCGCCCGAGGCGGGCCAGCAACAGGTCAAGGTGAGCTGGGCGCTGTCCCGCCCCGATGGCCACGAGATCGGCGAGATCAGCCAGGAAAATGCCGTCCCCGCCCACAGTCTCGACGGCAATTGGGGCGAGATCGCCCTCGCCGTCGCCAACGCCGCGGCGCCGGGCGTGGCGCAGCTGGTCGCGCGGGCGAAGTAAGGGATGCGCGGGCGTAGTTTCAAGGGCGCGGATCGCCACGTAAGCGGTTGAAATCATTTTCATTAAAAGCTCTTTAAGCGCTCTCCCTGAAAATGGCGGCAATGGGGACAGAGCTGGCGCATGCGCGGCCCGGTGGAAAAGGATAAGCGCTTTATGAAAACAGAAAGACCGCTGATCGCGGCCGTCGCCGTGCTGGCGTGCGCTGCCACGCTCGCCATGTCGGATATGGCACGTCTGGCGGCTGAAGAAGCCACCGGCAGCGCGATGCTCGACCGGCTCATGTCCGGCGGCTATGTCGTCTATCTGCGGCACTCGATGACCGACACCTCGCGCAACGACGCCGATCCCATCGACATCAAGGATTGGTCGACCCAGCGGCCGCTCTCCGACGCGGGTCGCGCGCTCGCTCGCAAGATCGGCGAAGCATTTGAGGCTGCGCATGTTCCGGTGGGTAGCGTCGTCTCCAGCCCCTATTGCCGGGCCGTCGAGACCGCCGTGAGATGTTTCCCGGACTAAAGCGCACCACCTCCGATGCCCTGTGGTACAGCCTCGCGCTGCCGAAGGACCAGGCGGAGCGCGACGCTGCGGAGCTGAAGGCGATGCTTGCGACCCAGCCACAGCCCGGGACCGACACGATCATCGTCGGCCACACCTCGAACCTGCAGGAAGCTGCCGGTATTTGGCCGAGAAAAGAAGGCGGCGCCACCGTCTTCCTTCCCGACGGACATGGCGCGTTTGCGGTCGTCGGTGCGATCGACCCGGCGGATATGGTGAAGGCGAAAGAGTGACCCTGCGCGGGCCCTCAAGGCTCGGGCCGCAATCGGCGTCGATCGGCAGAACGACGATCCGGCTCAATCTGGCTGCCAGCTCGGCATTCGCGATCATCCTCATCATCCTGCTGTCGGTCGCGTTCCTCTACGCGCTGACCGAGCAAGAGGCGGTGTTGCAGGAGATCGAGGCGCGCGACTTGGCGCGCACGGAAAAGGTCGGCACGCTGCTGCGGCAGATTTCCGAGAACCAGCGGATGCTCTCGGAGACGCTGACCGCGGCGGCCTCGCGCAAACTGGGAGAGGAAGAGGTCTTCCTCCGCGGCCGCGACGCGATCGATTTCGTCCGCAGCGTCGAGGATCGTTTCGCCGAACTTAAGCCGCTCTTTGCCGCCGGCGACGATCTCACCGAGGTCTTCGGCGTCGCCGCCCGCGAGTTCAAGGACTATCGCGGAACGGTGATCGACGTGGTCGAGATTTCCACGGTCGACGTCGGCCTCGCGGCCACCCAGATGCTCAAGGCTACCGCGAGCTATGCCCGGCTCGCCCAAGACATAAGCTTGGCCGCGGAATTGTCGAACGACCAAACGCTGGCCGATATAAGCCGGATGCGGGCGCGCGAGCACAGTACGATCGAATACATGCTGGCGGGCGCCGCGCTGGCGGTCGCGGCGCTGCTGCTCGTGTCCTTAGCATTCTATGCCAAGATGCAGCGCGCCGAACTGAGACAGCGTGAGCTGCAAAAGCAGCTCCAGCACTCGCAGAAGCTCGAAGCGCTCGGCACGTTGGCCGGTGGGCTCGCGCACGAGTTCAACAATGCGCTGATGCCGATCAACGCGCTATCCAAGATGATGCTTCAGAAGCTGCCAGCCAACGGCAAAGACCGGAAGAATCTCGAGCTGATCGTCACCGCCGCTGACCGAGCCCGGAACCTCGTTCGGGCGCATCATGTCGTTCGGTCGCAAACAGGATCTGCCGAAGGCGCGGATCGATCTCGCCGGCCTCGTTCGCGGGTCCTTGCAAATGCTGCGGCTGACGCTGCCGGCGACGGTGCGGATCGATCACGAGATACTCGAGGTCCCGCTCGTGCTGGCCGACGCCGACGAGCTCAACCAGGTGGTCGTCAATCTTGTCACCAACGCGGCGCACGCGATCGGCGCGGCGACGGGCACCGTCAGGGTGAGTCTTGCGCCGGCCGCGAGCGGAGAGCGCGGCGCGCTCGAGGCGGGATGCCAATGGATACGGCTCTCGGTTGCCGACACCGGATGCGGCATGGATGCAGATACGGTCCGGCGCATCTTCGAGCCGTTTTTTACGACCAAGGAGGTCGGACAAGGCACCGGGCTTGGCTTGTCGGTCGTGCACGGCATCGTCACCGACCATGGCGGCCGGATCGACGTCGAGAGCGAGCGGGGCATCGGTACGAAATTCACGATCTATCTGCCGACCGGCGCCATCGCCGCTCGGGACAATGCTGTGCAGGCGACCACAGACGCGGCGGCCTCGTCGGGGTTCGGAACGCGCAAGGTGCCTGCGAGGCTGGGCGAAAGTGCAGCTGATCAGCGCCGGCGCCGCCCGTAAAGGATCGGCAGATGAGGAACAACCGGCAAAAAAGCGAGGGCCGCAAAAAGAATAAGGACTCCATGAATTTTTTTCGAACTCAGAAGAGTCCGCTACTCCGACCCGTTCTACCATTCGTGAGAAATCTCAGCCCGCGCCATTGTTCCCGGCGCCTGGATTATTTGCCACACTCGGCTACCGGCGACCAAGGTGGCTCTGAGCCGAAGCAGGAATGTCCATGTACCAAACGCGGCTCTTCTGGCAGATGTTTTGGCAGAACCTTCTCGCCTATGCACTCGCGAGCGCCATCGCCGGCATTCTCATCACGCAAGTTTCCACGCCAGAGCCGATCGCGCGCGACGATGTCCGCGGCGCGATGAGCGGTGGGGTCATCGCGCTCATCATCGTCAGCCTCGAGACCTTCGCCTTCCAGCGCGGTCCCATCGCGCAAGCGCCCTTTCTTGTGCATTTGACGGTGCGAACCCTGTCTTACGTGGCGGTGATCATCGCCGCACTGGTGCTGACGTTCTGGCTGCTGCCCTCGCCACACGTCGACGCCGCCCTCATTGTCCGCTCCGGCCTTTTGCCGTCGATGATCGTAAGCTTCGGCTTCAACGTCTTCGCGGCGGTCAATCGGTTGCTGGGTCCCGGCGTGCTCTTGGAATTCGTCGCCGGACGCTATCATCGACCACGCCGCGAGGATCGCGTGCTGCTGTTCATCGATCTTGCCGACTCGACGCGCTCGGCGGCGGCGCTCGGCGAAACCGCCTTCCTCACCTTTCTCAATCGCTTCATCGGCCCCGTCACCACCGCCATCGCCTCACAAGGCGGCGAGATCCACAAATACATGGGCGACGAGGTGATCGCCAGCTGGAAGCTCGGCGCCGGCGTCAAAGGCGCGCGCTGCATTCGCGCCTGCTTCGATGCCATCGACCGCCTCGCCCGCCAGGGCGCGGAGTTCGAGCGCGATTTCGGAAGACATCCCCGCTTCCGCGCCGCCCTCCACTGCGGACCGGTGGTCCTGGGCGAGCTCGGCGCCATCAAGCTCGAGATCGCGCTCATCGGCGAGACCATGAACGCAACCGCGCGCATCGAGGAGGCCTGCCGCGACACCGGCCACGACGTGCTCGCCTCGGCGGCGCTGATCGACCGCATCGCCGACTGGCCCGCCGGCATCTCGAAACGTTCGCTGGGACCGGTGATGCTGCGCGGCCGAGCGGCCGAACTCGAGCTCTTCGCACTCACCCGCGAGCCTCAGTCGCCGACGGCGATGCGCAACGCGGGTTGACCGGTCGGCCGCGCTCGTCGCGCCAGCGGCGCCAACCCTCACCCGCGCGGGCTTCGCCCGGGCGACCGCAGGTCGCTCCCTCTCCCGCAATGCGGGAGAGGGCTGTCGAGTGGCTAGCCCAGCGCGAGGGTCATCAGCGGCTGGTAGACGAGATGCGTCGCGACATGGGTCAGCGTGGCGGTGAGGAAGCCGTGCCGCCAGTAGAGGTAGCCCCAGAGGACGCCGGGCAGGACGAGACGGATGACGGTATAGAGCGCCATGGCCGGGGTGAGCTCGGTATAAGCCCAGCAGGTAAGCGTCACGTTGAGGAGCTGCGCGGCGATGATGGCGAGCCAATAGACGCTCGCCGGGCGCTGGCGCCACAGGCCGGCCCCGGCGGCGGCCAGGAGCGACATCAAAAAGAGCCGGTAGACGACGTCCTCGCCGAAGGCGCGCACGGCATAGTATTCGATCCGGACCAGCGTCGGGGTTTCCCGGAGGCCGTCGAGGAAGCCCGGCAGCAGGATCGAGCGGGGCGCCGCCAGATCGAGCGCGGCGATGGCGAGGCCGAGCGCCACGGCGATGCCGACTACGGTCGCGAGCGGCCGCTTGAGATCGTAAGGGGTGGCCCTGAGCCCGGCCTTGCCGGCGAAGAAGAGGCCGGAGAGCGTCAGCGCCAGCATCCAGGCGCCCCGCGCCGGCGCGGAGCCTGCCGGCAGGAGGGCGAAGCCCCGGTCGAGCGGCACGGCGGCCGCCAGCGCAGCCGCGACGCCGACGACCGCGGCGGCAGGAAAGGGGAGCGGCCGAGCGCCGCGCGCGGCATCGAGCATCTGCGTTCCGTCCCGATCGACGCCAGCGAAGACCGGCATCCTTGCCCCGCAAAGTGACCGATACGACGGAAAGGATCGGTTAACGGAGGGTTGCCGCCGGCGCCCGGGTTTACACGGCATGGCGGCTTTGTTACAGTCGCCGCCGCTCGGCACCCGCGGCTGAAGACCCGTATGAAAATCATCACCGGCAACAGCAATCGGCCCCTGGCCGAGGCGATTTCCGCCTATCTCGCCGTCCCGCTGACGCGGGCAAGCGTCCGGCGCTTTGCCGATATGGAAGTCTTCGTCGAGATCCAGGAGAACGTCCGCGGCGAGGATGTCTTCGTCATCCAGTCGACGTCATATCCCGCCAACGACAACCTGATGGAGCTGCTGGTGACGCTGGACGCGCTCCGCCGGGCCTCGGCGCGGCGCACCACCGCCGTCATCCCCTATTACGGCTATGCCCGCCAGGACCGGAAATCGGGCGGGCGGACGCCGATCTCGGCCAAGCTCGTCGCCAACATGATCACCGCCGCCGGCGCCGACCGGGTGCTGACGCTCGACCTTCATGCCGGGCAGATCCAGGGCTTTTTCGACATTCCGACCGACAACCTTTATTCCTCTAACGTCTTCGTCAAGGAGATCAAGGAGCGCTTCGACGGCGGCGACCTCGTCATCGTCTCGCCCGATGTCGGCGGCGTGCTGCGCGCCCGCGCCGTGGCGAAGAAGCTCAACGCCGACCTCGCCATCGTCGACAAGCGGCGCGAGCGCGCCGGCGTCTCCGAGGTGATGAACATCATCGGCGAGGTCGAGGGCCGCCACACCGTGCTGGTGGACGACATCGTCGACAGCGCCGGCACGCTCTGCAACGCCGCCGAGGCGCTGCGCGAGCGCGGCGCCCGCTCGGTCTCGGCCTATGTCAGCCACGGCGTCTTCTCCGGCGGCGCCGTCGCGCGCGTGACAGCCTCGCCGATGGAGGTTATGGTCACGACCGACAGCATCCTTGCGACCGAGGCGGTGCGGGTGGCGAAGAACATCCGCCAGCTCTCGATTGCGCCGCTGATGGCGGAAGCGATCACGCGCATCAGCGAGGAGCGCTCGGTTTCGAGCCTGTTCGATTAGTTCCGCGAGAAAGAGGAGTAGGTCAATGGCCGAGTTGACGACCATTCGCGCAAGCCAGCGCGACCGCGCCGGCAAGGGCGCCGCGCGCGCCACGCGCCGCGACGGGCGCGTTCCCGGCATCGTCTATGGCGAGAAGCTGCCGCCGGTGCTGATCAGCGTCGATCCGCGCGAGCTCATGGCGCAGATGCAGAAGAAAGGCTTCTTCGCCCGCCTCCTCAATGTCGAGCTCGACGGCACGGCGTTCCGCGCGTTGCCCCGCGACGTGCAGCTGAACCCGGTCAGCGACAAGCCCGAGCATGTCGATTTCATGCGGGTCGGCGACAAGACGCGGCTCACCGTCGCCGTCCCGGTGGTGTTCGAGAACCAGGAGAAGTCGCCGGGCATCCGCCGCGGCGGTATTCTCAACATCGTCCGCCACGAGATCGAGCTCGTCTGCACCGCCGACAACATCCCCGAGACCATCCGCGTCGACGTGGCGGAGCTCGATATCGGCGATCCCATCCATATCAGCCAGGTGAAGCTGCCGCCGGGCACCAGGCCCACCATCGCCCGGGACTTCACCGTCGCCTCGGTGGCGGCGCCGACCGCGGTGCGCGAGGAGCAAGCGGCGGCGGCAGCGGCAGCGGCAGCGGCGGCGACGGCCGCCGCCGAGGCGGAAGCGGCGGGCATCGTCCCCGCGGTTCCCGGCGCGCCCGGAGCCGTACCGGGCGCCGCCCCGGGTGCCCCGGCAGGCGCCGCACCGGGAGCGGTCGCGGGCACCGCACCCGGAGCACCGGCGAGCGCCGCTCCCAAGGAAGGGGGCGGCAAGGGCAAAGGCTGACGCTTGGTCCTGCGCCTCCTCGTCGGGCTCGGCAACCCCGGTGCCCGCTACGAGCGCAACCGGCACAATATCGGCTTCATGGCGGCGGACGCGATCGTCCGCCGCCATGGCTTTGGCCCTTATCGCAGCAAGTTCCAGGGCGCCATCGCCGAAGGCAGCCTCGGCGGCGAGAAGGTTCATGTGCTGAAGCCGCAGACCTTCATGAACGACAGCGGCGACGCGGTCGGCGCGACGGCGCGCTTCTACAAGGTGGCGCCGGCGGAGATCGGCGTCATCTACGACGAGATCGACCTGGCGCCGGGAAAGCTTCGGGTGAAGCAAGGCGGCGGCTCGGCCGGGCATAACGGCATCCGCTCGATCGATTGGGCGATCGGCGAGGAGTACTGGCGCGTGCGCCTCGGCGTCGGCCATCCC
>DATJAV010000065.1:0-6014 GCA_035515835.1 Allostellaceae bacterium
GCATGGCATCGACCAGCAGCGCTTCGGGAATAGGCGACGCGCCGTAGAGGAGATAGCGCACCGAGGAGAGCTCGCTCGAGGCGAGCTTCGGATGCGTCACCGTCATATGGATCATCGTCGGCACCAGCAGCAGATGCGTGACGCGGTAGCGCTGGGCTGCGGCCAGCACCTGCTCGGGATTGAAGGCGGGGATGATCGCATGCGAGCCGCCAACGCCCAGCATGCCCATGGTCATGGCACCATCGGCGAGATGGAACATCGGCGCGGCGTGGAGATAGAGGCTGTCGCGGTCGATGCCGACGCTGTCGATCATCGCCGCGGCGCTCGCCCAAAGGCCGCGATGCGGCAGCATCACACCCTTGGGGAAGCCGGTGGTGCCGCCGGTATAGAAGATGCCGGCGAGATCCTCGCCGCCGCGTCCGGCATCGGGCACCGGCGACGAGCGCGCGATGAGCGCCTCGTAGCCCTCCATGCCGTCGGGGGGCGGGCCGTCGCCCAGATGAATGACGGAACGGATCGCCGGCGTCTCGGCGAGAATCGCCGGGGCGAGCTTCAGGAAGGCGTCGTCGATCAGCAGCACGCTGGCGCCGCAGTCGTTCAGCGAATAGACATTCTCCGCCGCCGACCAACGGATGTTGAGCGGCACGACCACGCCGCCTGCCCAGGGCACGGCGACGTAATATTCGAGATAACGGTCGGAGTTGAGCGCGAGAATGGCGACCCGGTCGCCGGCGCCGACGCCGAGATCGCGCAGGCCGCCGGCCAGCCGCGCGACGCGCTCGCCGAACTCGGCCCAGCTCCGCTGGCGCTCGCCGAACACGGTGGCGCGACCGTGGCGGTTCTGCTGCAGGCTGCGCTTCACTCCTTGCGTGATGCTCATGCGCTTCTCCCTGGCGGAGCGCCGCTATTGCCGCAGCTTCTCCTTCTCGTATCCCGCGACCCGCTTATAGGCGTCGGTGATGGCGAGGAGTTCGTCGCGGCTGATCACCTCGTCGATCGTGCGAAACGGCTGATCGCCGGTGCGTCTCACCACCTCGCCCAGAATAGCGTCGGGCGGCGTCGAGCGGTTGGTGCGGACAACCCGCGCCGTGGCCTCGCGCCGCATCTCCTCATAGGCGGCGAGCGCCGCCACGGGATCGGCCGAAGCCGCCAGGCGATCGGCGAGCGCCCGGGCGTCGAGGATCGCCTGGCCGGCGCCGTTGGAGCCGCGCGGATACATGGGATGCGCCGCATCGCCCAAGAGCGTCACCCGGCCGAAGCTCCAGCGCGGCAGCGGGTCCTGGTCCACCATCGGGTATTCGAGCGCCACATCGGCGCGGCGCAGGAATTCGGGCACGTCGAGCCAGTCGAAATGCCAGCTCTCGACCGGCCCGATGAAATCGCCGAGCCGTCCGGTGCGGGCCCAGTTCCAGCGCTCGTAGTTGGGCGTCTCGATCTCCACCACCCAATTGACGAGCTGGCGGCCCTCGCCGTCGATGGCGTGGCGGATGGGGTAGATCACCAGCTTCGCATGGGTGAACCAGCCGCAGCGGATCATCGCCGCACCACCCAGGATGGGCGGCCAGCGCGTGACACCGCGCCACATGTTGACGCCGGAATAGATGGGCTCGCCCTCGTCCGGATAGAGCTGCTTCCGGAGCGCCGAATGAATGCCGTCGGCGCCGACGACGCAGCAGCCGCGCTGCGGCGGCAGCGTTTCGCCCGTCTCAGTGCGGTGGAAGCGCGCGGTGCCGTCCTCGTCGGCGCCGGTGCATTGCCAGCCCAAGCGCAGCCGCTCGGCGCCGGCGCGCTTCACGAACGCCGCCACCAGCGACCCGTGCAGATCGCCGCGATGGATCGAGATCTGCGGCCAGCCATAGCCCGCGGCGCGGCCCAGCGCCTCCCGATGGATGAGCTGGCCGAAGCGGTTGAAGAAGACGGCCTCTTCCGTCAGCACGCCTTGGCGCGCCAATGTCTCCTCGAGCCCGAGCGCGCCCAGCTCCTTCATCGCATGCGGCAAGAGATTGATGCCGACGCCCAAGGGCTTGATCTCGGGTGCCGCCTCGAAGATGCGGCAGGGCATGCCGGCGCGCTCCAGCATGAGGCCGAGCGTCAAGCCGCCGATCCCGGCGCCGATGATCAGCACATCCGCCATCGGCGTCAGCGTCCTTTGAAGGCTGGCCTGCGCTTCTCGACGAAGGCGCGGACGCCTTCCAGATGATCCTCGGTCGCGGCGGCCGCGGCAAGTCCCTCGGCCTCGCGATGCGACTGCTCGTCCCAGGAATTGTCGAGCGACTGGCGGATGAGCGCTTTCGCTCGGCCCAGCGCCACAGTCGGGCCGTCGGCGAGCTTCCGCGCGATCGTCGCCGTCTCCGCCGCGAGCGCGGCCCGCGGCACCACCCAATTCAAGATGCCGATCTCGCGCGCTTTCTCGGCGGTGAAGCGCTCGCCGAGCAACGCGATCTCGAGCGCGCGCCGCTCGCCGACGATGCGCGGCAGGAAATACGTGGCGCCGCCATCGGCGGAAAGGCCGATATGGCGGTAGGCGAGGGTGAAATAGGCGTCCTCGGCAGCGATCGCGAGATCGGCGGCGAGAATCATGCTGAGGCCGAAACCGGCGGCGGCACCCTGCACCGAGGCCAGCACCGGCTTTCCCATGCGGCGAAGCTGATAGATCGTTTGATGCGCGCGGACGACGCGCATTTCGAGGCGCGCGAGATGCCCCTCGCGGTCTTCGGTGAGCGATTTGTGGAAGCCTTTGATGTCGCCCCCGGCCATGAAATGCTCGCCGGCGCCCTTGATGACGACGCACCGCACGGCGGGGTCGCGCTCGAAGCGGGCGGTGGCGGCGATCAATCCTTCCTGCATCTCCTGCGAGAGCGCGTTCAGCACAGCGGGCCGGTTGAAGGTGATGGTGCCGATCCCGTCGGCGACGTCGACGAGAACCTGCTCTTCCGCCATGGTTGCGATCCTCCCGGATTGACGGGGAAGTACAGCAAATCCGCGGGCGCGATGCCAGCATCGGTCGACAGCGACGAGGCGGCGGCGGCAGAATAAGTGATGTCACAAGAGGAGGAAACGCATGACCCAGAGCCAAGCCGAGAAGGCCGAACGCTTCCGCGCGCTGCATCAGGGCCCCGGCGCTTTCATCATTCCAAACCCGTGGGATGGCGGCTCGGCGCGCATCCTGGCGGCGCTCGGATTTGCCGCGCTTGCGACATCGAGCGGCGCTTGCGCCGCGACCCTCGGCCGGCGCGACGGCAAGGTGACGCGCGAGGAGGCGCTAGCCCATGCCGGCGCCATCGCGGCGGCGGTCGATCTGCCGGTCTCGGCCGACCTCGAGAACGGCTTCGCTCACCCACCCTCTGCGGCGGCGGAGACGGTGCGCCGCGCCGCCCAAGCGGGCGTCGTCGGCTGCTCGATCGAGGACGCGAGCGGCGACAGGGGGAAGCCGCTTTATGACTTCGCCCACGCCACAGAGCGCGTCGCGGCCGCCGTCGATGCGGCTCGCTCGGTCGGCTTCGCCTTCACGCTGACGGCGCGCTCGGAGAACTTCCTCCGCGGCAACCCCGATCTCGACGACACCATCCGTCGCCTTCAGGCCTATGAGAAAGCCGGCGCCGACGTGCTGATGGCGCCCGGCCTCCCCGATCTCGCCGCGGTGAAGCGGGTGTGCGCGGCGCTGACCAAGCCCTTCAACTTCATGGTCGGGATCAAGGGCAAGTCCTTTACCGCCGCGGCGCTCGCCGAAGCGGGCGTGCGGCGCATCAGCCTCGCCACCTCGCTTTACCGTGCCGCGATCTCCGCGCTCGTCGCCGCCGCGACCGAGGCGAAGGCGCAAGGCACCTTCGGCTATGTCGATGCCGCGATAGCGACGCCGGAGCTCAATCGCCACCTCCAGGAGTGATCGGCGCCGCTTGCCTTTTGCCGCCCGCCCCGCAACCCTGACGACAGCCAACGGGAAAGGGAGCGGCGATGCTGCATACGCGCTTTACCGAGATGTTCGGGGTCGATCACCCGATCGTGCAGGGCGGCATGCAATGGGTGGGACGCGCCGAGTTGGTCTCGGCGGTTGCCAATGCCGGCGCGCTCGGCTTCCTCACGGGCCTCACCCAGCCGACGCCCGCCGACCTCGCCAAGGAGATCGAGCGTTGCCGCGGCATGACCGACAAGCCCTTCGGCGTCAATCTCACCATCCTGCCGACGATCAAGCCGGTGCCTTACGACGAGTACATGGATGCGATCATCCAGTCCGGCATCAAGATCGTCGAGACCGCCGGCAACAACCCCGAGAAATACATCCCCGTCTTCAAGAAGGCCGGGGTCAAGATCATCCATAAATGCACCGCGGTGCGCCATGCGCTGAAAGCGGAGCGCTTGGGCGTCGATGCCGTCTCGATCGACGGCTTCGAATGCGCGGGGCATCCCGGCGAGGACGATACGCCGGGCCTCGTCCTCATTCCCATCACTGCCGACAAGCTCAAGATCCCCTTCATCGCCTCGGGGGGATTTGGCGAGGCGCGCGGCCTGGTGGCGGCGCTGGCGCTCGGCGCCGACGGCATCAACATGGGAACGCGCTTCATGGCGACGAAAGAGGCGCCGATCCACGACGCGGTGAAGGAGAAGCTGGTCCAAAGCGACGAGCGGCAGACCGCGCTCATCTTCCGCACCATGCGCAACACCGCCCGCGTCCACAAGAACAGCATCGCCGAGAAGGTCATCGAGATCGAGCACAGGCCCGGCAGCACCTTCGACGACGTGCGCAACTTCGTCGCCGGCGTCAAAGGCCGCCACGTGCTCGAGGCGGGCGAGCTCGACTACGGCATCTGGTCGGCGGGCATGGTGCAGGGCCTGATCCACGACGTGCCGACGGTCAAAGAGCTGGTGCACCGCATCGTGCGCGAGGCCGAGGCGATCATCGCCGAGCGCCTCGCCGGGATGATGGCGCCCCGAGCGCGGGCGGCGGAGTAGCGCTGCCCTATCTGCCGGCCTGTAGCGCTTCCCACACGCGGCGCGGCGTGGCCGGCATGTCGATATGCCGCAATCCCGTCTTCTTGTGGAGCGCATCGACGACGGCGTTGATGATGGCGGGCGGCGCGCCGACGGCACCGGCTGCGCCGGCGCCCTTGACGCCCAGCGGATTGGCCTTGCACCAGACATTGTGCGTCGCAAACGAGAAGGAGGGAAGGTCGTCGGCGCGCGGCATGGCGTAGTCCATGAAGGAGCCAGTCAGCAGCTGCCCGCTGGAGCTGTCATAGACGGTGTGCTCGAGCAAGGCTTGCCCGATCCCTTGCACGACGCCGCCATGGACTTGGCCTTCGAGCATGATCGGATTGATGGTGCGGCCGAAATCGTCGACGATGGTGTAGCGGTCGATCGTCACCACGCCGGTCTCGGGATCGATCTCGACCTCGGTGATGTGGCAGCCGTTTGGGAAGGTTGCCGCCTCAGGCACACGGTGCTTGGTGACGTTGAGGCCCGGCGTCATGCCGGGCGGCAGCTTCGCCGGGTCTCCCGCCGCTTGCGCCACGTCGAAGAGATCGAGCGTCAAGTCGGTGCCGGGCACGAAGAAGCGCGCCTCCTCGAACTGCACGTCGGCGGCGGCCGCTTCGAGCAGATGCGCGGCGATCTGGCGGCCCTTGTCGATGACCTCGGCCGAGGCCTCGAAGAGCGCCGAGCCCGCCACCGGCAGCGCGCGCGAGCCGCCGGTGAGGCCTTGGGGCGTGCGGTCGGTATCGCCCATGATGACGTCGATGCGCCGGGGATCGACGCCCAAGCGGTCGGCCACGACTTGCTTATAGGCGGTGATGAGGCCGGTGCCGTAATCGATATTGCCCATCACCAGCTCGATCCGATTCTCCTTGAACTCGATCGACGCCGTCTCGGGAAAGCCGCCGCCGCAGCGCTCGGTGTATGTCGCCATGCCGATGCCGCGCAGCTTGCCGCCCTTCTCGCTCGCCGCGCGGCGCGCCGCGAAGCCCGACCAGTCGGCGGCCTCCATCGCAAGATCCATCACCCTCTCGAACTCGCCGCTG
>DATJAV010000066.1:0-3652 GCA_035515835.1 Allostellaceae bacterium
TTCTGGGGAGCGCGCGTCGCCAGCGCGGCGCTGCGTGCCGATCACTTCCGCTTCCTTCGGCCCATAAACGTGCCGGCAATCATCAGCACGACCAACAACCCCGAGACAGGCGGGTAGACGATCCCCGCCGCCAACACCGCTATGGCCACCGCGACGAGCGCGATTGACCGCCACGAGCGCGGCCACACAGATGCCGAAACGATCGTGCCGCGGAGGAGGAGCTCGAGAACAAGGCGAGGCGTGAACCGCTTCCAGAAGGCGGTGACGTCGGGAATGCCGCGACCTGGCGGCGCGACCTTGGTGCGGATGCGGCGCACCCAACGGTTGGGCATGACGACGAGCAGCATCCCAAGCCCGAACGGGGCGAGGTTCAACCCACAATAGCTCATCGCCAGCCAATGGCGGGGATGCGAGGCCAGCGCGCGGCGCACCCAGGCGACGCGTTCGGCGTCGAGCCGATCGCCGAGGCATGGCGCCATCCGGTCAGAGGACGAGAGCGCCCAGCGGATCATGCCGGTATGGATGAAAGCGTGCCGCCAGACTGTGGCGAGGCCCAGCGCGGGCGCGCGCAATGACGACCGGGTCTTGGCCTTCGAGCGCCGCCACGAACTCCCCCAGCCAGTCGCCGATCCGTTCCCGCACGTCGCCGAGCCGCTCGTCGCCCGGGTTGCCCTCGATCACGAGGGACGGGCCTGCTTGGTGCTTCTGACGGTCGCATCGACCTCGAGCAGCCCGCTGGTGTCGTAGGTGGAGCGGACATCGACGGCCTGTTCGCCGGCCTTGCCGGGTGGCACGCGCACCAGAAGCGAGCCCTGCTCGATGTTGTCCTTCACCAGCCGCGACTCGCCCTGGTGGATCTCGATGGTGAGCAAAGTCTGATTGTCCTTGAGGGTGACGACGCTCTTCACCCCGCTGGCCGGGATGACCGTATTGCGCTCGATGATCGGCAGGAAGAAACCGGGGACGTGATTGCCCGCGGGGGTCTCCTCGGAGACTTCGATGCCTAACGTGAAGCGCGAGACGACCGTCAGCACCGTCTCCTCGAGGCTGGCGTCGCTCATCTGCATTCCCGCGCGGACCGCGGCGCCCCGCGCCACCACCTCGTCGGGGTTGCTGTTCTGCGCCGGCAGGCGGCGGAAGAGCCGAGCCACCAGGCGGCGGAACATCGGCATGCGCGAGGCGCCGCCGGCGAGCACGATCTGCGAGAGCTCGTCGGATGCGGGCATCGCGCAAGGCGCGCTCGATGGGCGCCCGGAGCCGCGCCATGACCGCTCGGAGATGCGCTCGAAGGTCTCTCGGCTCACGCTCCAGTCGATCGGCTTGCCGTCATGGACGAGCTCGAACGTGGCACTCTCGGCTTCGCTCAGCTTGTGCTTCACCAGCTCGGCCTGCCGGCGCAGCGCGCCGTGCACCGGCAGCCGGCGTCTCGAGCTTGATCGGCGGAACACCAGCCGCCTTGCCGGGTCCTGCCATGAAGGCGCCGACGATGACATCGACGAAATCCTCGCCGCCGAGCCAGCTGTCGCCGGCGGTGGCGCGCACCTCCATCACGCCCTCGAAGCAATGGAGAATCGAGACGTCGAAGGTGCCGCCGCCGAGATCGACGACGAGAATGGTGCTCTCGTCCTGCTGCGGTCCGGCGACGAGCCCATAGGCGAGCGCCGCCGCCGTGGGCTCGCTGAGGAGGCGCTCCACCTTGAGCCCGGCGAGCTCGCCCGCTGCCTTGGCCGCCTTGCGCTGCGCATCGCTGAGATAGGCGGGGACGGTGACGACGGCCTTGCTGACGGTCTCCCCGAGAAAGGCCTCGGCATCGGCCTTGAGCGAGCGCAGCACCAGCGCCGAGAGCTCCTCCGGGCGATAGCCCTTGTCGCCGACGAAGAGCAGCCGGTCCGTCCCCATATAGCACTTGAACGCCGCCGCGGTCTTGCGCGGATGGGTCGAAAGACGCTCGCGTGCGGCGAGGCCGACCAGAATCTCGCCGCTGTCGCTCACCCCCACCGCCGACGACGTCAGCAGATGCCCCAGCGCATTGGGAATGAGGGTCACCTCGCCGCCCCGCCAGAAGCCGACGAGGCTGTTGGTTGTGCCGAGATCGATACCGACGATCATGCCTGCCGCCAAGTGAAAGGCCGCCCGTTATAACCGTCGGAATGTGGCTTTTCCACGCTGAGGCGAGCGGGCGCCGGCGTTAACCAAGTCGGAGCCGATCCCCCACAGGCCGTTGGGTGGAATCGGCGCTATTTTTCAACTGCAGTTCCCGCGGAAAGCGGGAACTCGGGGATCCGCCGCTTCTGGTTCCCGGCTTTCGCCGGGGAAGGCGCGGTCCGATGGGCGCGCCTATTTTTTCTTTCGCAAAGCTACCCTACGCCTCGTCCTCGTCCGGTCCCTCCGCTTCTTCCGCGGCCGCAGGCTCGGGCGAGAGGGTCGTTTCCGCCAGCGCCAGCTCGGGGCGCGGACCCAGCAGGCCGGCGGCTCGGAGCTCCTCCATTCCCGGCAGATCCTTGCGGTCGGCAAGCCCGAAATGATTGAGGAAATGCTGCGTCGTGACCCAGGTGACGGGACGGCCAGGCGTCTCGCGCCGGCCCTTGGGCGTGATCCAGCCCGCCTCCATCAGCACGTCGAGCGTGCCGCTGCTGACGACGACGCCGCGGATCTCCTCGATCTCGCCGCGCGTGACGGGTTGGTGATAGGCGATGATGGCGAGCGTCTCGATTGCCGCCCGCGACAGCTTCCGCGCCACCGTCTGCTCGAGCTTCAAGCGAGGCGCCAGGTCGGGCGCGGTGCGCAGCGTCCAACCGCCGGCGACGCGGAGCAGGTTGACGCCCCGCGCGCTGTAGTGCTGGGCGAGCTCGGCGACGAGGCCGGCGACGTCGCTGCCTTCCGGGAGACGCTCGGCGATCGCCGCCTCGGCGATGGGCGCGGGCGCGGCGAAGATCAGCGCCTCGATGAGACGCAGCTGATCGGCGCGAGGGTCGGTCTCGAGAGGCGTCATGGGCTCGCTCATGCGTTGTCGGCAGGGCTGCGAATGTAGATGGGGCCGAAGGCGCGCTCCTGGCGCAGCTCGAGCTTGCCGGAGCGCACCAGCTCGAGGCTCGCGGCAAACGTCGACGCCACCGCCGAGCGTTCGATGACGCCGCCGCGCAAGCCCCGCGGCAGGAAGCTCATCAGCATGCGCCACTCGGGGAGGCGGCCCAGCACGCGCTCCAAGCGATGAAGCGCATCGTCCATCGAGTAGAGCTCGGGCGCGCCGATATGCAGCACCGCGCCTTCCTTGCGCTGTCGCTGGTCGCCATAGGCGCGCAGCAGCTCATAGAGAGTGACGTCATAGACCGGCTTCAAGACGCGCGGCAGCCCTTCCGGTGCGCCGCGCGGGAACACGTCGCGTCCGAGCTGTGGCCGCGCCATCAAGCGTGCGCCCGCCTGCTGCATCGCTTCCAGGCGCTGCAGTTGGTGCGTGAGCGCCGCCGCGAGGTCGGCGCCGCTGGGCTCGTCGAGGGGCGCCGGCTCGGGCAGCAGCAGGCGCGATTTCAGATAGGCGAGCCACGCCGCCATGACGAGATATTCGGCGGCGATCTCGAGCCTGAGCCGGCGCGCGGCGGAAATATATGCCAAATACTGGTCGGCGAGCGCCAGGATCGAGATCTTGGCGAGG